>JBQCCW010000189.1:0-6038 GCA_051961835.1 Marmoricola sp. | reverse complement strand
GTTATGCAGACGGCATCACCGATGTAAGACCTTCACCGCCTGGCGCTACCGGCGCCTCCCCGACGGGGACTACCTCTGGACCAGCCCCGACGGGGCCACCTACCGCACCACCATCTGAGCCACCGCACCACCGCACCACCGCCGACCCGGCAGACGACCACGTCCGCCGGGCCACCGGCACGCCCGGTCGCGTTGCTCCTCGCCGCTCGCAGCGCGCCCCTCAGACGGTATGACATGACCGCCTCGTCCTGAGGGGTTGCGGGCCGGGGCCTCTCATACGCATGTTCGTGGGTTACCGAGCAGGGGCCGCCTGCTCGGCCTATCCACAGTCGTAGGAGGCCCCGGTGATTGTTGAGCGTACGAGCGTCGGGCTCGATGTGCATGCACGATCGGTCGTAGTGACCGCTCTGGACTCGGTCACGGGCGAGGTGTTCAAGTCCACCCTCGTTCCGAACCCTGGTGACGTGATCGACTGGCTACGACGGCTGCCGGGTCCGGTCGCAACCACCTATGAGGCCGGCCCGACGGGCTTCGGGCTGTACCGGGCGCTGGCGGGAGTGGGGATCCGCTGTGAGGTCGCCGCGCCGTCGAAGCTGAGCCGACCCTCGGGCGACCGGGTCAAGACCGACGCCAAGGACGCTCTTCTGCTTGCGCAGCTGCTTCAGCTTGGCCAGATCACGAGCGTCCGCGTGCCGAGCGTGACCGAGGAAGCCGCACGTGACCTGGTGCGCGCTCGCGAGGACGTCCGCGGTGACCTCATGCGAGTGCGGCATCGAGTCTCGAAGCTGCTGCTCCGGCACGGGCACGTCTACTACGGCGGGAAGGCCTGGACCGGTGCGCACCAGGCGTGGCTGCACCGGATCCGGTTCGACCAAGCGGGGACCCGCGCGGCCTATGAAGCCGATCTCGAGGCCGTCGAGTTCGCCATCGCCCGTCGGGACCGACTCGACGCGGCGATCACCGCGATGGCCGCGGACAGCGAGTTCACTTCGACCGTGCGCAAGTTGTGCTGCCTGCGCGGTATCTCGACCCTGACCGGGTTCGCACTCGCGGTCGAGATCGGCAACTGGGAACGGTTCACCGGATCCAGCATCGGCGCCTACCTCGGACTGGTGCCCAGCGAGCATTCCAGCGGCCAGTCCCGACGCCAAGGCAGCATCACCAAGGCCGGCAACACCCATGTCCGTCGGCTGCTGGTCGAAGCCGCCTGGCACCACAAGCCGCAGTACGTGGTCGGAAAGGTCCTCCAAGCCCGATGGGACCAAGCACCCCAGTCAGCGCGAACCCGAGGGCATCTGGGGAACCAGCGCCTCAACCACCGTTGGAAGACCTATGCAGCTCGGAAGAAGAAGCACACGGTCGCGACCACGGCGATCGCACGCGAGCTCGCCGGCTGGTGCTGGTCGCTGGCCACACTGCCCGACTAGGCCGCCGCCCAACTTCTGACCGGAAACCGACGAGCCAGCCAAGGGCACGTGCGGAGCCGACCCGCGAAACGACTGTGAGCCGTCAGCCTGCTGGCGACGCTCGACCTCAGACACCAGCGGAGCGCTCCAGCCGAACGCCGTCCTGCGGTAACCAACCCGCGCATATCAGTCTGACCACGTGCGTCGACCAGACCCGCTCGAGGCATCCCGTCCCTCCCGGCCAGAACAGAAGCACCGCCACGACAACCAGCCGTGGCGGTGCTTCACCCTGCCCCTTGACAGACGGGACCTACATATCAGTCGTCGCCGAACCCGGCGACCACGTCGCGCAGGGCGCCGAGCTGGGCGGTGATGGCGTCGCGGCGGCGGGCGAGGCGGTCGACCTCGGCGCGGATGGCGGCCAGCTCGCGCTCGGAGTCGGCGTGGCCGGTGCTGCGGATCGCCTCGGCCTGCTTCTTGGCCGAGCTCACCACCTGCTCGGCCTCGCGGCGGGCGCGGACCAGCAGCTGCTCGGCCTCCCGCTCGACCTGCTCGCGCATCGCGTTGGCGGCGGCGGTGGCCTCCTGGGCGCGCTGCTCGGCGGCGCTCGAACGCTCCTCGGCCTCGCGGACGAGCCGCTCGGTCTCGCTCATCGCGGTCGCGTGGTGCTCGGCGGCCTCGCGGGTGAGCCGCTCCTTCTCCAAGGTGAGCAGCCGGCGGGCCTCGGCGACCTCGCGGTCGGCGGAGGCGCGGGCCTGCTCGGCCTCGCGGGGGGCGCTCGTGCGCAGCGCGTTGGTCTCCTGCTCGGCGGCGAGCCGGTGCTGGGCGGCCTCGCGCTTGGCGGCACCGAGCACCTCCTCGGCCTCGGCACGCAGCCGGTTCCGCTCGGCGTCGATCTCGGCCATGGTGCGGTTGCGGTGCTCGTCGAGCTCGCCGAGCTGCACCACGCGCATGTCGTCGGCGTCGGACTCGGCCTTCGCGGTGATCGCGGCGGCGTCGCGGACGGCCTGCTCGCGGATCCGGCTGGCCTCCAGGTTGGCCGCGGTGAGGACCTCCTCGGCCTGCTCCTCGGCCAGGCGCAGCAGCTCGCTCGCCTTGCCGCCGAGACCGGCGTACGACGGGCGCTCGTTCTCGTCGACCTGCGCCTGCAGCCGGGAGACCCGCTCCTCCAGCGCCTTCATCGTGTCGCGGGCCTCGTTGAGGCTGGCGAGCAGCCCGGCGCGCTCGGCCTGCACGCCGCGCAGGTGCTGGTCGACGGCCTCGCGGTCGTAGCCGTTGCGGCGCACCACGGGTAGGTCGGGGATCGAGGCCAGCGCGGCGGCCGCGGCGGAGGCGGAGGGGGTGGAGGCCGGCGTGCGCTGGGCCGGCGCCTGGGCAGGTGCCGAGGAAGCGGCCGGTGACGCGGCCGGTGACGCGGCCGGGGAAGCGGCCGGTCGCGTGGCCTGCGGACGCTGGGAGCGCGCCGCCCCCTGAGCACCCGAAGCCGCCCCACCCTGGGCGGGCGGTGGCGCCTGGCCCCCGGCCGGCACCCGCGGGATCACCTGCGTGGGCTCGTCGTCGTCGAAGATGGACAGGCCCTGCTCGCTGCGGTCGCTCATGCGTCCAGTCTCGCCGATGCCCCCGGCAGATCCCAGCGGGGACACGGCCTGAGACGCACCCTGAGACGATCCCGAGAAACGCACACGCCGGGCCCCCGACGGGGACCCGGCGTGCGTGGTGGGGCTCAGATGCCGCGGAAGATGTTGATCTTGTCCAGGTGCTGCTCGCGGAGCTCGGTGTTCTTGACCCCGAGGCCCTCCTCGGGAGCCAGGCAGAGCACGCCGACCTTGCCCTGGTGGGCGTTCTGGTGCACGTCGAGGGTGGCCTGGCCGACCTCCTCCAGGGAGTAGGTCTTCGACAGGGTCGGGTGGATCATGCCCTTGGCGATGAGCCGGTTGGCCTCCCACGACTCGCGGTAGTTGGCGAAGTGCGAGGAGATGATCCGCTTGAGGTTCATCCACAGGTAGCGGTTGTCGTACTCGTGCATGTAGCCGCTCGTCGACGCGCAGGTCGTGATCGTGCCGCCCTTGCGGGTGACGAACACCGACGCGCCGAAGGTCTCGCGGCCGGGGTGCTCGAAGACGATGTCGATGTCCTCGCCGCCGGTCAGCTCGCGGATCTTGGCCCCGAAGCGCTTCCACTCCTTGGGGTTCTGCTTCGTCCCGTCCTCGTTCCAGAACCGGTAGTCCTCCTCGGACCGGTTGATGATCAGCTCCGCGCCCATCTTCCGGGCGATCTCGGCCTTGTCCTCGCTGGAGACCACGCAGACCGGGGTGGCGCCGCCGTTGAGGGCGTACTGCGTGGCGAACCCGCCGAGGCCGCCGGAGGCGCCCCAGATCAGCACGTTGTCGCCCTGCTTCATGTCGCCGCCGTTGCGACTCACCAGCTGCCGGTACGCCGTGCAGTTGACCAGACCCGGTGACGCGGCCTCCTCCCAGGTGAGGTGCTCGGGCTTGGGCATCAGCTGGTTGGCCTTGACCAGCGCGACGTCGGCCAGGCCGCCGAAGTTGGTCTCGAAGCCCCAGATCCGCTGCTCGGGGTCGAGCATCGTGTCGTTGTGGCCGTCGGGGTGCTCGAGCTCGACCGAGAGGCAGTGCGCGACCACGCGGTCGCCGGGCTTCCAGTTGTGCACGCCCACCCCGGTGGCGAGCACGACGCCGGAGAGGTCGGAGCCGACGATGTGGTACGGCAGGTCGTGGCGCGCCGCGAGGGGCGACGTCCGGCCGTAGCGTTCGAGGAAGCCGAACGTGGAGACCGGCTCGAAGATCGAGGTCCACACGGTGTTGTAGTTGATGGCGCTGGCCATCACCGCGACGAGCGCCTCACCGGGGCCGAGCTCCGGCAGCGGGACGTCGTCGACGTGGAGCGACTTGCGCGGGTCCTTCTGCTTGGAGGTCTGACCCTCGAACATGTCGACCTCGTCCTTCTTGACGAAGGCGGCGCGGTAGGACTCCGGCAGCTCGAGGTTCGCGAAGTCCTCGGAGGAGGCTTCGCTCTGGATGGCATCGACGATCTGGTGCATGAGGAGTCTCCTGAAGAGGTGAGGCGTGCGCCGTAGGTTACCCGCCGGTAATCAGATCAGTGCCCGGCAGCCGCAGGCTGGACGAGCTCGACGAGGACGCCGCCGGCGTCCTTGGGGTGCACGAAGTTGATCCGGCTGTCGGCGGTGCCGCGCCGGGGTGCGTCGTACAGCAGGCGGACGCCGCGAGATCGGAGCACCTGCACCACCTCGTCGATGTCGGTGACCCGGTAGGCGAGCTGCTGCAGGCCCGGGCCGCTGCGGTCGAGGAACTTCGCGATCGTGGACTGGTCGTTGAGCGGCGCGAGCAGCTGGATGCACGACCCGGAGTCACCGACTCCCACCATCGCCTCGCGCACGCCCTGCTCCTCGTTGGTCTCCTCGTGGAGCACGGTCATGCCGAAGGTCTCGGTGTAGAGCTTCTTGGCCTCGTCGAGGTCGGGGACGGCGACGCCGACGTGGTCGATGCAGGTGAAGAGGTGGGCGGGGATCGCGCCGCGGATGTCATCAGCCATGGGCCGCAGTGTGACGGAGCAGCGCCCTGCCCCTCAACGGGGTGTGACCCGACCGACATCGCCGCCCGGTCGCGATCGGAAGTAGGGTCGGAAGGATCGTCCTACCCACCTCATCGGAGGCAGTGAGATGTCCGGATCCGTCATCGTCGCGGGTGCCCGCACCCCGATCGGTCGCCTGCTCGGCGGCCTGAAGTCCCAGTCCGCTGCCGACCTCGGCGGCGTCGCCATCAAGGGCGCCCTGGCGAAGGCCGGTGTGACCGGCGACCAGGTCGACTACGTGATCATGGGCCAGGTCATCCAGGCCGGCGCCGGCCAGAACCCGGCCCGCACCGCCGCGGTCGCCGGCGGCATCCCGATGAACGTCCCCTCGATCACGATCAACAAGGTCTGCCTGTCCGGCCTCAACGCGATCGCGACCGCCGACCAGATGATCCGCGCCGGGGAGTGTGAGATCGTCGTCGCCGGCGGCATGGAGTCGATGACCAACGCCCCCCACCTGCTGCCGAAGTCCCGCGAGGGCTTCAAGTACGGCGACACCGCGCTGGTCGACTCGATGGCCTACGACGCGCTCTTCGACCAGACCACCCAGCAGGCGATGGGGCTGCTGACCGAGGAGTGCAACGCCGCCTCGGCGAACCTCACCCGCGAGGAGCAGGACGAGTTCTCCGCCCGGTCGCATCAGTTGGCCGCGACCGGCTGGAAGAACGGCGTCTTCGACGACGAGGTCGTGCCGGTCTCGATCCCGCAGCGCAAGGGCGACCCGATCGTGGTCAGCCAGGACGAGGGCGTCCGCGGCGACACCACCGTCGAGAGCCTGTCCGCCCTGCGCCCGGCCTTCGCCAAGGACGGCACCATCACCGCCGGCTCGGCGTCCCAGATCTCTGACGGCGCCTGCGCCGTCGTCGTGATGAGCAAGGAGAAGGCCGAGGAGCTCGGCCTGGAGTGGCTGGCCGAGATCGGCGCCCACGGCATGGTCGCCGGCCCGGACTCCACCCTGCAGCTGCAGCCCGCCGCGGCCACCGCGAAGGCGTGCGCGAAGGAGGGCATCGAGCCCAGCGA
>JBQCCW010000188.1:0-2269 GCA_051961835.1 Marmoricola sp. | reverse complement strand
GTTCCGTGCGCGGTTCACGAGCGGCTGGGAGGGCAGCGGACGCGTCGAGGTGTGCGAAGCACCGCGGCGGCTCGTCGTGTGGACGACGGAGGAGGGCGCGTCGCAGGAGCACGCCATCGAGGCGACCCTGACCCCGGAGGGCGACCGCACCCTGCTCGTGATCGAGGAGCGCGGCCTGCCGGCCGGCGAGCTGCCCGCCTACGGAGCAGGGTGGCAGGTGCACCTCGAGGACCTCGGCGCCTCCCTCGCCGGGCGCGACCGGTGCGACATGGGCGCCCGCTGGGGCGAGCTCTTCCCGGCCTACCAGGAGCTGGCGCAGGCCTGACGCCCAAGACGTCCCAGACGTCCGGACGTCCGGGAAACGTCCGGCCGATGTCCAGCCGGTTCACAGGATCACCGGACACGACGCGGCGCACCGAGGAGACTGGAGTGGCCGCGACGGAGGGGAGGCGGCCGGCTCGGGGACCGACCAGTGATCAGGAAGGTGGTTCCTCATGAAGCGAACACGGGTCGCGCTCACCCTCGGTGCAGCGCTCGCGCTGCTGGCGCCGGGCGCGGCGTCGACCGCCTCGGCGGCCGCGGGGCCGCTCGCCGGGACGTGGACCTCGGTCGACACTGACGGCAGCAACCAGACCCTCTCCGTGACCGGCACGGGCTCCCACGCCTACGCCATGGTCTACGTCGACGACGCGGCGACGGGCGTCTGCGGCGGGTCCCCCGCCAAGGTCACCGGGCCCGGCTACACCTTCGGTGACGACGTGGTCATGGTCGGAGCCCTGACCTGCAGGCCGGGCGGCAACCCGCTCCGGTCCCGCGTCGTGCTCACCTACGTCTCCGACGGCGCCACCGACACCCTGAACGACAACTTCGGGATCGTGTGGCACCGGACGACCTGACGGTCGCCGGGCCCTAGGGCCGGAGGCGCTTCTGCAGGAGCACCTCCGACTCGACGGGCACGAAGCCGAGCTCGCGGTTGATCGCGCGCATCCAGACGTTCCGGTCGTCGCTGCTCGTCCGGACCCTCAGTCCGGTCCGACGCAGGCGAGCGGCTCGCATCGAGGCGACCTTGACCGCTCGTCCGAGCCCCCGGCCCCGGTGCGGCCCGAGCACGAGGGTCCCCTCGACCTGCGCGGGGCGGGGCGAGCCGACCTGCGGGAGCAGCAGACAGGTCCAGGCGGCCACCGCGCCGTCGGCGTCGAGGGCCAGCGACTCCACGGCGGTGCGCCCCTGCGCGGTCCAGAGTGCGATCTCCTCCGCGTAGTCCTCCTCCGACACCGGTGTGGGCTGCCAGGCGAGGTCGCCGTTCGGCGCCTCCGCGTCGACGAGTCCCTTGACGACGCCGATCTGCCTGCGCAACGGGGCAGGAGCACCGTTGACGTGCACCGAGACGGTGTAGCCCTCCGGCACGACGGGCTCGGACATGTCGGCCCGGTCGAGGTCGAGCTCGACGACCGTCTCGTCGGTGGCACGGACGTAGCCGAGCCCGGCCGCGAAGCCCCGGACGAGCTCGTCCGCGGTCTGCCGCGTCGGGAGGTACGCACTCGCGACGAACCGGCTCACGGCGTCCGGGCTCGCCGCCTCCACGGCTCGCACCAGCCGTGAGCCGATGCCCCGACGCGGGTGGCGCGGGTGCACGTGGACATCGACCCACGTCGTGTCAGGGGTGTCGTCGGCGGTGGCGGAGCTCGCGAACCCGACGAGCACGTCGCCGTCGAAGGCACCGACGACCAGGCGCCGCCAGCCGTTGCCCGCCCGCCACGCCGCCACCCGGGCCTGCAGTCCGAGCGGCACCCAACCTCGGCGCACGGCCGCCAGCGCTGCGCACTCGACGTCGTAGGCCTGCGCGAGCGCCGCGTCGTCGGCCAGGTCCAGGGGTCGCAGGTCCACGCCGCGAACTTAGTCGAGACGCGTTGTTGCGACGCGTCAGCTGGGCCGGCAGTGCGGGAGCCGGAGGCCGCGGGCCTGCCGGTCGAGGTCGGTGACCGAGCTGCCCAACCGGTCCAGCTGGTGCGCGAAGCCCGCCGTGGCACCGGCACGCAGCTGGGCGTCGGCGTCGGTGAGGATCCCGCCGGTGCGCCGCACCGCCGTGACGAGCCGGTGGTGCCGGTTCAGCAGGTGTGGGGGCGGTTGCACGGCGTCGAGGACGTCGGCGAGGTCCGCGAACGAGGCCGCGCTGGCGCGCAGGGCGGTGTCGATGCTCGTCCGGGACGCGTCGGCCGGCGCCAGCAGGACCACGCCGACCCCGGCGCACGACGCGTCGACGAACCGG
>JBQCCW010000187.1:0-48650 GCA_051961835.1 Marmoricola sp. | reverse complement strand
GGCACGGGGGCCTGGGCCGCGACGGAGAGCCCCATGCCGAGGACCCGCCGGGTGTCGACCGGGTCGATCACGCCGTCGTCCCACAGCCGCGCGGTGGAGTAGTAGGGCGAGCCCTGCTCCTCGTACTGGGCCCGGATCGGGTCCTTGAACCGCTCCTCGTCCTCGGCGCTCCAGGTCTCGCCTCGCGCCTCGAGTCCGTCGCGGCGCACGGTCGCCAGCACGCTCGCCGCCTGCTCGCCGCCCATCACCGAGATGCGGGCGTTGGGCCACATCCACAGGAAGCGGGGGTCGTAGGCCCGGCCGCACATGCCGTAGTTGCCGGCGCCGAAGGACCCGCCGATCACGACGGTGAACTTCGGCACCACCGAGCACGCCACGGCCGTCACCAGCTTGGCGCCGTCGCGGGCGATGCCGCCGTTCTCGTACTCCCGCCCCACCATGAAGCCGGTGATGTTCTGCAGGAACACCAACGGGATGCCGCGCTGGTTGCACAGCTCGATGAAGTGGGCGCCCTTGAGGGCCGACTCGCTGAACAGGATGCCGTTGTTGGCCACCATCCCAACCTGGTGTCCCCAGATCCGGGCGAAGCCGCAGACCAGGGTCTCGCCGTAGAGCTGCTTGAACTCCGCGAACCGGCTGCCGTCGACGATGCGGGTGATCACCTCACGGACGTCGTACGGCGTCCGGGTGTCGGCCGGGACGACGTCGTAGAGCGTCTCGGGGTCGACGAGCGGCTCCTCCACGGGCTCCGTGGCGAGCGACCCCGGTCGGTCGAGCTCCGTCGAGAACGGCAGGGTGTCGACGATCGACCGCAGGATCTGCAGGGCGTGCGCGTCGTCGTCGGCCAGGTGGTCCACGACGCCGGACTTGCGGGCGTGGACCTCGCCGCCACCGAGCTCCTCGGCGGTCACCACCTCGCCGGTCGCGGCCTTCACCAGCGGCGGGCCGCCGAGGAAGATGGTCCCCTGCTCGCGCACGATGACCGACTCGTCGGCCATCGCCGGGACGTAGGCGCCCCCGGCGGTGCACGAGCCCATCACCGCAGCGAGCTGGGCGATGCCGTCACGCGACATGGACGCCTGGTTGAAGAAGATGCGCCCGAAGTGCTCCCGGTCGGGGAAGACGTCGTCCTGCATCGGGAGGAAGGCGCCGCCGGAGTCCACGAGGTAGAGGCACGGCAGCCGGTTCGCCGCGGCGATCGCCTGCGCGCGCAAGTGCTTCTTCACCGTGATCGGGTAGTAGGTGCCGCCCTTCACGGTCGCGTCGTTGGCGACGACCATGCAACTGCGCCCGCGCACCCGACCGATGCCGGCGACCACGCCCGCGCTCGGCACGGCGTAGGCGTCCTCCCCCGACTCGTCGTACATGCCGTAGGCCGCGAGCGCGCCCAGCTCGAGGAACGGGCTGCCGGGGTCCAGGAGGAGGTCGACCCGATCGCGCACGAGCAGCTTCCCACGGTCGGTGTGCTTGCGACGCGCTCGCTCGGAGCCGCCTTGGCGCACCCGTTCCAGACGCTCTCGCAGCTCCTCGACCTGCTCGCGCAGCGTCGGTGCCGCCCCACGGCCGCTCATCGACACACCGCCCGCCCTCCTCATGGTTAGTGATCGTTAACCACGAGCGAGATTAGCGCGGCGCCTCTTCCGAGTCGAGTCCCGAGCGACCCGAGCCTCAGCGTCCCTCGGCCTCGGCCTTGATCCGCTGCAGGGTCTGCTGCATGCCGGCGCGCAACGCTGCGGTGAAGCGCTCCTGGCCGCCCATCATCGTGTCGGTGAGCTTGGCGGAGATATCGGAGATCCCCTGGGGGGTCTCGCGGCGCTGCACCAACCGGGTGCCGTCGCCGGCAGGCTCGAGCTGCAGGCACCACACGGTGTAGTTGTCCTTGACTCGCCACGCGATCTCGCGCTCGGGGACGAAGCGCACGATCCTGCTCTGCGTCGGCCACAAGAGCAGGCCCTTGTGGTTGATGTTGAGGAAGCGGGCGCCCTCGCCGAGGTCACCGTGGGTCCCGCCGCCGCGCAGGAAGGAGCGCCAGGTCTGCGGGCTCCAGCGGCGCATGTTCCGGGGATCGCGGACGAGCTCCCACACGCGGGCCGGCGGGGCGTCGATCTCGACGCTCTCCTCAAGTTGCGGTACGTCGGTCAGCGGCATGGGAGCCTCCTGGGGGCCGGTCTGGTCCTCGCGGCGTACGAGGACGGGCTCAGCCAACCGTCCCCGCGCTCGGCTGACCAGCCCCGCTCAGCGTGACGCCCACCACGCCCGCAACGCGTCCGCCGCGGCGTCGGCGCCCATCGGGCCGTGGTCCAGCCGCAGCTCGAGGAGGAACCGGTAGGCCTCCCCCACCTCGCGTCCCGGGCCGATGCCGAGGACGTGCATGATCTGGTTGCCGTCGAGGTCGGGCCGGATCGAGGCCAGCTCCTCCTCGGCCGAGAGCCGGGCGATGCGCGCCTCGAGATCGTCGTACGCCCCGCGCAACCGCTCGGCCTTGCGCTTGTTGCGCGTCGTGCAGTCCGCGCGGGTGAGGATGTGCAGCCGCTCCAGCTCCTCGCCCGCGTCGCGGACGTAGCGACGGACGGCGGAGTCGGTCCACTCCCCCGAGCCGTAGCCGTGGAAGCGCAGGTGCAGCTCGACGAGGTGGGCGACGGCCTCGACCACGTCGCTGGGGAACCGCAGCCCCGGGCGCCGCTTGCGTGCCAGCTTCGCTCCCCCCACGTCGTGGTGGTGGAAGGTGACCGTGCCGTCGTCGAGGAACCGGCGGGTGCGCGGCTTGCCGACGTCGTGGAGAAGCGCCGCGAGCCGGACCACGAGGTCGGGGCCTTCGCCGAGCCGGTGCTCCTGGTCGATCGCCTGCTCGAGCACGGTCAACGTGTGCTCGTAGACGTCCTTGTGGCGGTGGTGCTCGTCGCGCTCGAGCGCCAGCGCGGGGAGCTCGGGCAGCACGTGCGCCGCCAGTCCGGTCTCGACGAGGAGGCGCAGCCCGGCGCGGGGGTGCGGCGCACAGATCAGCTTGATCAGCTCGTCGCGCACCCGCTCGGCGGAGACGATGGTGATCCGCTCGGCCATCGCCGACATCGCCGCGACGACCTCGGGCGCCACCGAGAAGCCCAGCTGGGCGGCGAACCGGGCCGCGCGCATCATCCGGAGCGGATCGTCGGAGAACGAGTCCTCCGGCCGTCCGGGGGTGCGCAGGGTGCGGTGTGCCAGGTCGACGAGGCCGCCGAACGGGTCCTCGAAGGAACGCTCGGGCAGCCGGATCGCCATCGCGTTCACCGTGAAGTCCCGGCGGCCGAGATCTCCGGCGAGATCGTCGCCGTAGGCGACGGTGGGCTTGCGGCTCTCGGCGTCGTAGGCCTCCGAACGGTAGGTGGTGATCTCCACCTGCCAGTCCCCGTGGCGGGCGCCGATCGTGCCGAAGGCGCGCCCGATGTCCCAGGTGGCGTCGGCCCAGCCCTTGAGCAGGCGCTCGGTCGCCTCGGGACGGGCCGACGTGGTGAGGTCGATGTCGTAGAGGGGCCGGCCCAACATCGCGTCCCGGACCGGACCGCCCACGAGCGCGAGCTCCTCACCCGCTGCGGCGAACCGCTCCCCGAGCGGTCCGAGGACCGGCGCCAGCCGGTCGAGGGCTCGGGTCGCACGGTCCTGGACCTCGGCGATCAACAGCGGCGGCTCGGACACGACCGACCAATCTATCGGTCGCGCGCAGGCGGCTCCCTGCCCAGGGCACCCCGAGCCGTTGCCTGGGTCCCGATCCCGTCCGACGGGCGCGCCGCGGACGGGGCCGGAGTGCCGCCACCGCCTAGCCTGTACGCCGTGACGCGCGCCGCAACCGATCCCGCGAGCGCGCGGCGACGGCGGTCCACGGCCCTTCTCGTCGTGCTGGCGCTGCTGCCCGCTCTGCTCGCCCTCGCCGGCCCCGGAGTCGCGGCGGCGGCGAGCGATCCGGGCGACCCGCTGAGCGTGACGATCGACGCGGTGTCACCGGCCGCCATCCCGCGGCGGGGTCCGGTGGTGGTCAGCGGCGTGGTGAGCAACCCGACCGACAAGCCGTGGACCGACGTGCGGGCCTACCCGCTCACCTCCGCGCACCCCCTCACCGATCCGGCAAGCCTCGCCGCGGCCCTGGCGACGCCCGGCGAGACCGACCTCGGCAGCCGGCTGTTGACGGTCGGGGAGAAGCTGGGTGACCTCCCCCCGGGGGCGAGCGTGCGGTACCAGCTGCGGATCCCTCGCGCCACGTTGCAGATCGACGGACAACCCGGCGTCTACTGGCTGGGCGTCCAGGTGCTCGGTGCCAACCAGGACGGCCGGGACCAGCTCGCCGACGGGCGGGCCCGCACCCTGCTGCCCCTCGTGGGCCGCCGCGCCAGCCCAGTGCCCGTGTCGTTGATCGTCCCGGTCCGCCAGGCGGTCCCGCGCGGGGGGGACGGCACCTTGAAGAAGGCGGCGGCACTGGCCCAGCAACTGTCTCCGGACGGCCGGCTCGGACACCTCCTGGCCTGGGCGCAGCGGGCGCCGTCGGGCAGCCTGACGTGGCTCCTCGACCCGGCGGTCGTGCAGGGAGCAGCGGACGTGGCCTCGGGCAACCCGGACCTCGGGGTCCACCGTGCCACGCCCGGTGGACCGTCGAGCAGCCCGACGCCCAGCCCGACCGCCAGCCCGACCACCAGCCCGACCACCAGCCCGACCGCCAGCGCGACGCGCAGTTCCGCAGCCGGCCCGGCGCCCCTGGCCCTCACCGACGAGGACGAGCAGAACGCCCGCAGCTGGCTCACCGGTCTCACCGACTCGGCCCGGCGCCAGACCGTGCTCGCGCTGCCGTACGCCGACCCCGACGTCTCCACTCTGGCCAAGCGCGACCCGTCGTTGCTGGCAGCCGGCAGCACGCTTTCCCGGGGCGTGCTCACCGACGAGCACATCACCTCGACGCCGGCTGTCGCGCCGCCGTCGGGCTACCTGCGCCCGGGAGCCCTGCCGGCGCTGCCCCGTCCGGCGGTCGTGCTGCTCACCGACCACGCCGAAACCTCCGCCGGAAGCGACTCGGGGACGGGAGCCGACCGCCACGCTCTGGTGGCCGGCTCTGCCGAGGTCTCCGACGGACGGACGCTGGTGGTGACCTCCTCCGGGCTCACCGACCCGCCACGGGACTCGCCCGCCACGGCGCTGCAACTGCGTCAACGGCTGGTCGCCGACGCCGCGCTGCACACCCTCGACGGCTCCTCCCAACCCCTGCTGGTCCAACTGCCGACGCGTCTGGACCCCGGAACCGACACCGGCGCCTCGTTCTTCGGGGCGCTGCAGGCGCTCCCCTGGCTCGCCCTCTCACCGCTGCCGACCGGAAGCCCCGCGGCCGGCGACGTGGCAGCGTCGCTCCCCTGGCCGCGTCGGGCCCGGCGCGAGGCGGTGCCACTGCTCAACGTCGCGACGGCGGCCCAGCTGCACCGGTCGGGCACCGCGCTCGCCCAGCTCCTCGCCGACGACGGCACTCGGGTCGATCGCCTGGTCACCGGATCCGCGCTGTCCGTCGTCTCCGTCCATGCCCGCCCCACACCGCGCGCCGCGCGCGCGGCGGCGCAGCCCCTGCTCGCGCGGGTGCACCAGCTGCTGGGCCTCATCTCGGTCCTCGGCACGAACTTCGTCACGCTCTCCGGTGACGCGGGCTACCTCACCGTGGCCGTCGTGAACGGCCTCGACGCGCCGGTCACCGTGGGGCTGGCGGCCCTCCCCGGAGCACGTGGCGTGCGGATCGACCTGCCCTCGCCCACGCGGCTCGCGGCCGGGCAGCGGTCGACGCTGCGACTCCAGGCGCACTCGAGCGTGCCGGGCGTCCACGTGGTGCGTCTGGTGCCGGTGACGAGCGAAGGTCTCCAGGTCGGCGCGCCGCTCGTGTTCAACCTCCGCACCAGCCAAGTGGGACAGTTCTTCTGGGCCGTGCTGGCGCTGCTGGGGATCGCGCTGGTCGTGCTCGTCGGCCGGCGGATCCGGCAACGGCTGCGCGAGGACCGGCGGGGGTGGTGATGGCGACGTCCACGCGGTCCACGCGCGGCGGCGGGTCGCTGCTCGGCTCGAGCGCGGTGATGGCCGCCGGCACGGTGGTGTCCCGGCTCAGCGGGTTCGTCCGCAACGCTCTCCTCGTCGCCGCGCTCGGGAGCGGTCTGCGCGGCGACGTGTTCAACATCGCCAACACGGTGCCGAACATGCTCTACATCCTCCTCGCCGGAGGTGTCTTCAACGCCGTCCTGGTGCCGCAGCTCGTCCGGGCCCAGCGACACGACCCCGACGGGGGAGAGGCGTACACGAACCGGATCGTGACCGCCGCGGCACTGTTCCTCGCCGGGGCCTCCGCGGTGCTCGTCGCGGCTGCGCCGCTGATCATGCATCTCTTCCTCGACGGCTCCTACTTCACCCCCGCGTGCGCGGCGCCTCGCGAGGCGGTGTTCGCGTTCGCCCGGTACTGCCTCCCGCAGGTCTTCTTCTACGGCATGTTCGTCCTGGTCGGGCAGGTGCTGAACGCTCGGGGCTCCTTCGGGCCGATGATGTGGGCGCCGATCGCGAACAACGTCGTCGCCGTCGCGGTGCTCGCGGCCTACCTCGGCGTCTACGGCACCGGGTCCGGCGCCGGGGGCCACTTCACCGGCACCCAGGAGCTGCTGCTCGGCCTCGGCTCCACGGTCGGCATCGCCGTCCAGCTCCTCGTGCTGATCCCCTCGCTGCGCGCCGCGGGATTCCGCTACCGACCGCGGTTCGACCTGCGCGGCACGGGCCTCGGCCACACCATGCGGCTCGGCGTCTGGACGGTGCTGTTCGTCATCGTGAACCAGATCGCCTACACCGTCGTGGTCCGGCTGGCCTCCAGCGGGCCGGCGGAGGCCGCCGGGGCAGGCTGCGGCGGCGGCGGGGACGCGACCGGGTACACGGTCTACTCCTTCGCCTACCTGCTCGTGATGGTGCCGCACTCGGTCATCACCGTCTCGCTCGCCACCGCCGCCCTGCCGCGGCTCGCCGCGAGTGCCGCCGAGGGCGACCTGGCCGGTCTGGGCCGTCAGACCGGATCCGCGCTGCGCACGGCGTACGCCGCGATGGTCCCGATCCTCGCCGTCGTGCCCGTGGTGACGCCCGACCTCGTCCGCCTGGTCTACGGGTACGGCGCGGCGACCGACACCGCCGAGCAGTTCGGCCCCTCGGTGCAGCTGTTCGCCCTCGGAACCTTCTTCTTCACCACCCACTACCTGGTGCTCCGCGGCTTCTACGCCCTGGAGGAGAACCGGCGGGTGTTCTTCATCCAGTGCGCGGTGGCGGTGGTCAATGTCGGCGCGGCGTTGCTCCTCGTCCCGGGGGCGCCGCCCTCGGAGGTGTCGCCGCGCCTGGTCCTGGCCTACACGCTGTCCTACCTCGTAGGTGCCGCGGTGTCGCTGACCCAGCTCCGGTCACGGTTGGCCGGGATCGACGGGCCCCGCCTGCTCCGGTTCGCCGTCCGGCTCGGACTCGCCACGCTCGTCGCCACCGCCCTGAGCTGGGTGGTCCTGCACGGGCTGCGCGCGGTGCTCCCGGGCGACGGGACGGGGGCCGTCGTGGTCCGGCTGCTCGTCACGGGGGCCGTCCAGCTCGGCGTGGTCGTCGTCCTCGGACTGGCCATGCGCATCGCCGAGATCGCCGACGTCGTGGGCCTGCTCCGGGGGCGGCTCCGCCGGGCGTGACGCCGGCGATGAGCGAAGAAGCGGTCAACGGGCAGACATGGGGTACGGCCCTACGATGAGGACCACGATGCCGGGGGAGGGCCGAGGGGAGGGAACCGTGGCAAGGCAACCGATCGGTCCCGGGGCGGTGTTGGGCGGTCGCTACCGCCTGGAGGCGCCGCTCTCGACGGACGATCGTGCCGCAGACGGTTCCCCGGCGTCGGCGTCCGGATCCTCGGCGCCCGTGTTCTGGCTCGCGACCGACACCGTGCTCACCCGACCGGTCGCGCTGCACGTGGTGGCCGCCGACGACCCCCGCGCGTCGGCGATGGTGGACGCGGCACGGGCCTCCGCGGCCGTCACCGATCCGCACCTGCTCAGGGTGCTCGATTGCGACGAGCGCGACGGTGTCGCTTGGGTGGTGAACGAGTGGGCCGACGGGACGACACTGGCTTCGGTGCTCGAGGCCGGCCCGCTGGCTCCCGAGCGCGCGGCGCGGCTCACCCGGGAGGTCGCCGAGGCGCTCGCCTCCGCGCACGGAGTAGGCATCGCCCACGGCCGGCTCCGCCCCGAGGCGGTGCTGCTCACCGAGGCGGGGACCGTCCGGCTGGTCGGGTTCGCCGTGGACGCGGCCCTCGAACGCGTGGCGGCCGGCCCCGGCCCTGGGAGCGCCGACACCGCCGAGCACGAGCCGGACCCGTTCGGCTACGAGGTGGGAGATCCGGTCCAAGGCGACGTGATCGACCTGGCCGCCCTGCTCTACGCCGGTCTCACCGGGCGTTGGGCGGGCGTGGTGCCCAGCCGGCTCCCCCTGGCGCCCGCCGACGCCCGCGGACCCCTGCGCCCCCGGCAAGTACGCGCTGGCGTCCCCCGCATGCTCGACCTGCTCTGCGAGCGGGTCCTGCGCCGCGAGGCGCACGAGCACGCGATGCCGGTGGAGACCGCCCACGAGATCCTCGCGGCCCTCACCGACCAGGTGGGCGACCAGGCCACCGCGGTCCTGTCGCCCGAGGAGGTCACGGGCGTGAGGGGCGTGGCGGCGGCCTCGAGCAACGGGGACGCTCGCCACGCGGCGGAGCCGACGATCGCGCTGCCGGCGTCGAGCTCGCCGTCGATCCGCGCCGCGACGACGACGCACGACCCCGATGCGACTCAGGCCGCTCTGCCGCTGGCCGACTTCGCGGACTCACCCGACCGGCCGCTGTTCGCCTCGACCGAGCGGCGGGCCCCCGACCGCGCCCGAGGGTCGTCGGCGTGGCTCTACGGCGATGTCACGGCGACCGGGACCCTCGACCCGGTGCTCGACGCGCCGGCGCGCCGGGGCCGTACGCCGGTCGGCGTACGCCGGATCGCCGCGCTCGCGGCGGTGGTGCTGCTCGTGGTCGCGATGGTGGTGGCCTTCGAGATGGGCCGTCACGGGAGCACGAGGACCGCCCACCGACCGCCTGCCGGCCCGGCGACGAAGGCGGCGCCCCACACCCCGCTGAAGCTTGCCGCCGTCAAGGACTTCGACCCGCAGGGACACCCCTCCACCGAGAACCCCGACGAGGTGCCGCGGGCGACCGACGGCGACCCCGCCACCGGTTGGACCACGCTCACCTACACGCGCCCGAACCTCGGCGGCTTGAAGTCCGGTGTGGGGCTGCGGCTGGACCTGGGCCGGGACCGCAGCGTCGGCTCGGTGGACCTGCTCCTGCGCGGCTCCCCCACCGACCTCGCCCTGTACGCCGCCCCGGCCGGCGAGAGCACCGCCCCCAGCGACATCTCCGGTCTGCGCCGAGTGGCGCAGGCCAGGGGAGCGGGTCGCAAGGTCACCCTGCGGCCCTCCTCCCCGGTCACCACCCGCTACCTGGTGGTCTGGCTGACCTCGCTGCCGCCGGTCGGCGGCGGCTACCGGGGCGAGATCGACGAGATGACCGTCCGCGGCTGACGGCCCGCCCGGGCTCGCGCGTCTCTGGGGAGGGCCTCGAGCAGAGGCCGGGAATCCCCCGCCCCTACGATCGGTTGTGCCAGGTCCCGACCAGGAGGAGAGCAGGCAGCATGTCCGACAGTGGAGTCCGCAACGTGATCGTGATCGGCTCGGGACCGTCGGGCTACACCGCCGCGGTGTACGCCGCACGGGCCAGCCTGGAGCCGCTCGTCTTCGAGGGGTCGGTCACCGCCGGCGGCGCGCTGATGAACACCACCGAGGTCGAGAACTTCCCCGGATTCCGCGACGGCATCCAGGGTCCGGCGCTGATGGACGAGATGCGCGCCCAGGCCGAGCGCTTCGGTGCCGAGCTGGTGCCCGACGACGTCACCGAGGTCGATCTGACCGGCGACGTCAAGGTCGTGCGCACCGCGGACGGCGAGTTCCGCGCGCGCGCGGTGATCCTCGCGATGGGCTCGGGCTACCGCAAGCTCGGGATCGCGGACGAGGACCGGCTGTCCGGTCACGGCGTCAGCTGGTGCGCCACCTGCGACGGCTTCTTCTTCCGCGAGCAGCACATCGCTGTCGTCGGCGGCGGCGACTCCGCCATCGAGGAGGCGACGTTCCTGTCGCGCTTCGGGTCCAGGGTGACGCTGATCCACCGCCGCGACGAGCTGCGGGCCTCGAAGATCATGCAGGAGCGGGCGCTGAAGGACCCCAAGATCGACCTCGCCTGGAACTCCGAGGTGGCCGCTCTCCACGGCGAGGAGAAGCTCACCGGGGTGACGCTGCGCGACACCGTCACCGGGGAGACGCGGGAGCTGGACGCGACGGGGCTGTTCATCGCCATCGGGCACGACCCGCGCTCGGAGCTCGTCCGCGGCCAGGTCCGGCTCGACGAGGAGGGGTACGCCCTTGTCGACCACCCCTCGACCCGGACGAACCTGCCCGGCGTCTTCGCCTGCGGCGACCTGGTCGACCACGTCTACCGGCAGGCCATCACCGCCGCGGGGACAGGCTGTGCCGCCGCGCTGGACGCCGAGCGCTACCTGGCCGACCTCGATCAGGCGCTCGCCACGCACGACCCGGTCCAGGCAGCGGTCCAGACGGCCGTCTGAGCCGGGAAGAACCCACCGTCCGGGGGCGTTGACCCCATCGAAGGCCGCTTCGTCGGCCCCCGCAGCAGCAAGGAGAGACCATGGCAGACCTCAAGGCCGTCACCGACGACACCTTCGAGAGCGAGGTGCTGAAGTCCGAGAAGCCGGTGCTCGTCGACTTCTGGGCCGAGTGGTGCGGCCCGTGCCGCCAGGTGGCGCCCATCCTCGACGAGATCGCCGCCGAGCACGGCGACAAGATCACGTTCGTGAAGATGAACGTCGACGAGAACCCGGTGACGCCCTCGCAGTACCGCGTGACCGGCATCCCGGCGCTCAACGTCTACCAGAACGGCGAGGTCGTCCGTCAGATCGTCGGCGCCCGACCGAAGTCGGCGCTGCTCAAGGAGCTCTCCGACTTCATCTGACGCCACCGTCACACCGCGTCGTCACACGCCGCCCGAGGCCGTCGCCCCGGGCGGCGTGCTGCGTCTCCACCCCTCCTGGGCGCCGCGCGGAGCCTGGGGGCTCGGGCTGGTCAGCCGGCTGGGCAGCAGGCGCTCCAGGGCAGCCTCGAGCTCGCCGCGCCAGCTCACCGCACTGGCCAGGTCCATCCGCATCCGGGGATAGCGCGCATGCGCGCGGTGGGTCGCGAAGCCGACGGCACCGAGGAAGTCGGCGGGAAGCACGCAGCCGTCCTCGCTTCCCACGAGCAGCCCCGAGCGGGTGTCTCCGAACGCCTCGACGGCACGGATCCCGCCGCGGTTGATGAGGTCCTTGGCCATCGCCTGCACCAGGACGCGCCCGAGCCCGCCGCCCCGCAGCGCCGGCTGTACCCACGCCGTGGTGAGCAGCACGGCATCGCCGCTCACCGGAGCGGTGGCGAACCCGGCCGCCCCGGGGACGAACACGGGCGGCGCCCACAGGATGTGACCGGCGTAGGCGTCGTCGACGGTGAGCACGCGACCGCAGGAGCCCCACTCCCGCAGGACCTCCGAGACCCATGCCCGCTTCTCCTCGCGCTCGTGACCGGCGGCGCGGGCGCGGTGGACCGGGTCGAGCTCCCAGAAGACGCAGTCGCGACACCGCGGCTCGAGGAGCTCGAGTGTGTCCACGGTCAGGCGGATGACACGTCGCGCCATGGCACGCCTCCTCGTCGGCGGCCGGAGCCTGCCGGTGTGCGGTGAGGATCGATGCCTCATCCTAGGTCCAGCACGCGTCGTCGGCCCGGAGGAGCACCATGCTCGACCTCACCTATCCGCCCATCATCGTCACGGCCAAGGTGGCCTTCCGGGCGCTCGGCCTGCACTTCCAGATGACCGGCACCGAGCACATCCCCCGGTCCGGCGGCGCGCTCCTCGCGCTGAACCACATCTCCTACGTCGACTTCATCCTGGGCGGGTTCGCGGCGCAGCCGTCTCAGCGGCTGGTCCGCTTCATGGCGAAGCGGGAGACGTTCGACCACCCGGTCTCCGGCCCGATCATGCGCTCGCTGCACCACATCTCGGTCGACCGCGAGGACGGCGTGCACTCGATGCACGAGGCAGTCGAGTATCTGCGGAGGGGAGAGGTCGTCGGGATCTTCCCCGAGGCGACGATCTCGCGCTCCTTCGAGATCAAGGAGCTCAAGAGCGGCGCGACGCGGATCGCTGCGGAGGCCGGCGTACCGCTGGTACCGGTGGTGCTGTGGGGGACCCAGCGCCTCCTCACCAAGGACCACCCGCGCGATCTGGGTCGGGGCAAGACGATCGCGATCCGCGTCGGGGAGCCGCTGCGTCCGACCGGCGAGGATCCCGCCGGCGAGACGCAGGCGCTGCGCGCGCGGATGCAGACGCTGCTGGAGGAGACCGTCGCCGCCTATCCCGCCCAGGAGCAGCCCCCCGGCTCGTGGTGGCTGCCCGCTCGCTTCGGCGGCTCGGCGCCGACCCCGGAGGAGGCGCTGGTCCTGGATCGGGAGGAGAAGCGCCGCCGGGCGGAGCGGCGCCGTGCGCAACGATGATGGTCGATCTGTCGCTTTGGCGACAAAGCGACCTGTCGTTAGATCGGCCTGTCGACGCGGTTGCGGGGGTCGATGATCGTGACGAGGCGCTCAAGGTCTCCCAGGCTTGCGAACTCGATCGCGATCTTGCCCTTGGACCTGCCCATCGTCACCTTGACGCGGGTGTCGAGCCGGTCGGAGAGGCGAGCCTCCAGATCGGCGAGCCCCGGAGCGGTCGCCCGGCGCGCACGGGTGCGACCCGCCGACTCCTCCGATCCGGTCTCGCCCAGCGCGACGAGCTCCTCCAGGCTGCGGACCGAGATCCCCTCGGCCGCGACGCGCTCGGCCAAGCGGTCCTGCGCCGACGCGTCCGGTACGCCGAGCAGCGCCCGAGCGTGTCCCGCGCTCAGCACGCCCGCCGCGACCCGGCGCTGCACGGCCGGTGAGAGCCGAAGCAGCCGCAGCGTGTTGCTGATCTGTGGCCGGCTCCGCCCGATGCGGCCGGCCAGCTCCTCGTGGGTGCAACCGAAGTCGTCGAGGAGCTGCTGGTAGGCGGCGGCCTCCTCGAGAGGGTTGAGCTGAGAGCGGTGCAGGTTCTCCAGGAGCGCGTCGCGCAACATGGCGTCGTCGTCGGTCTCGCGGACGATCGCCGGGATCGTCGCGAGGCCCGCCTCACGGCTCGCGCGCCAGCGCCGCTCGCCCATGATCAGCTCGTAGGCACCGGGCTCCGCCGTGCGGCGCACGACGATCGGCTGCAGCAGGCCGATCTCCTTGACCGAGTGCACCAGCTCGGCGAGCGCCTCCTCGTCGAACACCTGCCGCGGCTGGCGAGGGTTGGGCGAGATGGCCTCGACGGGCAGTTCGGCGAACCACGCGCCGGCGACGGGGGCCAGGCCCGCGGCTCCGGGGTCGGTTGCGGAGTCCGGACCTTCGGCGCCCGCCGGTCCCGCGCCAGGCGGCGCGGTGGGCGCTTCCGTCCGCGAGGTCGCGGGGTCGGGCGAGGTCGACGGTCCTGGA
This sequence comes from Marmoricola sp., assembly GCA_051961835.1. Lineage (GTDB taxonomy): Bacteria > Actinomycetota > Actinomycetes > Propionibacteriales > Nocardioidaceae > Marmoricola. The sequence continues at coordinate 34,982 of JBQCCW010000187.1, read as the reverse complement.
GAAGAGGCAGGAGACGGCCCAGGAGACGGTGCAGCAGCGGGCGTCGTCGGGATGAGGGACCCGAGTCCCCGGCCGAGTCCGCGCCGCGGTCCTGTCTGGCTCACGCTGTTCCTCCTGCCACCCCGCGCTGGGCGAGTTCCCGCGCGGCCTCCAGGTAGCTGAGCGCCCCCGGCGAACCCGGATCGTAGGTCATCACCGACTGGCCGTAGCTCGGTGCCTCAGAGACGCGCACCGAGCGCGGGATCGACGTCTTGAGCACCTGCTCGGCGAAGTGCTCGCGCACCTCCTCGGCCACGCCGGCCGCCAGCCGGGTGCGGGCGTCGTACATGGTGATGAGGATGGTGGACACCGAGAGCGTCGGATTCAGGTTCGCCCGGACCAGCTCGACCGTCTCCAGCAATTGCCCGAGGCCTTCGAGGGCGTAGTACTCGGCCTGGATCGGGATCAGCATCTCCGCCCCGGCGACGAGCGCGTTCAGGGTGAGCAGCCCCAGGGACGGCGGGCAGTCGATGAGCACGTAGTCGTAGCGCTCGTCGTCCTCGCCGTGGACGAGAGGGTGGGCGGCCAGCGCCTTCTTCAGTCGCGCCTCGCGGGACATCACGTTGACCAGCTCGATCTCGGCGCCGGCGAGGTCGATGGTGGCGGGCACCACCCACAAGCGCGCCAGCTCCGGGTGCGGCTGCACCGCGTCGGACAGCGGGACGCCGTCGACGAGGACGTCGTAGGACGAGGTGACCCCGCGATGGTGCGGGATGGACAGCGCCGTCGAAGCGTTTCCCTGCGGATCGAGGTCGACGACGAGCACGCGGAGCCCCTGCTGGGCGAGTGCTGCGGCGAGATTGACCGTCGAGGTGGTCTTGCCGACGCCACCCTTCTGATTGGCCACCACGAACACGCGTGTGGTCCCCGGACGGGGGAGGGGATCGCCGAACTGCAGTTGGGCGCGCGCCCGGAGCTGCGCGGCCACCGCGCGCGCCAGCGGCGTGCTGTCCTCGTCCGACGGGACCACCGGCGGCGGTCCAGGGTCACGCGGCGCGAGGTCGGTCAGCACAGCGGTCCGCGCGTCCGTCGTTTCACGTGAAACGCGGTCGGCCGCCGCGCCCGCAGCGTCAGGCGAACCGACACCCCCTAGGGCCGCGTCCTGTGGATAACCGACCGTTCCCTGTGGATCCCCAGGCGGGAGCGGCCACCCTAGACCGGTGGAAAACTCGTGTCTCGGCGAGGACGACACGCTCGACCCTGGGGTCGGCGACGCCGGCCACCCCAGTCCCGTTCCGGCCTGAGCTGTCATCGAGCGTCCCCTCTCCGTGCCACGTCTCCTCGGCGTCGCCGCCCGGGAACGCCCCTCCGGGGCACCCGGGCGTCGCCCTTCTCGACGATCACCACCGTGTCCCCCGGGTCTACCAGACCGGCTCCCACGTGGGCGACCGACCAGCGCACCGCACCGTAGCGGCGCAGCACCGGCTCCGCCTCCACCAGCTCCGAGGCGGCGGCCGCGCCCTTCATCGGCACGAACGTGCCCCCCGGGCGCACCCAGGGAAGGGACCAGGAGGCGAGGCGCTCCAGGGGAGCGACGGCCCGCGAGGTCGCCACGTCGAACGATCCATGATGCGCAGCGAGCGCCGCCTCTTCGGCCCGGCCGCGCAGCACCGTGACGTTGTCGAGGCCGAGCAGCGAGACCGCCTCCTCGAGGAACGCCGTCCGGCGCAGCAGCGGCTCGACCAGCGTGACCTCGAGATCGGGTCGTCGCATCGCGAGCACCAGGCCGGGCAGTCCCGCTCCGGAGCCGACGTCGGCCACCCGGGCGTCGTGGGGAATCAGATCGCTCACCACCGCGCAGTTCAGCAGGTGACGCTCCCACAGCCTGGGCGTCTCGCGGGGACCGATGAGGCCGCGAACCACACCGGCGGTGCTCAGCAACGCCGCGTAGTCCTCGACGACAGCGAGCCGGGCACCGAACACCTCTCGCGCCACCGGCGGCGCCGGGGGCGGCGGTGGCGTTTCACGTGAAACGGCGTCGTCGCTCACGACCGCCGCGCACGGACCGGTGCGGGAGCCAAGAGCGCGGTCACGCGGGAAGAACGACGACGTACCGCCGCGGCTCGACGCCTTCGGACTCCGACCGGAGCCCCGCCGCCGCGACGATGTCGTGCACGACCTTGCGCTCGAACGGCGACATCGGAGCCAGCTCGGCCTGGACGCCGGTGCCCTGCACCCGGGCGACCACGTCGCGCGCCTCGGCCTCGAGCTCCTGGCGTCGGCGAGCCCGGTGACCCGACACGTCCAGCATCAACCGAGACCGCTCCCCGGTCTCCCGGTGCACGGCGAGCCGGGTCAGCTCCTGCAGCGCCTCGAGCACCTCGCCGTCGCGACCCACGAGCTGGGGGAGGTCCGCACCGACGATCGAGACCGTCGCCCGGTCCCCTTCGACATCGAGGTCGATGTCCCCGTCGAGGTCCGCGATCTCGAGGAGCTCCTCGAGATAGTCGGCGGCGATGTCGCCTTCCCGCTCGAGCCGCGCCGTGCGCGAGGGACGCCCGGTGGTCTCGGGGGCGTCGCCACCCTCGGGAGTGTCAGTGGACTCGAGGTCGCCCTCCGTCGGGTCGAGGTCCACCTGTGGCTCGGTCTCGGTCATGCCTGATCCTTCTGGTCGTCCTCGGCGCGCGAGGAATGCGGGGGTCGGGAGGCGCCGCCCTGGCGACGCTGCTGCCGGCTCTGGCGTCGCGGCTGCGCCCGGGGGGCGGGCCGCCGATCGGAGCGCGGTGCGTTGGTGCCCGGCGTGCCGGATGCGGCATCGTCGCTCACGACGGTTCCCGTCACGGTGTCGACGCCCGCGCCGTCGGTGACCACGGTGGCACGACCCCTGCCCTGGTCGCGGCGACGCTTCGCATCGAAGGCCGGCGTACCGGGCGCGGGGTTGTTGCGGATGACGTAGAACTGCTGCCCCATCGTCCAGATGTTGGAGGTCGTCCAGTACAGGAGCACGCCGATGGGGAACGCGATGCCGCCGACGCCGAACACCAGCGGCAGCACGTAGAGGAGCATCTTCTGCTGCTGAGCGTAGGGGCCGGAGAGCGCGTCGGCGGGCATGTTCTTGCTCATCAGCTGGCGCTGGGTGAGGAACGTCGTCGCCGTCATCACCAAGACGAGCACACCGGCGATGATCTTCACGCTCACGCTGCCGTCGTCGTGGGTGAAGCTGGAGGAGAGCAGCCCCCCGAAGAACGGGGCATCGGCGAAGCTCTTGGCGAGGGTGTTGGACAAGATGCCGTGACCCTGACCCTGCTTCGCGGCGTGGTCGATCAGCCGGAACAGCGCGAAGAAGATTGGCATCTGGATGAGCAGCGGCAGGCAGGAGGCGAACGGGTTCGTCCCCGTCTCCTTGTACAGCGCCATCGTCTCCGCGGCCAGCCGCTCGCGATCGTGACCGTACTTCTTCTGCAGCTCCTTGACCTTCGGCTGCAGCAGCTGCATGTTGCGCGAGGACTTGATCTGCTTGACGAAGAGCGGGACCAGCGCTGCCCGGATCACCAACGTCAGTCCGACGATCGAGAGCGCCCACGCCACGCCGGATCCGGTGCCGAACACGCCGCCGAGCACCTTGTGGAAGCCGACCAGCACCACCGAGATCAGGTAGTACAGCGGCGTCATGATGAAGCTGCCGATGGCGCCCAGGAAACCCACGGGGCTCACTCCTTGTCGACGGCCCTCAGGGGGCCTACGGGCACGAGGCCCGACGGTTGGGGGTCAGCCGCGGCGTTCCGCGACCGGTGGAACGGGGTCGTAGCCTCCGGCTGCCCACGGGTGACATCGCGCCACCCGACGCACCGCGAGCCACGTGCCTCGCAGGGCGCCGTGCCGGCTCACCGCCTCCAAGGCGTACGCCGAGCAGGTGGGGTGGTACCGGCAGACCTGGCCGTAGAGCGGGCTGATCGCGAACCGGTAGGCGCGCAGCAGCCCGATCAGGAGGTACTTCACGACCCCTGGACCAAACGGCTCAGCCCTCGGTCCAGTTCCCGACCGAGCTCAGCCCAGGACGCCTCGGCCGCGCGCGGCAGGGCCCGGACCACCAGCACGCTTCCCCCGGGAAGCGCGGCGAGCCGAGCGCGAAGGAGGTGGCGCAGACGGCGCTTGACCTGGTTGCGATGCACCGCATTACCGACCGCGCGCGACACCACCAACCCCACCTGAGCGGGGTCGGCGCTCACGTCTCGACCGTCGGACGCTGGTGAGCCCGTGCGCAGGTGCAGGACGAGCAGCGGTCCGCCGGCACGCCGGCCGCCACGGACGGTGCGGCCGAAGGACGCACTGTCGCGGAGTCGGTGCACGGCGGGCAGCACCGGGGTGGGCCAGATCGGGAGATCAGACGCGGCGGTCAGACGGCGAGGCGGCTGCGGCCCTTGGCCCGGCGGGAGGACAGGATCGCGCGACCGGCGCGCGTCCGCATCCGAAGGCGGAAACCGTGCTTCTTGTGCCGGCGACGGTTGTTGGGCTGGTAGGTGCGCTTGCTCACGGACTCTCACTCCCGTATGCGGATGAAACAGGTCTCAGGTCGGCCGTGACGCAGGCCCGGAGGCAGCGATCGCCCCCCGTCGCGCGAGGTGGGACATGCGCAACAGAGTCGACGGCTCGACCGGCCTACGGTACGCGGGCGCTCACAACACGGTCAAACCGTCACCCTGGCCGCCACCCTGGCCCTGATGGCACCCGACCAACCGCGCACCGTCCCACATCTTCTCCGGCGATCCTCCCCGACACGCCAGAACTCGCGGGACGACCTGTGGAGAACCGGTTGATCGACCACCGGGGGCCTTGTTAGCGTCCGACGTCCCACGTGGACGTCACCGGTGCATTTCAGGCGTAGCGGCCCCGCCGATCACGTTGCACAACCTGTGGACAAGGATGTGGACAACTCGGCGTCGGCCGAGCGTCCGCCGAGGCGCCCCGCTCGGGGCGAAGGGAGTGCACGCAACCGGTGGAGTCCTCACGCGAGCAGCTCGAGCAACTGTGGCCGCACGTGACCGATCGCCTCGCTCCGAACCAGCGGGTCTGGGTCCAGCACAGCCGCCCCTTGATGCTGGCGGAGAACACGGCCGTGATCGCCGTACCCAACGAGTTCACCCGCGGGCAGCTCGAGGGCCGGCTGCGGACCCGCCTGGAGGACGCGCTCTCGGAGATGGTCGGACTGCCGATCCGGATCGCGGTCAGCGTCGATCCCTCGCTCGACGTCGAGGCGCCCGCCGGAGTGCCGGGCGAACCGGAGCCCTCCCAGGCCCCGGTCCCGGCCGAGCACCCGACGAATTCGCCGGTCCAGGCTGCACGGGCCGGGGCCCTCGGCGCACCGGCCGCCGCACCGGCCACGGACCGGGGACCGCTCACGGCTCCGCGCTCCGCTCCGGATGCGGTCCTACCGTTGGGCGACGCTTCATCGACACGTCAACCAAGCGACTTGTCGACATTCGTCGCCCCGGTCGCCCCCGCCGCCGGCAGTGCGATGGCCTTCACGAGCGGCATCCCCGACAGCCCGCTCAACCCGCGCTACACCTTCGAGACCTTCGTGATCGGCTCGTCCAACCGGTTCGCGCACGCCGCGGCGGTCGCGGTCGCCGAGGCACCGGGCAAGGCGTACAACCCGCTGCTGATCTATGGCGACTCCGGGCTGGGCAAGACCCACCTGCTCCACGCGATCGGCCACTACGTCCGCAGCCTCTACACCGGCGCGAAGATCCGGTACGTCTCCACCGAGGCGTTCACCAACGACGTCATCAACGCGATCAAGGACGACAAGCGCGACGCTCTGCAGCGCCGGTACCGCGACATCGACGTGCTGTTGATCGACGACATCCAGTTCCTGGAGAACAAGGCGGCGACGCAGGAGGAGTTCTTCCACACCTTCAACACGCTGCACAACGCCAACAAGCAGATCGTCATCACCTCCGATCGGCCTCCCAAGCGCCTCACCCAGCTCGAGGACCGCCTGCGCAACCGGTTCGAGTGGGGGCTGCTCACCGACGTTCAGCCCCCCGACCTGGAGACCCGCATCGCCATCTTGCGCAAGAAGGCGGCAGCCGACCGGCTCTCCGCGCCCCCGGACGTGCTGGAGTTCATCGCCAGTCGCATCCAGACCAACATCCGCGAGCTCGAGGGTGCCCTGATCCGCGTCAGCGCCTTCGCGAACCTCAACAAGCAGGAGGTCGATCTCACGCTCGCCGAGATCGTATTGAAGGACCTCATCCCCGAGGGCGGCGAACCCGAGGTCACCGCCGGCCTGATCATCGCCCAGACCGCGTCGTACTTCGGGTACTCGATCGACGACCTCTGCGGTCCGAGCCGAACCCGCGCCCTCGTCACCGCCCGGCAGATCGCGATGTACCTGTGCCGCGAGCTCACGCAGCTGTCCCTGCCCAAGATCGGGCAGCAGTTCGGCGGTCGCGACCACACCACGGTGATGAACGCCGAGCGCCGGATCCGCAAGGACATGGCCGAGCGTCGCAACGTCTTCCACCAGGTCACCGAGCTGACCACCCGCATCAAGCAGCAGGCCAAGCAGGCCTGACGGCGGGGGCCACCGCCGCTGTGGACGACCGTGGTCGAGCAGGGGACCCGGCTGGGGACGCCGTGTGGACGCACCGTCACGCCGGCGCACAACCGGGGCGACGAACCACAGGGGCACCCTGGCCGCGACCTGTCGGTCCACAGTCGCTCCACAGCTCCGCATCGCCCTGACCAGCCAGGATGGCCGTTGTCCACACGATCCACCGCGCCTGCTCCTACGACGGGATCTTCAGACGACTCCGGAGCACACAATCCGAGAACGCCCCATGCTTGTGGAGATCACGGCCTGCGTGACGCCGGCGAACCTGTCATCGGACGCGCCGGACCGTCGGCGCGCTCCCGAGGCGCGTGGCAGGATGCACCGCAGACGATGACCGCCGTCGGCTTCCGCACGCACCTGCCCGCCCATGGCACCCCGGCGCGGTCCCGGTCCCCGGTGCACCTGAAGAGGAGTCCCACGTGAAGTTCCGAGTCGAGCGCGACGTGCTCGCCGACGCGGTTGCCTGGACCGCGCGCACCCTGCCGGTGCGCCCCAGCGCGCCGGTGCTCTCCGGGCTCCTGCTGGAGGCGGGAGCCGGCGACGCCGGGAGCGAGGGCGGCGACGGCCTGCGGCTCTCCACGTTCGACTACGAGACGAGTGCGTGCGCGACGCTCTCGGCAGACGTGATCGAGCCGGGGCGTGCGCTCGTCTCCGGACGGCTCCTCGCCGACATCTGCCGCAGCCTGCCCGCCAAGCCGGTCGAGGTCACCCTCGACGGCGCCAAGGTCACGCTCACCTGCGGGTCGGCACGGTTCAGCCTGCAGACGATGCCCGTCGAGGACTACCCCACGCTGCCGACGATGCCCGAGGGCCGCGGCTCGGTGCGCAGCGACGTCTTCGCCCAGGCGGTGTCCCAGGCCGTGACCGCCGCCGGACGCGACGACATGCTCCCCGTGCTCACCGGTGTGCGCGTCGAGATGGACGGCTCGACGATCACGATGCTCGCCACCGACCGCTTCCGGCTCTCCCAGCGCGAGCTGGACTGGTCGCCGGCGGCACCGGACGTCGAGGCCGCGGCCCTGGTGCCGGCCAAGGTGCTCGCCGACACCGCGAAGTCGCTCACCGGTGGCAGCGAGATCACCGTCGCCCTCTCCTCGGGTACCACCGGCGGGGCCGGCGAGGGCATCATCGGATTCGAGGGCGCCTACGGCGGCGGCGTACGCCGGACCACCACGCGCCTGCTCGACGGCGAGTTCCCCAAGGTGCGCTCGCTGTTCCCCACCGAGCACCTGACGGTGGCCCGCGTCTCCCGCGAGGCCCTGATCGACTCGGTCAAGCGGGTCGCCCTGGTCGCGGAGCGCAACAGCGCCGTGCAGCTCGCGTTCGCCGACGGTGTGCTCACCCTCGACGCCGGCAACGGGGAGGAGGCGATGGCGAGCGAATCGCTGGAGGCCGACGTCCGTGGCGAGGACCTGACCACCGGGTTCAATCCGCAGTTCCTACTCGACGGGTTGCAGGCCCTGAGCTCGCCGACCGTCGAGCTGGCGTTCACGCAGGCCTCCAAGCCCGTCGTACTGTCGGGAGTGGAGTCGGGCGAGAGCACGCAGGACGGCGGGTCGTCCACGGCGACGGAGTTCCGCTACCTGCTGATGCCCCGGCGCCTGCTCTCGTAGTCGCGCACACGCGGAGACGACGCCCCAGGGCCGTTCGGCGGCCACCCAGAGGAGGAGCAGCGGATGCACATCGGACTCGTCGGACTCGGCAAGATGGGCGGGAACATGCGCACCCGCCTGCGCGACGGTGGCCACACGGTCGTGGGATACGACCGCAACCCCGACGTCTCCGACGCCTCGAGCCTGGCCGACCTGGTCGACCAGCTGCCCACCGACGCCCCGCGGGTCGTGTGGGTGATGGTCCCGGCCGGGGACCCGACCCGCGACACCATCCGCGAGCTCGGCGATCTGCTGGGCGAGGGGGACCTGGTCGTCGACGGCGGCAACTCCAAGTGGACCGACGACGCGATCAACGCCGAGCTGCTGGGGAAGAAGGGCGTCGGCTTCGTCGACTGCGGTGTCTCCGGCGGCGTCTGGGGACTCAAGAACGGCTATGCGTTGATGTGCGGCGGCTCCGACGCCGACGTGGCGAAGGTGCAGCCGGCCTTCGACACCCTCAAGCCCGACACCGGCGGGTTCGTGCACGCGGGTCGGCAGCCCGGAGCCGGCCACTTCGCGAAGATGGTCCACAACGGCATCGAGTACGCGATCATGCAGGCCTACGCCGAGGGCTTCGAGCTGCTGGAGAAGGCCGAGCTCGTCGAGAACGTCACCGAGGTGTTCGACTCCTGGCGCGACGGCACGGTGATCCGGTCGTGGCTCCTCGACCTCCTCGTCGAGGCGCTCAAGGACGACAGCCACCTGGCCAAGCTCGCCGGCTACGCCGAGGACTCCGGCGAGGGCCGGTGGACGGTGGAGGCGGCGATCGACCACGCCGTGCCGATGAACGCGATCGCCGCCGCGCTGTTCGCGCGGTTCGCCTCCCGGCAGGACGACAGCCCGGCGATGAAGGCGATCGCGGCGATGCGCAACCAGTTCGGCGGCCACGCCGTCCGCACCGAGGCACCCGTCGGCGGCGAGGCGACCGGGGAGAAGGGCGCACCGGTCAGCCAGACCTCCCAGGAGGCCGGGGTCGGGGAGGGCGACACGTCCTCGACCAAGGGCGAGAGCTGACCCCTCGCCCGATGCACGTCGCCCACCTGACCCTGCACGACTTCCGGTCCTGGCCGGCGCTGGAGGTCGAGCTCGGACCGGGCACGACGGCGTTCGTCGGGCGCAACGGCCAGGGCAAGACCAACATCGTCGAGGCCGTCGACTACCTCTCCCGGCTCAGCTCGCACCGGGTGGCCGCGGACGCGCCGCTGGTACGCCGCGGCGCCGACCGGGCCGTGATCCGCGCGGCCGCCGTGCGCGATGCCCGCCGGGCGGTGCTCGAGGTCGAGATCCGGCCCGGTGCCGCGAACCGTTCCCGGGTCAACGGCTCGGCACTGCCGCGCACCCGTGAGTTGCTCGGGATGCTGCGCAGCGTCGTGTTCGCTCCCGACGACCTGGCGCTGGTGAAGGGCGACCCCGCCGAACGCCGGCGGTTCCTCGACGACCTGCTCGTCCAGGTCTCCCCGCGGTACGCCGGAACCCGCTCCGACTACGACCGGGTGCTCAAGCAGCGCAACAGCCTGCTGAAGTCGGCCCATGTGGCGCGGAGCCCCCGAGCCTCCTCGTCGGGGGCGTTGGCGACCCTCGAGGTCTGGGACGAGCGGCTGGCGACGCTCGGCACCGAGATCATGCGAGCGCGGGTCCGGCTCGTCGGCGAGCTGGAGCCGCTGCTGGGGAAGGCCTACGAGTCGGTCGCCCGGGGCACGCACCGCGACGACGCCGTTGTGGGCTATCGACCCTCGTTCGGGGTCGAGGGCACCGAGCCGGACCTGCAGACCGCCTTCCTCGAGGAGCTGGCACGGCGTCGCAAGGACGAGCTGGACCGGGGGCTGACCCTGGTGGGACCGCACCGCGACGAGCTTGCGTGCGGTCTGGGGGATCTGCCGGTCAAGGGCTACTCCAGCCATGGGGAGTCCTGGTCGTTCGCGCTCGCGCTGCGGCTGGCGTCCTTCGAGCTGCTGCGCTCCCCGGCGGTGGGCGCGGCCGAGGACCCGGTGCTCGTGCTCGACGACGTCTTCGCCGAGCTGGACTCGGGACGACGCGAGCAGCTGGCCACGCTCGTCGCCGGCGCCGAGCAGGTGCTCGTCACCGCGGCGGTGCCCGAGGACGTCCCGGGCCTGCTCACCGGCACCCGCTACCTCGTGGCCGACGGGGCGGTCCGGCGTGGCTGAGACGAACCCGGAGGAGGCGACGCCCGCGCCGGGCCCGCCGCCGGAGGCGAGCCCGGCCGCCGAGCACAAGCCGGAAGGCCTCGACCTGGCCCGGAGCCTCGCTCGGGCGATGGCCGGCAGCAGTGCGCCGTACCGCCCGCGGACGCGGCGTCCCGGTCGGCGGAGGGCTCCGCAGCGGATCGAGCCGGGCCTGTCCGGTGCGCACCCCGACGCTCGCGATCCTCAGACGCTCGACTCCTCCGTGGCCGCGTTCGTCCGCGACCAGGGCTGGGGCACCGAGCTCCGCGTGCACGGCGTCTTCTCCCGGTGGGAGGCGATCGTGGGAGGCGACGTTGCGCGGCACGCGACACCGGAGTCCTTCGCCGACGGCCGGCTCAGCGTGCGGGCCGACTCGACGGCATGGGCGACGCAGCTGCGACTCCTCGCCGCGGACCTGGTGCGCCGGCTCAACGAGGTGCTCGGCGACGGGACGGTCGAGCGGATCGAGGTGCGCGGCCCCCAGGCGCCGTCGTGGACCCGCGGCAGTCTCCGGGTCAAGGGCCGGGGACCTCGCGACACCTACGGCTGACCCCGATGGCACGTCGCGCAGCGCTGGGGCCGAGCCTCCGACCCTCCTGCTCGCGTAGGGGGACTAGGACGACCCCCTGGCGGGGCCTCTGAGACCCCGTGGCGAGCCTTGAACGGCGCTTCCTCGTGCCGACACCCCTCCACAGGAGCGCGCAGGGAGGTGAATCGGGGGCCTGGTCCCGGTAGACTGGGGGTGCCAGGTCGCCCGCCGCCGTTCCCGCTGCGCGGTGACCGCCCGTCGTGCCGTCCACGCACCAGAGCGAGAGGGACACGTGTGTCCGACGCAGAACCTGCCGTGCCCACCCCTGCCGAGACGTCCGCGGACGCCGTCCCCCCGGTGAGCGAGAACGGCGGGTACGACGCCTCCTCCATCCAGGTGCTCGAGGGGCTCGAGGCGGTTCGCAAGCGTCCGGGCATGTACATCGGCTCCACCGGGGAGCGCGGGCTGCACCACCTGATCTGGGAGATCGTCGACAACGCCGTCGACGAGGCCCTGGCCGGCTACTGCGACCGGATCGTCCTCACTCTCCAAGAGGACGGCGGCATCCGGGTCGAGGACAACGGCCGTGGCATCCCGACGGGCACGGCTCCGGGACAGGAGCTCCCCGCCCTCACCCTGGCGCTCACCGTGCTGCACGCCGGCGGCAAGTTCGGCGGCGGCGGCTACAAGGTGTCCGGCGGTCTGCACGGGGTGGGCGTCTCGGTGGTCAACGCGCTGTCGAGCCGGGTGATCGCCGAGGTCCGCAACCGTGGACACCTGTGGCGGCAGACCTTCACCGTCGGCGTGCCGGACGGCCCGCTCGAGGAGGTCCGGGCGATGGAGCCCGGCGAGCGCACCGGCACCACGATCACGTTCTACGCCTCGCCCGACATCTTCGAGACCACGACGTACAACCTCGAGACGATCACCACGCGCATCCGCGAGATGGCGTTCCTCAACAAGGGCCTGGAGATCGTCGTGCGCGACGAGCGGCCCCAGGCCGACGAGATCGTCGAGGCCGTCACCGACGACACCGTGGCCCCCGGCATCGACGAGGCCGGACCGGACGCCATCCAGCCGGCCCCGGAAGGCGGCCTGGAGCAGGTCTTCTGCTACCAGCGGGGCCTCGTCGACTACGTCGAGCACCTCAACCGGCGCAAGGACAAGGCCAACCCCTCGATCATCTCCTTCGAGGCCACCCACGGCGGTGACAACGGCACCTCGGAGATGAGCCTGGAGGTGGCCATGCAGTGGAACACCTCCTTCACCGAGTCGGTGCACACCTTCGCCAACACGATCAACACCCACGAGGGCGGCACGCACGAGGAGGGCTTCCGCGCGGCGCTCACCACGCTGGTGAACAACTGGGGCGAGGAGTGGGGCCTGATCAAGAAGCGCGAGGACCGCGTCTCCGGCGACGACATCCGCGAGGGCCTCACCGCGATCATCTCGATCAAGCTCGGCGAGCCGCAGTTCGAGGGCCAGACCAAGACCAAGCTCGGCAACACCGAGGCCAAGGGCTTCGTGCAGCGGGTCGTCAACGACCAGCTCGGCGAGTGGCTGGAGAAGAACCCCGCGGAGGGTAAGGAGATCATCCGCAAGGCGCAGGCGGCCGCGTCCGCGCGGATCGCGGCGCGCAAGGCCCGCGACCTGGCGCGTTCCCGGAAGGGCCTGCTCGGCGGCGGTGGGCTCCCCGGCAAGCTGGCCGACTGCCAGTCGACGAACCCCGACGAGTGCGAGGTCTTCATCGTCGAGGGCGACTCCGCGGGCGGCTCGGCGAAGGGCGGTCGCGACCCCCGGATCCAGGCGATCCTGCCGATCCGGGGGAAGATCCTCAACGTCGAGAAGGCCCGCATCGACAAGGTGCTCGCCAACACCGAGGTGCAGGCGATCATCTCCGCGCTCGGCACGGGCATCCACGAGGAGTTCGACCTCGAGAAGCTGCGCTACCACAAGATCGTGCTGATGGCCGACGCCGACGTCGACGGCCACCACATCCGCACGCTGCTGCTCACGCTGCTGTTCCGGTTCATGAAGCCGCTGATCGAGCACGGCTACGTCTACCTCGCCCAACCCCCGCTCTACCGGCTCCGCTGGAACAAGCCGGCCGAGCACGAGTTCGTCTACTCCGACGCGGAGCGCGACGCGCTGATCAAGGCCGGTCTCGAGGCCGGCAAGAAGCTGCCCAAGGACATGCCGGTCCAGCGCTACAAGGGTCTGGGGGAGATGAACGCCGACGAGCTGTGGGACACCACGATGGACCCCGACCAGCGCCTGCTGCTGCAGGTGACGCTCGAGGACGCGGCCCGAGCCGACGAGATGTTCTCGATCCTGATGGGCGAGGACGTGGAGCAGCGGCGTTCGTTCATCCAGCGCAATGCCAAGGACGTCAGGTTCTTGGACATCTGAGAGGAGTGAGCCGGAGGCACGGCGAGCGCCAGCGAGCTGTGCCGGAGGCGAGCCCCGCATCAGATGTCCGATCGAACACCGCCATCGAACCCGCCCATGACATCGGGCCGTAGAGCCGGAGACCACATTCCATGACCGAACAGCCCCCCGAGAGCGGCCCGCGGATCCGCGAGGTCGAGCTGCAGGACGAGATGCAGCAGTCCTACATCGACTACGCGATGGCGGTGATCGTCGGGCGCGCGCTGCCCGACGTACGTGACGGTCTGAAGCCGGTGCACCGCCGGGTGCTCTATGCGATGTACGACGGCGGCTACCGGCCCGACCGCGGCTTCAACAAGTGCTCCCGGGTCGTGGGAGACGTGATGGGCCAGTACCACCCGCACGGCGACTCCGCGATCTACGACACCCTCGTGCGCCTGGCGCAGCCGTGGGTGATGAGCGCGCCGTTGGTGCAGGGGCAGGGCAACTTCGGCTCTCCGGGCAACGACCCGGCCGCGGCGATGCGGTACACCGAGTGCCGGATGGCGCCGCTGGCCATGGAGATGGTCCGGGACATCGACGAGGAGACCGTCGACTTCGTCCCGAACTACGACGGCAAGAGCCAGGAGCCGAGCATCCTGCCCAGCCGGTTCCCGAATCTCCTGGTCAACGGCTCGGCCGGCATCGCGGTCGGCATGGCCACGAACATCCCCCCGCACAACCTCCGCGAGATCGCCGACGGCGTCCAGTGGGCGCTGGAGCACCCCGACGCCTCCCGCGAGGAGCTGCTGGACGCGCTGCTCGAGCGCGTCAAGGGTCCGGACTTCCCGATGGGCGCGCTGATCGTGGGCCGCGCCGGCATCGAGCAGGCCTACCGCACCGGCCGCGGGTCGATCACCCAGCGCGCCGTCGTCGAGATCGACGAGGACAACAAGGGCCGGACGATCCTCGTCATCTCCGAGCTGCCCTACATGGTCAACCCCGACAACCTCGCCCTGAAGATCGCCGAGCTCGCCGACTCCGGCCGCGTGCAGGGGATCGCCGACGTGCGCGACGACACCTCCTCGCGCACCGGCCAGCGCCTGGTCGTCGTCCTCAAGCGCGACGCGGTGGCGCGCGTGGTGCTCAACAACCTCTACAAGCACACCGAGCTGCAGACCAACTTCTCGGCGAACATGCTGGCGCTGGTCGACGGCGTCCCGCGGACGCTGAGCTTGGACCAGTTCGTCAGCCACTGGGTCGCCCACCAGGTCGACGTGATCCAGCGGCGCACCCGGTTCCGGCTGCGGCAGGCCGAGGAGCGTGCCCACATCTGGCGCGGTCTGGTCAAGGCGCTCGACATGCTCGACGAGGTGATCGCCCTGATCCGCCGCTCCCCCGACGTCGAGGAGGCGCGGGAGGGCCTGATCGCGCTGCTCGACATCGACGAGGTGCAGGCGACCGCGATCCTCGACATGCAGCTGCGCCGGCTCGCGGCTCTCGAGCGTCAGAAGATCATCGACGAGCTCGCGCGCCTGGAGGTCCTCATCGCGGAGCTCAACGAGATCCTCGCCAGCGAGGAGCGGCAGCGGGGCATCATCGCTGCGGAGCTCGGCGAGATCGTCGCCAAGTACGGCGTGGACCGACGCACCCGGATGATCGCCGCCGACGGCGACCTCTCGATGGAGGACCTGATCCCCGACGAGGACCTGGTCGTCACGATCACCCGCGGCGGCTACGCCAAGCGCACCCTCGCCTCGTCGTACCGGACCCAGAAGCGCGGCGGCAAGGGCGTGCGCGGCGCGGCCCTGAGGGGCGACGACGTCGTCGAGCACTTCATGGCGACCACGAACCACCACTGGCTGCTGTTCTTCACCACGGCCGGTCGGGTCTACCGGACCAAGGCCTACAACCTCCCGGAGGCCTCGCGCGACGCCAAGGGCGGTCACGTGGCCGGACTGTTGTCGTTCCAGCCCGACGAGGAGATCGCGCAGGTGCTGGCGATCCGGGACTACGAGCAGGCGCCGTACCTGGTGCTGGCGACGCGCAAGGGCTTGGTGAAGAAGACCCGCCTCGGCGACTACAACTCGCCGCGGCAGGCCGGCGTCATCGCGATCAACTTCCGCGACACGGCGTCTCCGGAGGAAGGGGGCGACGAGCTGATCGGCGCCGAGCTGGTCAATCCCGAGGACCACATCCTGCTGGTCTCGCGCAAGGGTCAGGCGATCCGCTTCGAGGCGTCCGACGACCAGCTGCGGCCGATGGGCCGCGCGACGAGCGGCGTGCGCGGGATGGACTTCCGCGAGGGCGACTCCCTGCTCTCGATGTCGGTGATCCGCGCGGCCCAGGTCGCCGCCGAGGCCGAGGCCGACGAGGCGGCGGCCGAATCGGGAGCGAGCTCGGACGCGGACCTCGCGGCCATCGACGAGCCGGCGAGCCCCTACTTCGGGGTGCACCCGCAGTACGTCTTCACGATCACCAACGGCGGCTTCGCCAAGCGCACCCGGATCACCGACTATCGCGTGCAGCGCCGCGGCGGGCTGGGCATCAAGGCGATGGCCCTGGCCAACGAGGACCGCGGCAGCCTGGTCGGTGCCTTCATCGTGGAGGACGGCGACGAGGTGCTGTCGATCACGACCGGCGGTCAGGTGGTCCGCAGCCCCATCAACGCCGACTTCCGTCCCACCGGCCGCTCGACGATGGGCGTGAAGTTCGTGTCGCCGAAGGGCAACGACTCCGTCGCCGTGGTCGCCCGGTCCGTGGAGCGCGCGGTGGAGGACGAGGTCGACGAGGCTCTGGCCGAGAGCGCCGCCGAGGTCGTCGAGGACGCGGAGGAGGCGGTGATCGAGCGCGGCGGCGACGCTGAGGTGTCGGATGCCACAATCGGTGGGAACGACCCGGTCGAGGCCGACGACACCCAGGAGGACTGATGGCGACCAGCCGTCAGCGCGGAGCGCGCGACCGTCCGGCGGACGGTCTGGAGGACACGACCACGCTGACGGTCGACGCCGGGGCGGACCGGCGCCGGGTGGGTCACCGGGCCGATCAGCGGGCCGATCAGGACGGCCCGGCGGCTGCGGCGGCTGGGGGCCGGACGCGCCGCGCCCGGCTCCGGATCGTCCACGTGGATCCCTGGTCGGTGATGAAGACGTCGTTCCTGCTCTCGATCGCCCTGGGCATCGTCCTGGTCGTCGCCGTGGCGATCATCTGGGGCGTGCTCGGAGCGGCGGGCGTCTGGGACTCGATCAACTCCGCGGTCGCGCAGGTCGCCGACTCCCCGAACGACCCCACACCGTTCGACATCACGCACTACATCGGCACCTCCCGGGTGGTCGGGTTCGCGCTGATCGCCTCGGTGATCGACGTCGTGCTGATCACCGCGATCGCCACCCTGGGCGCGTTCCTCTACAACCTCGCCGCGACCCTGCTGGGCGGTCTGGAGATGACGTTCACTGAGGACCGCTGACGGCGCCGGCTCCCGCCTGCCCCGTTTTGTGGGCGCCGACGGCGATCGGGTAGCCTTCCCCACGGTTCGCGGGCCTATAGCTCAGACGGTTAGAGCGCTTCCCTGATAAGGAAGAGGTCACAGGTTCAAGTCCTGTTAGGCCCACCCATGGTGCTGCCCCGACGTGGGGCCTCACATCATCGCGTACTTCTCCAAGCCCGCCTCCTGGATCTGCTCCGGTGCGATCGCGACCCGGTAGTGCACCGAGGCATCGAAGGCGAGCATCAGCGGCTCGGTCACGTGCGGGATCTCAGCGGCACTGGCGAGGTCGACGATCATCACCGCCCCACGACCGACGCCGTTGTCGGTGAAGTACATGACCTCCGGCTTCACGTCCTCGAGCACCTCTCCGATCCGCTGACCGGCGACGCCCTTGCGCACGTAGGTGTTAAACGGCTCGAGCGGAAAGGCCGCCTCCACGATGAACTTCATGACTTTCTCCTTCGGAGTAGCCCCCCTCCCCGACACGGTGCGACGGAGGCGGCGGCGGGTCAAGGGATCCTCGCTTGTCGTCCGGCGGGACCCGGCCGGTTTGGACCGGTAGTCGCCCCGATGACGCAAAGGTCGACCCGAGCGAGGGGTGGGCGGAGCCCCTCCGGTCTACGCCGCGCGGGTCCAGGGAGATGGAGCGGCCGAGTGCGCGGAGCAGGAGGTCGTTGGGTAGCCTGTGCCGACGGGCCTGCAGGAAAGTGCGGCCCACGACTCGGAGGTCTGGCGATGAAGAAGCTGCTGGTGCTGGCACTCGCGGCGGCTGGCGCTGCCCTGGCCCGCAAGAAGATGGACGAGGGCCGCAAGGAGCAGGCGCTGTGGATGCAGGCGACGGACCCCGTCGCTCCGCACGGCCAGCACTCCGCCTGAGCACGGACGATCCGGCACCACCCACCTCTCCGGGGCCATGGCGCAATTGGTAGCGCACCTGCTTTGCAAGCAGGGGGTTAGGGGTTCGAGTCCCCTTGGCTCCACCAAATGATCCGCGCGTCACGGCTTACCCGTCGCAGTCGGTGAGTCGTACCTCAGGGTACGTCGCCGTGATTAGGTGGCTCATCCGAAACGAGGGTGTAGCCGGGGTCGGAACTCAGCTGGCGTGGAGGAATGCGTCGTAGCGCTCCTCCAACAGTGATCGGTCCGGCCGTTCCGTACGACGCTCGGGAAGCACCATCAGCTTCCTGCCGTGAAACTCCTGGAGACCGTGGCGGAGCATCGGTCCGTCGATCTCGTGGAGCACGTCCGCGTTGATCCGTACTTCGTAGCCACCTGTAATTCCCATGATTTGGCGGTCATAGGCGGCGTGGTGCATCTTGCACAGCGTCAAGCCGTTGGTGACAACCGGTCGCCCGCCCCTGCTGTCCTCCTGGATGTGAGCGGCATCGAGAAGATCGCTGTGGCCGAAGGAGCAGACCGCACACGAGGTGTTGTAGGCACGAAGGACCGCCGCGCGGAACGGGCGTTGGTGCAGCCGGATCTTGGTCAACTGTTGCCGGTAGGACGGGTCGAGGTCGAGCTCGAGCGACGGCCAGGTGATATCGGTCTGCGGGACGGCGTCGATGTCGACGACGAACTGCATGTCGGCTCGCTCTTCATCGACCAGATAGATCGGGTAGAGGGCGCTGTATCCGCCGCCCTGCACCCCAAGCCACCAGATCAAGGGCAGCCGTTCGAGCATGGCCTCACGCAGGGCGCGGTTCTGGTAGTGGTTCGGATCGTCGCCACGCATCTTGTAGCGATACAGACCGTCAGCCCCGACGGCGTCGTCATACGGCCGATCGGACCCCTCGGGCCGATAGACGGTCCTCATCGACAGCGCGCCCGAGAGCTGGCCCGGCTTCCAGATGCCCTGTTGAGTCGGCATCAGACGGACAGTCTCGCCGAGCAGCACGAGGTTGCTCGTGCTCTCCTGCGTGAACGTCTCATTGCCCCTCGCGCGTTCCCGATCGAGCCAGGCGAAGGCCGCGTGCCTGATCGCAAGCTCACGCAACCTCTCGTCGGGGCTCACAGCGGGATCATGCCAGCCTGCCAGCGACGCGGCCGGAGAAGGCGGTAAGCCCGCACTCGACAGATGCAGGCCGCCACGTGCATGACGTTCCTAGTCCCGCTCAAGCAAGACAAGCGGGTTCGAGACGTCGGCCTCGTACTCGTCGCAAGCGCCTCGCTCGCGCTGGATGTCGTCGCACGCCTCGGAGTTGAAACCGGCTGCACTCGCGTAGAGGACTACAGGGGCCGCTTCTCGTTTTCGACCCGGCATCCTCAAGCGACCGGGAGGACGTCGGTGTGGATGGTGACGCCGCCCGCGACCCGGCCGCCGATGTCGTCTGCTGCGGCCAGACAGAAGCGCACCCACATGTTCAGCTGGATCTCCTTCGCCAGGCGCAGGCGCGAGTAGAGCAGGTGCACCGCGCGGGTCGCGGCGCGCGCCCAGGCGTCGATCTCGAAGTGGACGTCGCCGCCGGGTCCGTCTTCGGCGGAGAAGGTGATGTGTCCCGCTTCCAGGTGGCCGGCCAGGGTGGCGAGGTGGAGGCGCCGGTCGCCCACGTCGACGACCTGGACGGGCCCGTTCCACGGGCCGGGCATGTCGACGACGAGCCGGTCTCCGACGCGGAGCCGGCGGTCACGGGCATCGCCCTCGTGGACGTGGACGACCTCCTGGGGGACGAGGCGGCCGAGGTCTGCGAGGACCGTCGTCATGAGGCTTCGCGCGTCGTGCCGGCCGTCCACGATCCGCACGGCGAACGTGCGGTGGTAGAGCGGGCCGACGCCCGAGCGCCAGTGCTGGAGGTCGTGGACGCCGCTTCCCCCCGGCACGTCGGGCGCGGCGCCCGGGTCCGTGTGGATCTCCTCGGTGCGGTGCAGGGGCGTCGTCGCCCACAGGTAGCGCCACGAGATCAGCCCCATGCCGACGAGCCAGCGGAAGATCAGCGCGCGGAAGGAGATCCGGGGCTGTGCCCGCATGCGCATCCCTCCGTCGCTGCAGCAAGGTCGAGACAACGGGGTACCCGGTCCGGGCACGGGGGATGCCGGACAGAGGGAGGGTCACACATGTCGGTGGTGGTCGAGGGAGTCTCCCGGATGGGATTGCGCGACTCCCACCTGCACGCCATGTCGATGGGGGCGGTGGGGCTCTGCATCGGCCTCTGGGCCCGGGCGAAGACGCTCGACCAGGACGAGCGGGGCAACGCGGAGCGGCGCGCCCTGTTCGTGGGCCTGTGGCCGTCCACGCTGTGGCTGATCGGCGACTCCTTGCAGCGACGGCGCCGATGACCCGAGTCCGCCTGCTCGACCGGGTCGACCCTGTCGCGGCTCTCGCCCGCCAGCGCGAGAGGGGAGTGAACTTCGACCCCGCCGAGGTCGACGCGTCCTGGCACCACGACCGGCTGGCAACACCACTCGGGACCGAGGCGCCCGGGCCGCCGGAGCCCGACGGCGTCTGGGAGACCGCGTGCAGACTCGTGGAGGCCTATGAGATGGCCGACCCGGCGCTCATCCGCGCGGTCTACGACCCGGCCGTCCCCCTGGAGGGACGCGACATGGTCCTCGAGGGGCGCTTCCTCGTGCTCCGGTTCGCGATGGGCGTGCGGGTCACCACGGTCGTCGACGAGCATCAGCACGGAGCCCGGAGCTGGGGGTGGGCCTACGAGACGCTCGAGGGTCACCTCGAGCGCGGCCGGATGTCCTACATGGTGATCAAGCACGAGGACTCCGGAGCGGTGGAGCTGGTCATCTCCGCCTACTCCGAAGGGTCGCCGCACCTCAACCCGGTCCTCGCGCTCGGGTGGAAGCTCTTCGGCCGCAACCGGCAGCTGCACTTCTACCGCGCCTGCGGACAGCGGCTGGCCACACTCGTCGCCGAACGGAAGGGGCAGCGTCACCCGGTGCCCGACCGCCGGATGGCCGACGGGCTGGTGCTCGCGCCGAGCGACGCGAGCTGACGGCCCTCAGTCCGTGAGCCCGGCCAGGGTGTCGAACTCGGTCGCGTCGTGGGCGCAGAACATCGTCACCGTGTCGGCTGCGCCCGCTGGTGCGCCGGTCTGTGGCCCGTGCTCGGCGTGCAGGCTGCGCAGCCGTTCCTGGTTGTGCCGCCGTGCGGGGCCGTCGGCCTGTACGACGTTCTGGAAGAGGCGCAACCCCACCGGGCAGTCGCGGGAGCCCTCCTTCTCCGAGGCGTGGAAGTACGCGTCCCCGGCGTGCAGGTACCACCCGCCGCCGGGCCGGCGTACCGCGACGGCGCAGTGGCCGCGGGTGTGGCCGCGGAGAGGGACGAGCAGCACGTCGTTGGAGACCGCGACCACGGACTCGAACCCGAGCCAGCTGTCGCCGGCCACCTCGTGGGGCGCCCACAACGGCCCATGCGCCCACTGTCCGGCGACATAGCGTTGCCGCTCGTTCAGCGTCGCCGGCGCGAAGGCGGCGTCCAGCTCGTCGGCGAACACGTGCACCCGCGCCTGCGGGAAGTCGGCCAGCCCGCCGGCGTGGTCGAGATCGAGGTGGGTGACCACCACGTCGGTCACGTCGGCGGGGTCGTGGCCGAGCGCCCGCACCTGGCCGGCCGCGACCTGCGCCGCGTCGAGCGCCGGGCGCATCATCGTGGTGAAGCCCCGTCCCAGCAGCCGCGTGGAGGCCGCCACGTCACGGGTCGCCGCACCGGTGTCGACCAGGGTCAGGGTGTCCGCGCGCTCCACGAGCAGGCAGTGGGCCACCATCCGCGCCGGCGAGAGGCGGCCGCCGAGCGACCCCAGCGGAGCCATCGGCGCGCAGTCGAGGTGGTGTACGGCGGTCGTCATGGCGCCCAGGATCCCACGCCGGAGCGCACCAGCCGCCCGGTCGTCGCCACCGGCCGCCGCGTAGCCTGGACCTGTGGTCCCTGGGCGAGCGAGGAACGCGCGCGCCCTGGTCGGCTCGCGTGCCTGGGCGGCTCACGTTGCGATGGTCCTCGCGGTTGCGGCCGCGGTCTCGCTCGGCATCTGGCAGCTCGACGTGTGGCGCTCGAGCCGCGACGCGGCGGCCACCACGCTCGTGCACGCGACTCCGGTACCGCTGGCGGGCGTCATGGGAGGCGACAGCCCCTTCCCCGGTGCCGACGTCGGACGACCGGTCACCTTCTCGGGGACCTGGCTCGCCTCGGGGACCGTCTACGTGTCGGGACGGACGCACCAGGGGCGGCGCGGCTACTGGGTGGTGACCCCGGTGCTGATCGGGCGCTCCGCGATGCCGGTGGTGCGCGGCTGGTCCGCCCGCCCGTCTGCACCCGTCCCGCACGGCGCGGTCGGCGTCACCGGCTGGCTGCAGCCCTCGGACGGCAGCGGGGCGGCCGACACGAACCCGCACGACGACATCATCGGCTCCCTGCGGATCGCGAGCATGACCGAGCACGTGAGCGCCGACCTCTACTCGGGGTACGTCGTCCGGCGCAGCCTGGATCCTCCCGGTGTCGCCACCGACGGCCTGGCGCCGGTCCGTCCCCCGACGTACCCCTCGGCGTCCAGCACCACGGCGCTGCGCAACTTCCTGTACGCCCTGCAGTGGTGGTTCTTCGCCGGCTTCGCGATCTACGTCTGGTTCCGCTGGTGCCAGGACGCGGTCCGGCCGCCGGAGTGCGAGACCGAGCCAGGTACCGTCGAGGCGTGAAATCGCTCTTCTGGGCCTACCGCGTCCTGGCGACGGTGGTCGGCCTCTCGATCATCACGCTCGTCGTGGTCGGCGTGCCCCTGAAGTACCTGCACGACCTGTTCCCCGACTTCTGGCCGGGATTCCTCCAGGTCGGCGAGCCGGGTCAGCAGTTCGGCGCCGACGTCAACCTCTACCTGGGGACCGCACACGGCTTCATCTACATGCTGTTCGTCCTGGTGGCGCTGATGCTCGCCCTCAAGGCCCGGTGGCAGATGGCGTTCACGGTGATCACGCTGATCAGCGGCACGATCCCGTTCGTGTCGTTCTGGGCCGAGGCCCGGGCGATCCGCCGGGTCAAGGCCGAGCACCCCGAGGTGCTCGACGGCCCCCGGCCGGTGCCGGCCGGGAGCCGCTGAGCCCGGGACGGTCTCAGACGTCCGACTCCGGGGTGATCCGGGTGACCTCCGCGGGGTCGTCGGGCGTGGTGACGCCGTGCGGCGTCTCCGCGCTGTCGGCCAGGGCCTCGGACGGGGTCGCCCCGGCTGCGTCGTCGGCGGTCTCACCGGAGGCGACCGAGGTGTCGCCGGGCTCGGGCGGCGCGGGGCGCGTCGCCGTGTCGGTCGGCATGGGGGTCGGGGCGGTCGCCGCCGGGTAGCCGACGTGCGTGCCGGCGCCGCTGTCCATCGCCTTCTTCGCCGCCACGGCGGCGCCCGCGAGGACCGCCGCGAGGGCCACCCACTTCTTCTTGCCGCCCGAGGAGGAGGTGTCCTGACCCCTGACGTGGTCCTGCACGGCGGCGGCGGCCGACTCGCCCATCCGACGGGCCTCCTCGGCCAGCGGACCGGCCTGCTCGCGGGCCTGCCCCGCGACGTCCGCGAGCGCCGACTGGACCGTGGGCACCACGTCGTGGGCAAGCCGCTCACCGGCGCGCGCGACGTGCGGGGCGGCCTGCTTGCGGAGCTCCTCGAGCTCGGATCGGGCCTCGTCGAGCAGCGGAAGCAGCTGCTCGCGTGCCTGGTCGAACACCGGCCCCAGCTGGTCCCGGGCCTCGGCCAGCCTCGGGGCGAGCTGCTCACGCGCCTCGTCGAGCTGGTCGCGCACCTCCTCCAGGCGCGGCATCAGCTGCTGCACGAGCTGGCCAGCGGCCTCCTGGGCCTGCTCACGAACCTTCTTCGACGCACTGCTCATCGGTGTCGACGTCCTCTCGGCTTGCGGTGTGGGACTCGTCCTCCCTCGATCATGCCCGGCCGCCCCGGAGCCGCAAACCCCCGCGTGGCAGGATCGAGGCAGCCCGACGTACCCCCCAAACAAAGGCAGCTCTCATGGCGGACCTCCAGGCCACCCTGCACACCAACCGCGGCGACATCGTGGTCGACCTGTTCGAGAACCACGCGCCGAAGACCGTCGAGAACTTCGTCGGCCTGGCCAAGGGCACCAAGGACTACACCGACGACGCCGGCCGCTCCGGTGAGCGCTACTACGACGGCCTCGGCTTCCACCGGGTCATCGAGGGCTTCATGATCCAGGGCGGCTGCCCGCTGGGCACCGGCACCGGCGGTCCGGGCTACACCTTCAAGGACGAGTTCCACCCCGAGCTCGGCTTCACCAAGCCCTACCTGCTCGCGATGGCGAACGCCGGTCCGGGCACCAACGGCTCCCAGTTCTTCATCACGGTCGCGCCGACCACCTGGCTGAACAACCGGCACACGATCTTCGGCGAGGTCGCCGACCAGCCCAGCCGTGACGTCGTCGACGCGATCGCCGCGACGCCGACCGGCGCCGGCGACCGGCCGGTGGACCCGGTGATCATCGAGTCGGTCGAGATCAACCGGGGGTGACCACCCCGAGCGGCGAGGGCCCGGCCCCGGCGGCCGTTCCGCACTGCTACCGGCACGCCGGTCGCGAGACCTGGATCCGCTGCCAGCGCTGTGACCGGCCGATCTGCCCGGACTGCATGCGCCAGGCGGCGGTCGGGTTCCAGTGTCCGGAGTGCGTCAAGGAGGGCCAGCGCAGCACGCGCACCGGCCGCCTCCCGTACGGCGGACAGCGCGGCGGCGATCCACGCCAGACCACGATCGGGCTGATCGCGATCAACGTGGCGGTGTGGCTGGCGGTCCTGGCGACCGGCGGCGCCGGGAGCCGGGTCGTCGACGCGCTGGCGCTCCTGCCGCGCGGGCGTTGCGGAGCGGCGCAGCCCGGCTCGTTCTTCCCGAGGATCGACGAGACCGGGTGTGGCTCGACGCTGGCCGTCGAGCACGGTGCCCACTGGGTCCCGGGCGTCTCCGACGGCGCCGTCTGGCAGCTGCTGACCTCGGCGTTCACCCACGTCGAGGTCTGGCACATCGGCTTCAACATGCTCGCGCTCTGGTTCCTCGGGCCGATGCTCGAGAGCGTGCTGGGTCGTGCGCGGTTCCTTGCCGTCTACCTGGTCTCCGCGCTGGCCGGCTCGGCCGCGGTGATGGTGCTGGCCGACCCCGGGTCCCAGACCCTCGGGGCGTCCGGAGCGATCTTCGGGCTGATGGGCGGGCTCATCGTGGTCGGGCTGAAGGTGCGGGCGAACATCCAGCAGCTCTGGTTCTGGCTCGGTCTGAACCTGCTGTTCACCTTCACCGCCGGGGGCATCTCCTGGCAGGGCCACCTCGGCGGACTCCTCGGGGGAGCCCTCACCGCCGCGGTGCTCGTCTTCAGCCCGCGACGGGGCCGGGGTGCGATCCAAGCCGTCGGCACCGGTGCCGTGGCGGTCCTCTGCGTGGCGGTCGCCCTGGTGCGCGCGGCAGCCCTCGCCTGACCGCGCCGCCGACCACGCTGGTTGTCCCCAGGGTGGGGACAACCTTGTGGATAACTACAGCGGTGTGATTCCCGCGGTCACTCCCAGTGGGTGGCGTAGGTGAATCCGACCGCCATGAAGCCGACGCCGACGACGAGGTTGTAGTTGCCGAGATCGCGCATCAGCGGGACGTCGAGCAGGTGCTCGCCGAGCACGTAGTAGACGAGGATCCACAACAGACCGAACAGGAAGCAGAACAGCATCCCGACGACGACCCCCTGTCCGCGTCCCAGCGGCGTCGAGGGGTGCGCTGCGACGGCCAGCCCGAGCAGGATCAACGCGAAGCCGATGAAGTCGTTCCACCGGCCGATGCCCGACATCCAGGACGGGTTCGAGGCCGTGTAGACGGCGAGCCAGGCGATGCCGACGGCGACGAGCACGACGCTGAGCACCGTCCGCACACTCAGCAGCGGGGGTCGTGCGGGGGCCAGGACGGCGGTGGGGTTTCGGGGCGTGCGCTTCGACACGTCGTCTCCCGTTCCTCTCGGGATGTCCCCGAGCGACCGGGGAGGCGTTGGGCAATACGGCCTGAGCAGGCTCGGTTAGCCTAAGCCACATGGATCGGCGGACGTCGGTGCGGGGGATCAGCGCCTTCGCCGCCTTCGGTGCGGCCGGCTTCCTCTTCGCCACCAGCGCCTTGAGCTCGCACGGCGTCGACCTGCGGGCCAGCAGCGTCAGCGACCTCGACACCCTGCTCCGCCACGAGCGGGCTCGGGTGGACGCCATGCAGGCGCAGGTCGCCGACCTCAACGCCCAGGTGAGCCGGCTGGGCCGTCAGGTGGACGATCGCCAGGTACGCCGGCTGCAGGAGCGGGTCGCCCGGCTGAAGGCGCCCGCGGGCTTCACCGCCGTCACCGGCCCCGGCGTGCGGGTCACGCTCGACGACGCTCCCAAGGACGAGATCAACCGGGCGGTGGAGTCGGGATCGGTCACCGCCGACACGCTCGTCGTCCACCAGCAGGACATCCAGGCGGTGGTCAACGCCCTGTGGGCCGGCGGAGCGGAGGCCGTGACGGTGCAGGGCCAGCGGGTGATCACCACGACCGGCATCAAGTGCGTGGGCAACACCGTGGTGCTCCACGGGGTGCCCTACTCGCCGCCGTACCGGATCGCGGCGGTCGGCGACCCGATCGCGCTCGTCACCGCGCTCGACGACAGCGAGTACATCGCGGCGTACCGCACGGTGGCCGACCGCTACCACCTCGGCTGGGACCTCCGCACGCTCGGCGAGCTGACCGCGCCGCCCTACCAGGGCACGCCCGACCTGCGGTACGCCCGGCTGGGCGCGACGTCCTGACCGCTCCGCGCTCGGGCTGGTCCGTCAGGGCGAGGGCAGCTCGGTCGGCGACGGCGAGGCGGTGTCGGAGGGCGTCGGCTCGTCGGTCGGCGTCGGGGTCGGAGTCGGTGTCGGGCTGGGCTTCTCGTAGGTCGACACCAGCAGCGTCACGGTCGACCCCTTGTCGAGCGGCTGCCCGGCGGGCGGGCTCTGGTGGGTGACCGTCCCCTTCGGCTTCGTCGTGCTGTTGTCGGGGAAGACGTCGACCGAGAAGCCCGCCGCCTTGAGCTTCGACACGGCCTCGTCCTGCTTCATGCCGACCACATCGGGCACCTGCTGCGGTCCCGAGGAGTAGTAGAGGCGGACCTTGCTGCCGGCCGCGACCTGCTGACCGACGTCCGGGGAGACCTTGACGACGTTGCCCTTCTGCTGGTCGGAGCTGATCTCCTTGAGCACCGGACTCAGGCCGAGGTCGTGCAGTTGGCTCGCGGCGGCGTCCTTGTCGTCCCCGACCACGTCGGGGATGGTCACGTCGGGCTTGCCGGAGGAGAGCACGATGTCGACCGCACTCTTCGGGTCGACCTGGTCGCCTGCCTTGGGGTCCTGGGAGACCACCTGCCCCTTGGGCACGTCCGCGCTGGCCGTCCGCCCGACGCGGCCCAGCTGCAGGTCGGCGCTGCGCAGCTCCCGCTGGGCCTGCGCGCGCGTCATCGACGACAGGCTCGGGACGGTGACCTGTGGGGCGGCCTGCTTGACGAGCTTGGGCCCCAACACGACCGCCGCGGCGATCAGGGCGAGCAGGAGCAGACCCAGCAAGACGATCGGACCCCAGCTCCGCTTCTCCTCCTCGACCACCGGCTGCTCGGTCGTCAGCGGCCCCGCAGCGGCGGGCAGCACGGTGGTGGCCGCCGGAGCCGGCACGGGCGCCTGGACCGGCTGCCCGGCGAGGTACCGGTCGATGTCCGCCTTCATCGCTGCCGCGCTCTGGTAGCGGTCGTCGACGCGCTTGGCGAGCGACTTCATCACGATCGCGTCCAGCTCGGGCGGGAGGTCGGGGTCCAGCGAGGACGGCACCGGCGCCTGCTCTCGCACGTGTTGGTAGGCCACCGAGACCGGGCTCTCGCCGACGAACGGCGGCCGGCCGGTGAGCAGCTCGTAGAGCAGGCACCCCGCGGAGTAGACGTCGCTGCGGGAGTCGACGTTCTCGCCGCGCGCCTGCTCCGGCGAGAGGTACTGCGCCGTGCCGACGACCGCCGCGGTCTGCGTCATCGTGCTCTGCGCGTCGGCGACGGCCCGGGCGATTCCGAAGTCCATCACCTTGACGTCGCCCGAGGGCGTCAGCATGACGTTCCCCGGCTTGATGTCGCGGTGGATGATGCCCATCCGATGGCTGTAGTCGAGCGCGGAGAGCACGCCGGAGGTGATCTCGAGAGCCCGCTCGGGGAGGATCTTCCGCCCCTCCCTGAGGATGTCGCGCAGGGTGCGGCCGGCGACGTACTCCATCACGATGTAGGGCTGGGCGATGCTGTGCCCGTGCCCGTCGTCGCTGACCTCCTCGCCGGTGTCGTAGACCGACACGATGGCCGGATGGTTCAGCGAGGCGGCCGACTGTGCCTCACGCCGGAACCGAGCCTGGAACGTCGCGTCGCTGGCCAGGTCGGTCCGCAGCCGCTTGACCGCGACCGTCCGCCCGAGCCGGACGTCGGTCCCCTTGCGGACCTCGGCCATCCCGCCGCGTCCGAGCAGCTCCCCGAGCTCGTAGCGTCCGCCGATGCGGTGAGTGTCCGTCATCGATGTCCCTTCCCCTTCCCCGGCCCATGCCCGTGCCCCTGTGGATGAGCGTGCGCGGGCGGCCCTCCCCGGTGGGCCTTCGGCTTGGCGTGCGGTGGCTTCTTGCGGTGCACCGGCTTCTTCCTGGTCACCGTGCGGTGTGTGGGTGCGGTGCTGCGTACGGGAGCGGCCGAGTGGGTCGGCCGCGGCGTCGGTGAGCTGCTGTGCGTCTGCTCGGCGGTGGGCGTCGTCGGCGAGGCCGGAGCCTTCTCGCCGGACCCGCCGGCCAGGACGACGGCGACGATGAGGGCGATCCCGAGCACCGCCACCACCAGCAGCGGCCACCACCCCCGCAGGCCGCCACTGCCGGCCGCGACGCCGCCGGCAGCCGGAGCGAGCACCTGCGTGGTGTCGTCCTCCCCGCGCAGAGCCGCGGCGAACGCGGCGCCGTCGGGAAAGCGCTCGGCCGGGTCCTTGGCCAGTGCTCGCTCGCCGACGGCACGCAGCCGCTCCGGCACCGACGGAGGCAGGGTCGGCACCGGCTGGCGCAGGTGCGCCAGCGCAGTCGACACCGGCGTCTCCCCGTGGAACGGCTTGGTGCCGGTGAGGCACTGGTAGAGCACCACGCCGAGGGCGTAGACGTCGCTCGCCGGTGTCGCGACATGGCCGTCGGCCTGCTCGGGGGACAGGTAGTGCGGCGTCCCGAGCAGCTGCCCCGTCTTGGTGAGCGGCACGGCGTCCGCGGCGCGGGCGATGCCGAAGTCGGTCACCTTGACGGTGCCCTCGGTGGTGACCATCAGGTTGGCAGGCTTGACGTCGCGATGGACGAGCCCCGCCCGGTGCGCGACCCCGAGGGCCTCGGCCGCCTGGGCCATCAGATCGGCCGCCCGCTCGGCGGGCATCGGCACGCCGGGGCGGAGCAGCTCGGAGAGCGGCTGACCGTCGACCAGCTCCATCACCAGGAACGGCCGCGCGAGGCCGTCCTCCGCGCTCTCGCCGTAGTCGAACACGGCGGCGATCCCGGGGTGCAGGAGCGCCGCGGTGAGCCGCGCCTCGGTCTCGAAGCGCACCCGGAAATCGGGATCTTGGGCGTACTCGGGCTTGAGCAGCTTCAGCGCGACCTCGCGGTGCAGCACCGTGTCCTCCGCGCGCCACACCTCGCCCATGCCGCCGATCGCGATGCGGGAGATCCGGCGGTACCGCTCGGCGTTCCCACTCACGGATTGATCACCGCCTCCATCACCGACTTCGCGATCGGAGCGGCGAGGCCGGCCCCGGAGATCGCGTCCCGGGCCACACCGGCATCCTTGATGAGGACCGCGACGGCCACCTTCGGGTTGTCTGCAGGAGCGAACGACACGAACCAGGCGTACGGCGGCCGGTTGGCGGCGCTCTGCGCCGTACCGGTCTTGCCGGCGACCTTGACGCCGGGGATCTGGGCCGGCGTGCCGGTCCCGCCGTCGACCACCGCCACCATCATGCCGGTGAGCTGACGCGCCACCGAGGGGCTGATCGCCGGCTGATCGGGCAGCGGCTGCGGCTGGGTCGTCGACTTCACGTCGAGATCGGCCGACTCCGTCTGCGCCACCAGGTAGGGCTTCATCACCGTGCCGTTGTTCGCGACGCCGGCCGCCACCATCGCCATCTGCAGCGGCGTCGCCGCCACGTCGCCCTGGCCGATCGCGGCGAGCACGGTCTGGGGCGCGTCGGGGGACTCCGGGACGCGGCTGACCGCTTGCCGGGTCAGCGGGTCGTCCAGGTCGTGGAAGTAGCTCTTCCCGAAGCCGAACTTGTGGGCCTGGCTGATCAGCCGCTGCGCGCCGATCTTCTCCCCGACGGTGCCGAAGGCGACGTTGCACGACTTCTGCAGTGCCACGGTGAGGGTCACGGTGCCCGGCCCGCAGGGGAAGTTGTTCTCGTTGTGCAGGACCGAGCTCGACAGCGGCAGCTTCATGCTGGAGGCCCCGGGGACCTGCGAGGTGGGGGTGTACTTCCCGCTGGAGAGCGCGGCAGCGGAGGTCACGATCTTGAACGTCGACCCGGGCGGCACCAGGGTCTCGATCGCACTGTTGTCCAAAGGGCTCGGCGTGGCGTTGACCAGCTTCGACTTCAAGGCGCCCACCGACCCGAAGTCGTGCGTGGCGAGCTTGTTCGGGTCGTAGGTCGGCGTGGACGCCATCGCGAGGATCTTCCCCGTCGACGGCTCGAGCGCGACCACCGCGCCGATCTTGCCCTGCAGGCCCCGGGTGGCGGCGTCCTGTGCGCGCGGGTCGATCGTGAGCACGACGTTGCCGCCCTGCGGCGTCCGGTTGTCGACGAGGTCGACGATCCGGTCGAGGAACAGCGAGTCGTCGTCACCGG
The DNA here is from genome assembly GCA_051961835.1 of Marmoricola sp. Taxonomy (GTDB): domain Bacteria; phylum Actinomycetota; class Actinomycetes; order Propionibacteriales; family Nocardioidaceae; genus Marmoricola. The sequence goes on along the minus strand of JBQCCW010000187.1, from coordinate 4,316 downwards.
ACAGCAGCGCGTTCTGCGACGCCTCGATCCCGCCCAGCCCGTAGTCACGGGTGAAGTAGCCGGTGAGGTGGGCGTACTCGCGCCCCCGGGGATAGGTGCGCTGATAGACGTACCGGTCGCCACTCTTCTTGCTGATCGCGACGGCCTTGCCGCCGACGATGATCTGCCCGCGCTTGCGCGAGAACTGGGCGTCACGGACCCGGCTGTTGGTCTCGTGGGCGACCACCGAGTTGAGGCTGTCGGCCTCCCAGTACTGCACGTAGGTGGCGCGGGCGAGCAGCGCCAGGAACAGCAGCATGCAGCCGACCGCGAGGACGCGGATGGGACGGTTCACGAGACGATCACCTGCCCGGTCATCTCAGCGACACCACCTGGGTGGCGTCCGCGTCGGCGTCGGGGTCGAGCAGCTCCGGCGGGGGACGGCGGGCGTGGTCGGAGATGCGCAGCAGCAGCGCCACGATGACCCAGTTGGCGACCAGGCTCGACCCGCCGTAGGACAGGAACGGGGTGGTGAGGCCGGTGAGCGGGATCAGCCCGGTGACACCGCCGACGACCACGAACACCTGGATCGCGAAGATCACCGCCAGGCCGGTCGCCATCAGCTTGCCTAAGTTGTCCCGCGAGATCAGCGCGGTCCGCCGGCCGCGCTCGACCAGGAGCGCGTAGAGCAGGATGACCGCGATGAGCCCGGTGAGGCCGAGCTCCTCGCCGACGGTCGCGGCGATGAAGTCGGAGTAGCTGAACGGCGTGATCTGGGGGCAGCCCTGGCCCAGTCCGCGGCCGGTGAGGCCGCCCCATGCCATGCCGTAGAACCCCTGGACGAGCTGGTAGCCCTGGCCCCCGGGGTCGCGGAACGGGTGCAACCACAGGTCGACCCGCTCGGTCACGTGGCCGACGAACGTGTAGCTCGCGGCGGCACCGGCGACGAACATCACCGCCCCGACGAGGAGCCACCCGGGCCGCTCCGTGGCGACGTAGAGCATCACCAGGAAGATCCCGAAGAAGAGCAGCGAGGAGCCCAGGTCGTTCTGGAAGACCAGCACCGCGAGGCTGACCAGCCACATCACCAGGATCGGGCCGAGGTCGCGACCGCGCGGCAGATCGACCACGAGGACGCGGCGGCCCGCCAGGGCGAGGGCGTCGCGGTGCACCACCAGGTAGCCCGCGAACGCGATCACCAGGAGCACCTTGGCGACCTCGCCCGGCTGGAAGCTCAGGGAGCCGAGGTGGATCCAGATGCGCGCTCCGTTGATGCGGGTGCCGATCCCCGGCAGCAGGGGCAGGAGCAGGAGCACGATCGCGGCGAGGCCCGAGGTGTAGGTGAACGCCTGCAGGCGGCGGTGGTCGGGCAGGCCGACCAGCACGATCACGAACAGGATCACGCCGATCGTCATCCAGATCAGCTGCGTGCGTCCGGACGGGGCTGTGGACTGGGCGAGGCTGATCCGGTGGATCAGCGCCAGACCCAGCCCGTTCAGCGCGGAGATGATCGGCAGCATGATCGGGTCCGCGTACGGCGCGCAGCGGCGGATCGCCAGGTGCGCTCCGATCACCAGCACGGCCAGCCAGGTCCCGTAGCCGATCAGATCGGTGGGGACCGCTCCCTGGACGCCGATGCCGACGGCGGCGTAGGCGCCGATGCCGACGACGAGGCTGAGCACCAGCAGGACCAGCTCGGCGCCTCGTCGGCGGCGATGCACGAAGCCCTGGAAGCCGGTGCTGGGACGGCCGGGCGTGGAGAGCGCCGCCATCACGACCGCCCTGTGCAACCGGGGTAGGTGGTCGGCAGGGTCGGGGTGTCGATCTTCGTCGGGGGGGTGCGGTGATGCGCCTTCGCCGTCGCCCGGGCGCGGCGCAGGGCACGGTCGGCGGCGCGCTGCTGCTCGGCGGCTGCGGCGTCGCAGACCCGCTGCTCCAAGGCGGCGACCTTCTCCCTGGCTTGGGCCAAGGTGCCCTCCGGCAAGCCCTCGGCCACGCTCGTGCGGTCGCTCTCGGTGAGGTCGTCGAGCAGCAACGGCGTGTCCTGCACGACGCGGTGCATCGGGAAGCCCGGCACGCTCCAGGACGCCGACACCCCCCGGTAGATCACGACCTTGCCGTCCCGGGCCCCGAGGTAGTACTGCGACTGGGTGTAGCGGTAGGCGGCGTACGCGGCACCGAGGAGCAGGGCCAGCACGACCAGGACCACCGCCAGGCGGCGCGGCCACAGCCGGCGCGGGGGCAGCGGCGCGTACCGCAGCGCCTCGGGGTCGGGGGCGGCGTCGGGCTCGGTGCGGCGCCGACGCAACGGGCTTCGGACCGGCCCGCGGCTGCTCGCGGCTGCTCCCACGACGATCGGCTCCGCCGCGTCGCCCGCCTCCGCAGCACCCGCCTCCTCGGAATCGACCAGCTCGGCGAGGACCACCGTCACGTTGTCGGAGCTGCCGGCCTCCAGCGCCGCGGTGACGAGCGCGGTGGCGGCGTCCTCCAGTGGGTCCGTGGTGAGCAGCCCGGCCAGCTGATCGCTCTCGAGGACGCCGCTGCACCCGTCGGAGCACAGCAGCAGCCGATCCCCGACGTGGACGTCGAGAGTGCTGACGTCCGGCTCCGGCTCGTGCACCCCGTCGACCGCCCGCAGGATGATGTTGCGGTGAGGATGCGTCCGAGCGTCCTCGTCGGTGATCCGGCCCTCGTCCACGAGGCTCTGCACGAGCGTGTGGTCCGTCGTGAGCTGGTCGAGCGCGCCGCCGCGCAGCAGGTAGGCCCTGCTGTCGCCCACGTGCGCCAGGGAGACCCGGCTGCCGTCGAAGAGCGCGGCGGTCAGCGTCGTGCTGGTGCCGTCGAGCTCGGGGTCGTCGGAGACCAGGTCCGCGATCTTGTTGTGCGCCAGGTGGATGCTGCCGGCGAGCTGCTCGAGCGCATCGTTGCCCGGGGGCCGGTCGAGCAGGCGCAGCTGCGCGACGGCCGCGCCACTGGCCACGTCGCCGCGGGCCGCGCCGCCGACGCCGTCGGCGACGACGAGAAGGTGCGGGCCGGCGTAGCCCGAGTCCTGGTTGTCGCGCCGGACCCGGCCCACGTCGGAGAGTGCGGTGAAGCGCCAGGAGAGCGTCACTTGCGCAGCTCCAGCACGGTCTTCCCGATGCGCACCTGGCTGCCGACGCCGAGCACCGTCGGCTGGGTGATCCGGCGGCTGCCGACGTAGGTGCCGTTGGTGGAGCCCAGGTCCTCGACCATCCACTGGCCGGCCGAGCCGACGATGCGGGCGTGCCGGGTGGAGACGTAGTCGTCGTCGAGCCGGATGGCGGCGTCGGTGCCGCGCCCGATCAGCAGCGGCGCGTCGCCGAGGGCGACCACCTCTCCGGTGTTGCCGCCCTCGACGATCACGACCTGGCTCGGCTCGCCGCGGCGGGTTCTGACCGGCTTGGCACGGCGCTGGCGGGCGGCCTTGCGGCTGGTCGCTGCCTGCTGCCGCGACACCCGCGTGCCGAACATGTCCGAGCGGATCACCGAGATCGCCGCGAGGACGAAGATCCACAGCACCGCCAGGTAGGCGAAGCGGATCAGCGCGAGGGTGAGCTCGGACATCTCAGCGCTCCGCTCCGTCGCGGGGGCCCTGCCGCAGAGTCATGGTCGTGTTGCCGATGCGGACCGTGGACCCGTCCGACAGCGTGGCGTGGGTGACCCGCTTGCCGTCGACGACCATGCCGTTGGTCGAGCCCAGGTCGGCCACGCTGACCCGGAACCCCCCGGCGGTCTCGACCACGCGCACCTCGACGTGGCGCCGGGACACCCCCGGGTCGTCGATGCGGAGGTCGGCGTCATTGCCGCGGCCGACCACGATGCCCGGCGGGCTGAGCGGCAGCTGCTCGCCGTTGACTAACAGCATGGCCGCTGCGCGGCGTACCTGGGTGTCGGTGGGGTGAACGACCGGGCGTCCGCTCTGCCCCTGCCGGACCGAGGACACCGACTGGCTGCGCACCCGGAACCGCCCGGTCGGGAGGTCCTCGGACACGGCGAGGTCGATGGATAGCGGCCCGGTGAAGAGATAGGACTGCCGCGCGGCGTGGTCCTCGAGCATCGTGGTGAGCTCCTCGACCAGCTGGTCGCCCAGCTGGCTGAGCCGCTCGTGATCGGAGGTCGAGAGCTCGACGTGGAACGCGTTGGGCACCAGGCGCCGGTCGCGACTGAGGATCTGGGCGGAGTTGTCCACCTCGCGGTTGAGCGCCGCGGAGATCTCGATCGGCTGCACCGCGCTGCGGAAGGTGCGCGCGAAGACGGTGGAGATGACCTCTTCGAGCTTGTTCTCGAACCGCTGCAGGGCGCTCACGCGTCGCCTC
>JBQCCW010000186.1:0-12784 GCA_051961835.1 Marmoricola sp. | reverse complement strand
TGGGCCGTCCGGCCCACGGCGTGGCGCTGCTGCGCGAGGTGGACGCCGGCTCCGGGCGCCGGGCTCCCCGCGTCGAGGTGGTCCTGGCGCCGTTGGAGCGCCTCCTGGCCGAGCCCGTCGAGCGCATGCTGCGACGGGCGGAGCCGGTCGTCGTCCCCGCCGAGGATCGCGCGACGTTCGAGGACCGCTATGTTCCGCGGCTGCGGCGCCAGCTGGATGCGGTCTCGCGCGACGGGACGCTGGTGCTGCCCGAGGAGCCCGATCCCGTGCTCGTCCTCGAGGTGGAGTGGCTCGCTCCGGGCCGTGCCGCGGGCAACCTCAGCTGGCGCTACGCCTTGGGCGACGCTGAGCGTCGCTACGGGGTGGAGAGCCTCGCGGGCCTCCTCGACGTGCGTCGTCCCGAGCGTGAGGCAGCCGTCCTCGCCGCCCTCGGGCTCGACGAGCACGGCCGCGCTCTGCTGTGCCAGCCGTCGGGGCGACTGCGTGAGCAGCAGCGCTGGGAGGGCCCGGAGGTCCTTCGCTTCGTCGAGCGCGTGCTGCCGGCGCTCCGCGGCCGCGACACCGTGCTCGTGGAGGAGGCCGGTGTGCAGCCGGACTACCGGCCCGCCGCCGGCGACCCGGAGATCAGCTTCGGGGTTTCCGATCCGGAGACGCCGCGCGCCACGGACTGGCTCGACCTGGAGGTGCTGATCCGCGTCGACGGCGAGCAGGTGCCACTCGGGATGGTGCTGACCGCGCTGACCCGGGGCGACGCGATCGTGTTCCTGCCCACGGGCCTGCACGTGCGGGCCGACCACCCGGCGTTCGCGCGGCTCGCGGAGCTCGTGGGCGCCGCCCGCGAGCTGGTCGACCCGCCCGACGACCGGCTGCGCGTCGGACGGCGCGATCTCGGTGCCTGGGCCGCGCTCGACGAGCTCGGGGTCGTCGACGCCCAGGCGGCCGCGTGGGTGGAGGCCGCGCGGGCGCTGCAGCACCTCGACCGCCTGCCGCCGGTGGACGACCCGCCCGTGGGCACGCCGTTGCGGTCCTACCAGCGCGACGGCTTCCGGTGGCTGGCCTTCCTGTGGCAGGCCGGTCTGGGCGGGGTCCTCGCCGACGACATGGGATTGGGCAAGACGCTGCAGGCGCTCGCCCTCATCGCGCATGCCCGCGCCGCCGGGTCCGCGCCGTTCCTGGTCGTCGCCCCCACCAGCGTGGTGGGCGCCTGGGCCGCCGAGGCCGCCCAGCACGCCCCGCACCTGATCGTCCGCACCGTCACGGCGACCGCCCCGCGCCGCGGTGCGTCCCTCGCGCAGCTCTACGCGGGCGCCGACGTCGTGGTGACGTCGTACGCCCTGCTGCGGCTCGAGGCCACCGACTACGCCGAGCGGACCTGGGGCGGCCTCGTGCTCGACGAGGCTCAGCAGGTGAAGAACCACCAGGCCAAGGCCTACCGCGCGGTCCGCGAGATCGACGCGCCGTTCCGGCTCGCGCTCACCGGCACGCCGTTCGAGAACCGGCTGATGGAGCTGTGGTCGCTGCTGTCGGTGGTCGCCCCCGGCCTCTACCCCTCGCCCCAGCGGTTTCGCGAGGTCGTCGTACGCCCGGTGGAGGCCGGCGACCACGTGGCGCTCGAGCGGCTTCAGCGGCGCACCCGCCCGTTCCTGCTGCGCCGCACCAAGGAACTGGTCGCTCCCGACCTGCCGCCCAAGCAGGAGCTCGTGCTGCGGGTCGGCCTGGGCGCCCGGCACCGCCGGCTCTACGACACGCACCTCCAACGAGAGCGCCAGGCGGTCCTCGGCCTGCTCGAGGAGGACTTCGAGAAGCACCGGATCGCGGTCTTCCGCTCGCTCACCCGCCTGCGGATGATGAGCCTGGATCCCGCCCTTCTCGATCCGGCGTACGACGCCGTCGGAGCCGCGAAGATCGACGTCCTGGTCGAGCACCTCCACGAGCTCGCCGCCGAGGGGCACCGCGCGCTGGTGTTCAGCCAGTTCACCTCGTTCCTGGGCCGCGTCCGGCAGCGGCTGCACGACGAGCGCATCTCCAGCTGCTACCTCGACGGGCGCACCCGCAACCGGCAGCGGGTGATCGAGGACTTCCGCGGCGGCGACGCCACGGCGTTCCTGATCAGCCTCAAGGCCGGCGGCGTCGGCCTGACCCTGACCGAGGCCGACTACGTCTTCGTCCTCGATCCCTGGTGGAACCCCGCCGTCGAGGCGCAGGCGGTGGACCGGACGCACCGGATCGGCCAGCAGCGGCCGGTCATGGTCTACCGGCTCGTCGCCGCGGACACCATCGAGGAGAAGGTGATGGCCCTCAAGGAACGCAAGGCCGCGCTCTTCGCCCGCGTGATGGACGGGGGTGCGAGCGCCGAGCCTGCGCTCGGCGTCGACGACCTGAGGGAGCTGTTCGCGCGATGAGATTCCAGGGCGACGGCGCGGCGGCGCCCGACGGCCTCGAGGCGGTGCTCGCGGCCGAGCGGGCGCGCACCACGCAGCGACTCGAGGCCCTGCGCGCGGACTTCGCCGCGATCGTCGCCGCCTCGGAGGGCTCCAACGCCGACGACGAGCACGACCCGGAGGGCGCGACGATCGCCTTCGAGCGCTCCCAGGTGCAGGCGCTGATCGACCAGGCGACCGGTCGCCTCGAGGAGCTCGACCGCGCCCTGGCCGGCGCGCGCTCCGGGCGGTACGGCGTGTGCGAGGGCTGCGGTGAGCCGATCGACCCCGCCCGGCTTGCCGTACGCCCCGGCGCGACCCGGTGCGTGGCGTGCGCCGAACGCCGCCGCTGAGCAGCGACAGCGCCCCGCAAAACGCGAGAACCGGTCCCGCGGGAGCCGTGCAGACGGCACACTTCGGAGCGTGGACGGTTCCTGGGGAGGGACGGCGTCCCGGGCTGCCCTGGGTCGTGCCGTGGACGAGGTGTGGCGCCCGTTCTGGGCGACGCCGCTGCGGATGCGCGCCTCCCTCGTCGTCGTGGTCCTCGCCGCGCTCGTGCTGCCGTTCCTGGTCAGCGCGCCGCTGCGCTCGCCACTGCCCCAGGGACTCACCGCGTTGGCGCTGATCGCGGCCTCGGTGGTCAACGTCGAGCTCGGGCGCGTGCTGTCGGGAGGACTGGCGCACGAGCAGCAACCGCACAAGGCGCTCTCGGCCTGGGCGTTCGTGTGCGCCCTGCTGCTGCCGCCGCCGTGGCTGCTCGTCCTGGTCCCCGTGACCTACCTCCACGCCCGGTGGCGGGGGATCCGGGTGGTGGCCTGGAAGTGGGCCGGCTCGGCGGCGTTCGTCATCCTCGCCGGGCTCGTCGTCTCGCTCCTGCGCGCGGCTCTCTTCGGCCAGCGCAGCGACTTCATGCTGGGCGCGGGCGGGACGGGGCTGGTCACGATCCTCCTCACCGCGGCCGCCTTCCTGCTCGTCGAGATGCTGCTCTTCGCCGGATCGGCGCTGCTCAACGACGCCGCGGACGAGATCTGGCTGCGCCAACAGCTGCGCAGCCCGGCGTTCTACCGCACCGAGGCGGCCGTCCTGCTCATGGGGGGGCTTCTGGCGGCCGTGTGGACCGGCGGCGCGTGGTTCGGCCTGCTCTTCGTGCCGATCTACGCCCTCGCGCAGCGGGCGGCGCTGCACGAGCCGCTGCGGGCGCAGGCCGACCTCGCCGAGGAGCTCGCGCAGCGCAACGCCGAGCTCGAGCGGGCCAACCAGTTCAAGGTGGACCTGCTCGGGATGCTCGGACACGAGATCGGCAACCCCCTCACCGCGGTGCAGGGCTTCGCCGAGCTCGGCCGGGATGCGCTCGCCCTGGGTGACGTCCCGACGGCGCAGCACGCGCTCGGCGTCGTGGAGCGCAGCAGCACCCAGGTGCGCGCGGTCGTCCACGACATCTTGGAGATGGTCAGCGCCGAGCGCGGCCGGCTCACCGCTGCCCCGGAGCCGTGTCCGCTGGCACCCCGCATCGATGCCGCGCTCGCCGCGCTCGGATCCGAGCGCCGGCCCACGGTGCGGTGTCCGGAGGACGCGATGGCACGCGTCCAGCCCGGCCATCTCGACCAGGTCCTCGGCAACCTCCTCGGCAACGCCGAGAAGTACGCCGGGGGAGCCACCCTGGTGGAGGTCGCCACCCGGCCCGACGGCGCCGTGGAGGTCAGGGTCGAGGACGAGGGCCCCGGCGTACCCCCAGCGTTCCGCGAGCGGCTCTTCGAGCGGTTCAGCCGCGAGGTCGGCAGCGCTGCGCGCGTCGCCGGGACGGGCCTCGGCCTGTTCATCACCCGGGAGCTGGTGCGCGCCAACGGTGGAGAGGTCACCCACCGCGACCGGCACCCGACGGGTTCGGCGTTCGTGGTGACGCTCCCCGGCGTCTGAGCCGCCAGATGCGTCCTCCACCCCCGGGACGCGGTACGATGGCGGAGCGGCCCCGGTCCGTCGTACGCAGGGAGTTCTCCCGCGGCGCCGGAGCGTGAGGGTCCCGGTGCGGTTGCCGGACCAGCGTGGTGTCGCGTCGGCTCGACGTGAGAAGGACGTCGAGGAGTTCGTCAGCCGGGCGAGGCCCCCAGCCGGGGCCCGCGGGCCGGTATCGGGAGATGCGCTTGGCAGCAGGGACGCAGAGCCGTTCGGGCAACCGAAACGGCCAGAGGAACGGCGCGCGGTCGGGACCCAAGAACGGCCAGAAGAACGGTCAGAAGAACGGGCAGGCCAAGCGCCACCGTGACGAGGAGGGGATCCTCCCGGTCCTGGCGAAGACCGTCCGCGAGGTCGAGGCCGGCGTGAAGCGCAACCAGGTGAGCTCCCTGGACCGCGCCCGCTTCCAGGCGATCGCGCTGCTCGCCCGCGAGGAGCGCGCCCGGATCAAGGCCGACGCCACCCTCGGGGAGGCTCGGCGCGAAGGCGAGCTCAAGCGGCTCGACGGCATCGCCATGATCCTCGCGCAGATCGCCGCCGCGCACCCGTCGTTCTTCGAGCTGCTCCAGGAGGACGCCGAGATCACCTCCGGTGTGCGCGCGGTGAAGCGCGAGATGCAGGAGGCGGCCGGCTACGAGCCCGAGCCGGAGCCCGAGCCGGAGGCGGCGACCGTCCCGGGGCTGCGTCCCGAGCGGCAGGTGCGTCCCCGCAGCGTCGTGGCGCGCCAGCTGGCCAACCCGTTCCAGGTCCCCGACTTCTCGGGCGCGCCCCCGCGCCCGCTGACCCACCGGCTCACCGGGTGGGAGCTGATCGGCCCGCTGCTCAACTCCTTCGAGCAGGCGGCGCCGGGAGCACCGGCGTGCATGGCGCTTCCCGATCCGCACGCCGTCCGGCTGCCCAAGGGCCTGGAGCTGATGGCACACCAGGCCCGCGTGGTGGCCGCCACCGCAGCAGGGCACCGTACCTACCTGCTCGCCGACGAGCCGGGTCTGGGCAAGACGGCGCAGGCGCTGCTCTCTGCCCAAGCCGCCGAGGCCTACCCGCTGCTGTGCGTCGTGCCCAGTGTCGTGAAGGCGAACTGGGCGCGCGAGGTGGCGCGCTGGACGCCGCGCCGCACCGTCACCGTGGTCCACGGCGACGGCGAGGACATGGACGGCTTCGCCGACATCGTCGTGATCAACTACGAGGTCCTCGACCGCCACGTCGGGTGGATCGCCGACCACGGCTTCCGGGGCATGGTGGTCGACGAGGCGCACTTCATCAAGAACAAGACCTCCCAGCGCTCCCAGCACGTCCTGGAGATCGCCGACCGGATCCGGCAGCGCACCGCGCGGCCGCTGATGATGGCGCTCACCGGTACGCCCCTGATCAACGACATCGAGGACTTCCGGGCGATCTGGGAGTTCCTCGGCTGGATCGACGAGAAGAAGCCGCGCCCGGAGCTGATGGCCTGCCTGGAGGAGACCGGCTTCACGCCGATGGACCACCCCTTCTACCCGGCCGCGCGGCAGTGCGTCGTCGACATGGGCGTCGTGCGTCGCCGCAAGGTCGACGTCGCGGCCGACATCCCGGCCCGTCGCATCGCCGACATCCCCGTCGAGCTTGACGAGGCGGTCGGCCGGTCCATCCGGGAGGCTGAGCGGGAGCTGGCCCGCCGGCTCGTGGAGCGGTACGACGCCGCCATCCGCACCCGTCGCTCCGGTGACGGCGGCGGGATCGACGGCGTCGACCTGGACCTGGTCCGGCGGGTCGCGCACTGGGAGCTCACCGACGGCGAGCAGTCCTCCAGCGGAGAGAACGTGTTCGCCATGGTGCGCCGGATCGGCCAGGCCAAGGCCCCGCTGGCCGCCGACTACGCCGCACAGCTGGCCCGCAGCGCGGGCAAGGTCGTCTTCTTCGCCAAGCACGTCGACGTCATGGACGCCGCGGAGGAGAGCTTCGCCTCGCGCGGACTGGCGTACTCCTCGATCCGGGGCGACCAGACGCCGACGGTGCGTCAACGCAACATCGACGCGTTCGTCAACGACCCCGACGTCGCGATCGCCGTCTGCTCGCTCACCGCCGCCGGCGTGGGGATCAACCTGCAGGTGGCGTCCAACGTCGTGCTCGCCGAGCTGTCGTGGACTGACGCCGAGCAGACCCAGGCGATCGACCGGGTGCACCGCATCGGGCAGGCCGAGCCGGTGACCGCCTGGCGGATCATCGCCGCGCAGACGATGGACCAGCGGATCGCCGAGCTGATCGACAGCAAGGCGGGGCTCGCCGCGCGGGCCCTGGACGGGGCCGACATCGAGGTCGACTCCGGTGACGTCCAGGTCCAGGCGCTCGCCGCCCTCCTGCAGCACGCGTTGGAGCAGCGCGCAGCGCGAGGCGGCGCCTCCTCCTGATCTCCGGCCGGTGGGTTGGTGCCCCGACGGGCGGGGTATGACAACGGGCACATCGTTTCCCGGGGAGGGGCGAAGCCATGAACACCATCGTCTGGATCGTGATCGCGGTGATCGCGCTGATCATCGTGATCGGCATCATCGCGTTCCTGGCCCGCAAGGCTCGGACGGTCAAGGACAACCGTGCGCGCGACAAGGCCGACGAGCTGCGCAGGGCCGCCGCCGACAAGGAGGCCGAGGTGCGCCGGCACCAGGCCACCGCCGAGGAGGTCGAGGCCCGGGCGCGCCAGGTGCAGGCCGAGGCCGAACAGAAGCAGGCTGAGGCAGCGCGGATGGCCGAGGAGGCCCGCGAGCGGCGCGCGGTGGCCGAGGAGCACCTCGGTCAGCACCAGCAGACGCTGCAGGAGGCCGACCGGGTGGATCCCGACGTCGACTACAGCGACGGCGATGCACCCCGCCAGGGGCCGCTGGACCAGCCGGACGGCACGCACCGCGCCTGACCCGGAGCCGGGCCGGAGGTCACCCGCCGAAGGCCGGCCTCTCCTTGGCCAGGAACGCGCGCACCCCTTCGGCGAAGTCCGGTCCGGTGTACACCGCGCGCAGCCGCTCGGGGTCCGACGCCGGCTCGGCCTCGAGCCGGCGTGACCGCTCGGCGAGCTGCTCCTTGGTCGCGCGCAGCGTGACCGGGGACGCCGCGAGCAGGCCCTCGACCATGGTGGCGAGCTCGCCTTCGAGGTCCTCGGTGACGGCGGCGACCGCACCGACGGCGTAGGCGCGGTCGGCAGTGGTGAGGCGCGAGGTCAGCAGCATCTCCCGGGTGAGGGACTCCCCGAACAACGCGGCACACCGGTAGACCACCGACGCCGAGAGCGCGTTGCCCAGGGTGCGGGCGATCGGGTAGCCGAACCGCGAGTGTGGCGTGCAGAGGCGGATGTCGCAGTGGGTGGCGACCGCGAGCCCGCCGCCGACGCAGACCCCGTCGACGGCCGCGACCGTCACCTGCGGGAGCTCGTAGAGGGCGACCAGCAGCTCGCGGATCCACTCCTCGTAGGCCACTGCGTCCCGCTCCAGGAAGTCCCCGATCTCGTTGCCGGCGGCGAAAGCCTTCCCGCCGGCGCCGCGCAGCACGAGCACCCGTGTCCCGGTGTCGGCTGCCAACTCCTCGGTGAGCCGGCGCAGGTCGTCGTACATGGCGGCCGTGAAGGCGTTGCGGCGCTCGGGACGGTCGAAGACGACCTCCACCACTCCGGGAGTACGTCGGATCTGCAGGTCGGCGGTCGAGGGCTCGATGCTCACGGGCGAGCAGCGTAGTGCTGCCCGCCCGTGGTCAGGGCGCCGTGCTCAGGCGTCGAGGTCCTGCGTGACGAGCTCGGCGATCCGGTCGACGGCCGCCTGGTCCTCGCCGGCGACCTCCACCTCGTCGCCGTGGGACGCGCCGAGCGTCATGATGAGCAGCGCCGAGGAGGCGTCGACCGGCTCCTCGCCGGCGACGGCCAAGGTGACCTCCGAACCGAGCTCCTCGGCGGCCTCGGCGATGAGCTGGGCGGGGCGGGCGTGCAGTCCGACGGACGAGCCGACGGTGACGGTCCTGGTGGGCATGGCTTCCTCCAAGCGGGGGTGAGAGCGGGGCGGATCAGGCGACGGGCGCGAGCTCGTCGACGTCGGCGGGGGCGACGGACTTCAAGGCGACGACTGCCGCGGCCGCCACGACGACGCCGGCGAGCAGGGAGATGACGAACCCGACCACGTTGCCGACGGCGAACAGCACGAACACGCCGCCATGGGGCGCGCGCAGGGTCACCTGCAGCGCCTCGGACAGGGCACCGGTGACGGCGCTGCCGAGCATGATCGACGGGATCACCCGCAACGGGTCCGCGGCGGCGAACGGGATGGCGCCCTCGGTGATGAACGAGGCGCCGAGCAGCCATGCCGCCTTGCCGTTCTCGCGCTCGGCGGGGGTGAAGAGCCCCGGCCGCACGGTGGTGGCGAGCGCCAGGGCGATCGGCGGCACCATACCGGCGAGCATCACCGCGGCCATGATCCGCAGCTGCGGGGCGTCTCCGGTCGCCGTGGCGGCCGCGGCGAGCCCCGCGGTGGCGAACCCGTAGGCGGTCTTGTTCAGCGGGCCGCCCATGTCGAAGGCCATCATCAGCCCGAGCACGGCGCCGAGCACGATCGCCGAGCTGCCGTTCATGTGCACGAGGCCGGAGTTCAGCGCGCTCATCAAGCTGCCGAGGGGCTTGCCGAGCACCGCGATCATCACCACGCCCGCGATGAGCGTCGCGCCGAGCGGGATCACGAGGACGGGCATCAGGCCGCGCGCCCAGGCAGGCACCCGTCGGGTCGCGATCGCGTGCGCGACGACACCGGCCAGCACGCCGCCGACGATGCCGCCCAGGAAGCCCGAGTTGAGCACGTTGGCGGCGATCCAGCCCATCACGAAGCCCGGGGCGATGCCGGGACGGTCGGCGATCGCGTAGGAGATGTAGCCGGCGAGGGCGGGCACGAGGAAGGAGAACGCCGCGCCGCCGAGCACGAAGAGCAAGGCGCCGAGGTAGCTGAGCAGGCCGCCGTGCGGCAGGTGGCCTCCGGCGTAGGCGAGGTCCGCGCCGTGCGGCAGGTTGAAGAGCGTGTTCGTGGTGGCGATGGTCTTGGCGATGCCGGAGCCGTCGGCCTTGTTCAGAGCGATCTCGTAGCCGCCGAAGAGGAAGCCCAGGGCGATGAGGAGGCCTCCGGCGGCGACGAACGGGATCATGTAGGAGACGCCGGTCATCAGCACCCGTCGCGCCCGGCCGCCCCACGACTCCGAGCCGGTGGCCCCGGCGTGGTGGGCGGCGGTGCCCTCGACCTTCGGAGCGTTCGCGGGGTCGGCCGCGAATCGCAGCGCCTCGGCGACCATGGCGTCGGGGTCGTCGATGGCCCGCTTGACCCCGGAGGCGACGAGCGGCTTCCCGGCGAAGCGCTGCCGGTCGCGCACCCCCACGTCGACGGCCATGATCACGGCTCCTGCGGCGGCGATCGTCGCGGGGGAGAGCGGCGTGGACCCGGCCGCGCCCTGGGTCTCGACCTGGAGCGGTACGCCCGCCCGGGCGGCTGCCGCCTCGAGGGCCTCGGCCGCCATGTAGGTGTGGGCGATCCCGGTGGGGCATGCGGTGATCGCGATCAGGGAGGTCGGCGGCGCGGCGTCCGCGGCCGGGGCCGGCGCCGGCGCCGGCTGGGTGGCGGGGCGTGCCGCTGTCGGCTCGACCGCCTCGTTCACCAGGGTCGCCGCAGCGGCCGCCGTGGGGGCCTCCCGCAGGGCCGCGGTGAACTGCGCCTTCGCCAGCGAGCGGGCCAGCTTCGCCAGGATCTTCAGGTGCTCTTGGCCGCCGCCCTCCGGAGCGCTGATGAGGAACACCAGGTCGGCCGCACCGTCCTTGGCGCCGAAGTCCACCGGCGAGGCGAGGCGGGCGAAGGCGAGGGTCGGCTCGGTCACCGCGCCCGTCCGGCAGTGGGGGATGGCGATTCCGCCGGGCAGGCCGGTCGCCGACGTCGCCTCGCGCGCCAGCGCGTCGGTGACGAGCTGGTCCGCGTCGGTCGTGCGGCCCGCGGCCCGCACGACGTCGGCCAGGGCCCGGATCACGGCCTCCTTGTCGACGCCCAAGGACGCGTCGACGCGGACGAGCTCCTCGGTGATCAGTGCTCCCATCGGGTGTCTCCCTCGGTTGTCACGAGCTCCAGCTCGCGGACGTGGACCAGCTCGGGACGGATCTGTCCCGGCTGGGGGATCGTGGTGCCGGGCAGTGCGGCGGCCGCGCTGCCCCAGGCGACGGCGTGCGCGAGGCGCTCGGCCGGCCCGGCCCCGCGCAGGTCGGCGGCGATGTAGCCGAAGAGGCTGCAGTCGCCCGCGCCGACCGTGCTGGCGACGGTGATTGGCGGGGGCGTGGCGTGCCACGCGCCCGCCGAGGTGACCAGGACGGCCCCCGCGCCTCCCAGCGTCGCCAGCACGGCGCCGGCGCCCTTCTCGACCAGCAGCCTCGCCGCGGTGGCAGCCGCGCCGGGGTCGGTGGCGAGCCGCGTCGGGTCGGCGCCGGTCAGCGAGGCCAGCTCGGTGTCGTTGGGCTTCATGAGGTCGGGCAGCGCGGGGGCCGCGGCCAGCGCCTGCAGCGGGGCGTCGCTGGTGTCGACCGCTACCTGCCCCGGAGCGTCGTGGAGCAGCGCGACCAGCTCGGCGTACCACGTGGCGGGGCAGCCGGGCGGCAGCGAGCCGGCGAGCACGATCCAGGGCGCACCGGCCAGGGACCCGACCGCGGCGGTCAGCTCGCCGCGCAGCCGGGGGGACATCTCCGGGCCGCTGCTGTTCAGCTTGGTGGTGGTCCCGTCGGGGCTGGTGAGGGTGAGGTTGGTGCGTACCGGCCCGTCGGGGGCGACGGTGTGGCAGGCGATCCCCGCGGCTCGGAGCTCCGCGACGTAGGGGTCGTCGTCGGCCACCGGAAGCACGGCGATCGTGGGCAGTCCGAGGGTGGTGGCGGCCCGGGAGATGTTCACACCCTTGCCGGCAGCCTGGGCACCCGTGCCCGCCACGCGGTGCACGGCGCCGGGGACCAGGGGGCCACCGAGGATGACCGTCCGGTCGACCGACGGGTTCGGTGTGAGCGTGACGATCATGCGGTCACCACCGTCACGCCGGCCCCGGCGAGCTGCGCGAGCTCGGTGGCGGCGGGGGAGTCGGCGGACGCGTCGGTGACGAGGACGTCGACCTCGTCGGGCTCGGCGAACGACACCAGGTCGCGGCGGCCGAGCTTGGTCGCGTCGGCGAGCACGACCCGCCGGCGTCCGGCCGCGACGATCGCCCGCTTCACCGCCGCCTCCTCCGGGTCGGGCGTGGAGGCACCGTCGGCGGCGGTGAGACCGTTCGTGCCGAGCAGCACCAGGTCCACCCGCAACCGGCCCAGGGCCGCAACCGTCTCCGCGCCGACGGCCGCGTGGGTGGTCCGGCGCACCCGCCCGGGCAGCAGGTGCAGGGCGATGTGCGGTCGGCCCGCCAGGTGCGCCGCCACCGGGACGGCGTGCGTGAACACCGTCAGGGGGCGGTCGCGACCCAGCAGGGCCGCCACCCGCGCGGTGGTGGAGCCGGCGTCCAGGAAGACCGTGCGGACCTCCTCGCCGAGGAGCGCGACCGCGGCGCGCGCGATCGCCTCCTTGGCACCGACGTTGCTCGTGTCGCGCTCGGTGAGCACGAGCTCGTCGAGGACACCGGCCGCGACCGCACCGCCTTGAAACAGCTGCAGCAGTCCGGCGCGCTCGAGCGTGTCGAGGTCGCGCCGGACGGTCTCGGTGGTCACCGCGTACTCGCGTGCCAGGTCGGCGACGGCGACCCGTCCGCCGCGCTGCACGAGCGCGGCGATGGCCTGCTGCCGTTCCTCGGCGTACATCGGTGCCTCCTCGGTCGATGGTGACCTGCGTCACCGATCTGCGTATGTGTTGTTTTATCTTCGAATGTGTTGACTGTCAAGAGGGGCGCGTGGTTTCGTGTGTCCGTGGTCACAACAGAGCGCTCCTCCACCTCGTCGTCCGCCCGGCCCTCGGCCTCCGCCCTGCGCGGCACTCCGGTCGTGCCAGGACTCGCCCACGGTCCCGTCGTGCTCGCCTCCGCCGACGTGGACGCCGACGCGGTGGCGCGGTTCACGGCGGTACAGCTCGACCCGGCCGCCGCGTTGGAGCGGTACGACGGCGCCGTTGCCGCCGTCTCCGCCCGATACGCCGCCCGCGCCGGGCGGGCCTCCGGCGCCGCGGCCGAGGTCCTCGTCGCCAGCGCGGGCCTGGCGCGCGACAAGGGCCTGCGCGCCGCGGTGCGCAAGGCGCTCGATGGGGGCGTCCCGCTCCTCGACGCCGTGGACGTGGCGGTCGAGAAGTTCGTCGGCACCTTCACCGCCATGGGCGGGTTGATGGCCGAGCGCGTCACGGACCTGCATGACATCCGGCGCCGGGTCCTCGCCGAGCTGGTCGGTGCGCCCGAGCCCGGCGCCCCCGACCCCGAGGTGCCCT
>JBQCCW010000185.1:0-4761 GCA_051961835.1 Marmoricola sp. | reverse complement strand
TCGCCATGGGGTCGTGGTCGGGGTGGCGGCTGTCCCGGGACGCCCGCGCGTGGGACGACCCGGTCACCCGGGCGCGGGTGGCGGCCGTCGTCGCCGGCTGAGAGCGCCCCCTGTCCCGGAAGTGCCGGGGGCGCTACGCTGTCGTCGGGGAGCGGGTCCGTCCATGATCGGGGTGACCTGTGACATCTGTGAGAGCGTTCGCTTCGGCGGCATTGATCGGGCTCGTGCTCCTCGTCCTCTCGCCGCCGGCGTACAGCTACCCGGATACGACCCCCACGGTGAAGCTCACCGTGAGCAGCACGATGCTCGTCGGCGGGAGGACCTTCACCGCCAAGGCGAGCGCCGACACCAGTTGCGTGTGGGCGATGACCTACCTCAAGCAGCACGCTGCGGGGAGCGGCTCCTCCCTCAGCCATCGGTTCACGACCCCCGTGGTCACGAAGCGAACGAAGACCACCGTGACGGTGCGGTGCAGCTACGACCCGACCGGCGCCCGGCCGACGGCAGGCGGCCAGACGTCCACGGTGAGCCGCTCGGCGACCGTCACCCTGCTGCCGCGCTCATCGGGCCACGGCCACACTCAGGGCCACCACCACGCCGGCGTTCCCGGCAACCCGAACACAGGTGGCCAGAGCCCGGCCGGTCCTGCCCACCACGGTGGAGGCCTCCTGCCCGACACCGGCGGCTTCGCCTGGTGGTGGCTGCTCGTTGCTGCCGCCCTCGTCGGCGGCGGCGCCACCGTGGCGACGCGCGGCCGGCGCACGGAACGCTGATCCGCTGACCGCGACGCACGGCACCGGCCAGGGCGGTCAGCCGACGGACGCTGCTCCGGCCGGCCGGCCGCCCGAGCGATCCGGGTCGCGACCGGGGACGCGCCGGGTGCTGCAGGCCGTCGCGATCATGTTCCTCCTCTGCACCCTGGTGTTCGCCTACCAGGCGTGGCGAGCCGGTTCTGCTCTGGTCGACGCCGAGACTCAGGGGAGGCAGCTCACCCTCCAACTCGACGGCGGTCGTCTTCGCGAGGCGGAGGCGACCGCCCGCGTCCTGCAACACCGCGCACACACGGCCTACGACGCAACCGACGGGCCCCTGTGGGACGTCGGCCGTCACCTGCCGTTCATCGGTGACGACGTCGATGCGGTGCAGCGGGCGGCCGCTGCGCTGGACACGATCGCCGGCCACGGTCTCCCCGTGCTGCTCGGCCTGGCCCGGCAGGTCAGCACCGGAGACCTGCGTCCGCACGACGGCCGTGTGGACCTGCCGGCGCTGCGCCGGGTGGCGCCCTCGGTCGCCAGGGCAGCCGATGCGGTCGACCGGACGGCCATCGACCTCGACCGGGTGGACCCGGCGCACCTGGTCTTTCCCCTCAGCACCTTCATGCGCGAGCTGCAGGCCAGGGTGGCCGACGCCCGGGCCGCCGTCACCGCCACCAGGGACGCGGTGCGGTTGTTGCCGACGATGCTCGGGGCCGACGGGCCACGCGCCTACCTCCTGCTCGTCCAGAACCCCGCCGAACTCCGCTCCACGGGGGGGATGCCGGGTTCCTGGGCGGTGCTGCACGCCCGTGGAGGCCGGCTCAGCATGGGAGCGCAGGGCAGTGCCTCCGACTTCGCGGGCTTCGGCATGCGCCCGGTGCCGCTCCCGTCCGATGTGCGTGCGCTCTTCGGCACGGCGCTCGGGCGGGACCCGCGCGACATCACCATCGACCCCGACTTCCGCGACGTCGCGGTGATGGCCCGGGCTCTCGCCGCGGCGCACGGCCATCGGGTCGACGGCGTCTTCGCTGTCGACCCCGTGGCCCTCGCGGCGGTGCTCGCGGGGACGGGACCCGTGACCCTCGGGGACGGCGTCTCGGTCGATGCCGCCACGGCAGTGCCGGTGCTGCTCAACGGCATCTACCGGACCGTTCCCGATGCTGGGCAACAGAACCATCTCTACGCCGTGGCAGCACGGCGCGTGTTCGAGGCCCTCGTGCACGGGCAGGGCGACCAGGTTCTCGCGATCCGAGGGCTGGTCCGAGCCGCCCAGGAGCACCGGGTCCTGGCATGGTCCGCGGATCCCGCGGTGGCCCGAGCGATTCGCGGCCATGACCTCGCAGGGGAGCTCCCGGGGCCCTCTCGCGACCCCACCGTGGGCATCTACCTCAGCGACGCCATGGGCGGGAAGATGGGGTACTACCTCCGCCACTCCAGCGCGGTGTCAGGCGGCTCGTGCTCCGACGGGGTCCAGCGCCTGGTCGTGACGACCACGCTGCGCTCGGTCACGCCGCCCGACATCGCGACCTACCCGTTCTTCGTCGTCGGCGGGGGCGACGTCGTACCCAAGGGGCACCTCCTGCTCAAGGTCCGGGTCTATGCCCCCTGGCACGGGGGGCTCGAGGACATCCGGGTCGACGGTCGCGACGCCGGCGGCCCCACCGCCACCCAGGGCGGCCACCCGGTCGGCGTGGTGACGGTCGACCTGCCGCCCGACGGCGTGGTGACCGTGCGGAGCACGGTCACGGCGGCTGCCGGGCAGGTCGGCGACGTCAGGATCCTCTCCACCCCCGGTATGGAGACTGCTCGGGACCCGGCGACGTTCCCGTCCGCCTGCGGGTGATGCGTCGCCGGAGGGGCCGGCGGACCCCTCTACTCTGCCGACCATGGACGCCACCCCCGTCGAGCCCCCGGTCGTCCTCAACGGGGCCATGCCGGTCCGCGATGAGGACGCCTTCGACGTCGAGGCCGTGGTGGCGTGGCTCGGCGAGCAGGGTGTGGCGCTCGACGGGGAGGTGAGCGTCCAGCAGTTCGCCGGCGGCGCGTCGAACCTCACCTATTCGCTGCGCTCGACGGGGCCCGACGGCGGTCGCGACCTGATCCTGCGGCGGCCACCCGTCGGACGGAAGGCAGAGGGCGCCCACGACATGGGCCGGGAGTACCGCATCCAGGCGGCGCTGGCCGAGCCGTTCGGTCTGGTGCCGACGATGGTGGCCCACTGCACGGACCCGGCGGTCCTGGGCTCGGAGTTCTACGTGATGGAGCGCGTGGACGGGGTGATCCCGCGACGGGACCTGCCGGCGGAGGTCACGCTCGACGAGGCCGGGGTGCGGCGGTTGTGCACGAACGCGCTGGACACCCTGATCGCCCTGCACCAGGTCGACACCTCGATCCCCGCGCTCGCCGCCCTCGGCAAGGGCGCCGGCTACGTGGCGCGGCAGGTCGCCGGCTGGTCGACCCGCTACCGCAACGCCCGCACGGACGACGCGCGGTCGTTCGAGGCGGTCATCGCCTGGCTCGACGCCCACCAGCCCGCCGACGTGGCGACCTGCCTGATCCACAACGACTTCCGCTTCGACAACCTCGTCCTCGGCCGAGGCGACCCGACGGTGATCCGGGCGGTCCTCGACTGGGAGCTGGCGACGCTCGGGGACCCGCTGATGGATCTCGGCTCCACGCTCGCGTACTGGGTGCAGGCCGACGACGACCCGGTCTTCCAGCAGTTCCGCCGGCAACCCACCACGCTGCCCGGGATGATGACGCGCGAGGAGGTCGTCGCCTACTACGGCGACGCCACCGGCGTGAGCGTCTCGCCCGAGCAGTGGCGGTTCTACGAGGTCTTCGGGCTGTTCCGGCTGGCGGTGATCGCCCAGCAGATCTACTACCGCTACGTCCACGGCCAGACGACGAACGAGGCCTACGCGATCTTCGGCCCCGCCGCGCAGTACCTCGAGGACCGCTGCCTGGACCTGCTCGGGAAGGCCTGAGGTGGGACAGATCCTGCTGGTCCGGCACGGCCAGGCGTCCTGGGGAGCAGAGGACTACGACGTCCTCTCCGACCTCGGCCACCGCCAGGCGGCGTTGCTCGGCGAGGCGTACGCCGCCCGCGGCCTGTCCGCCGACCGGGTGGTGATCGGCTCGATGCGACGGCACCGGGAGACCGCGGAGGAGTGCCTCGCGGCCGCGGGGTGGGACGCCCCGGTCACGGTCGACCCCGAATGGGACGAGTTCGACCACATGGGCATGTTGGCGAGCCACGAGCCGCCCCACGACGCCGAGCTGACCCGCTCGGAGTTCCAACGCTGGTTCGAGGCGGCCACCGACCGGTGGACCGGCGGCGCCCACGACGAGGACTACGACGAGACCTTCGCGGCGTTCACCGCCCGGGTCGACCGCGCGCTGGGCCGGCTCGCCGGCACCTCGGGCACGACGGTGGTCTTCAGCTCCGGTGGACCGATCGCCTGGGCGGCCGCCGTGCTGCTGGCCGGACCGGGAGGGGCCACCGGCCCCTGGCGACGGCTCAACCCCGTGTGCGTCAACTCCGGCGTGACCAAGCTGGTCACCGGTGGACGCGGCACCACGCTGGTGTCCTTCAACGACCACGCCCATCTCGAGGGGATCGAGGGCGCGCTCAGCTACCGCTGAGCGTCGGGCACACTTCCCGTCATGTCGACGATCCTCATCACCGGCGCCAGCTCCGGCCTCGGTGCCGAGATGGCCCGCCAGTTCGCCGCGCACGGGAACGACCTCGCGCTCTGCGCCCGGCGCACCGACCGGCTGGAGCAGCTCAAGGCAGAGATCCTCGCCGCCCATCCCGCCCGCCGGGTCGAGGTCCGCGCGCTCGACGTCACCGACGACGACCAGGTGTTCGCGGTGTTCGGTGCGTTCCGCGACGACTTCGGCCGGATCGACCGGGTGATCGTGAACGCGGGCCTCGGCAAGGGCCAGCCGCTGGGCACCGGGCGGTACGACGCCAACCGGGCGACCGCGATGACGAACTTCGTGG
>JBQCCW010000184.1:0-3411 GCA_051961835.1 Marmoricola sp. | reverse complement strand
AGGTGGTCGCGCGATGAGCGAGCCGAGGATGCCGGGCGGCATCACTGCTGACGCGCGGACGGCGGCGACCGGGGCGGCCACGACGGGCCCGGTCACCCTGATCAACAGCTTCCGGGTCTCGCCCGGCCGCGACGACGCCTTCCACGAGCTCTGGGAGCGGACCAGCCGCTACTTCATGCGCCAGCCCGGGTTCCGTTCGCTGCGCCTGCACCGAGCCGTCAGCGACGACGCGGCGTACCGGTGGGTGAACGTCGCGACCTGGGACAGCGAGGCGGCGTTCCGCGCCTCCCATGCCACCGAGGAGTTCCGTCGTGTCGTGACCGCCGCGGGCTGGGAGGAGTTCCCCAGCTCGCCGGCGCTGTTCGAGGTGGTCACCGAGGTCGGGTGAGGGCCCCACCACGTGCGTGCCAGGGTGGAGCGCATGGAGTACACCAGGCTGGGCAGCAGCGGGCTCGAGGTCTCGCGGATCACGATCGGCTGCATGAGCTGGGGTGACGGCGGTCAGGCCGGACGCCCGTGGCTGAAGGACGAGGCGTTCGCCGAGCAGACGGTCAAGGCCGCGCTCGACGCCGGGGTGAACTTCTTCGACACCGCCAACGTGTATGCCGCAGGCACCAGCGAGGAGTTCACCGGTCGCTCGCTGTGGAAGCACGCCGACCGCGAGGACGTCGTCCTGGCGACCAAGGTGTTCAACCGGATGCGGCCCGGACCCAACGGCATGGGGCTGTCGCGCAAGGCGATCCTGCAGGAGATCGACGCCAGCCTCGCGCGGCTCGGCACCGACTACGTCGACCTCTACCAGATCCACCGCTTCGACCCCGACACTCCGGTCGAGGAGACCATGGAGGCGCTGCACGACGTGGTGAAGGCGGGGAAGGCGCGCTACCTCGGGGCCTCCTCGATGTACGCCTGGCAGTTCGCGACGATGCAGCACGTCGCCGAGCGGCACGGCTGGACGCCGTTCGTCTCCATGCAGAACCACTACAACCTCCTCTACCGCGAGGAGGAGCGGGAGATGCTGCCGCTGTGCGCCGCCCAGGGCGTCGGGGTCATCCCGTGGAGCCCGCTCGCGCGCGGGCGGCTGACCAGGCCGTGGGACACCCAGACCGCGAGGTCGGAGACCGACGAGTTCGGCCGGTCGCTGTATCGCGACGAGGACCAGCACGTCGTCGCGAAGGTGCTGGCCGTGGCGGAGCGGCGTGGGGTGTCACCGGCGCAGGTCGCGCTGGCGTGGCTGCTCGCCCAGCCCGTCGTCACCTCGCCGATCGTCGGGATCACCAAGCCCGAGCACCTCCAGGACGCGCTGGCTGCGGTCGACCTCGAGCTGACGCCCGAGGAGGTCGCCGAGCTCGGTGCGGACTACGTCCCGCACGCCATCGCCGGCCACCGCTGAGGAGTTGAGCCGCGCGAAATGGCGCGTCGAAGCGCGCCAGATGGCGAGGTAGGTGCTCAGGGTCAGGGCCGCCTCGGCCATTCGGCGCGGCTCGACGCGCCATTTCACGCGCCTCAACCTAGATCCAGCGGCTGAACCAGATGCGCTGGAGCCACTCGGAGTGGGTGAGGAGCTGGTCGGTGTAGATCGGCCAGAACCACGCGAAGTTGAGCATGACCAGCACGACGTACGAGCCGGCCACGATCACTCCGGCCGTACGCCGTGGCGTGGGAGCGCGCGTGGGGCCGAGGAGCTTGCCGATCGTGAGCGCGAGCGCGAGCACCAGGAACGGCAGCGTGATGATCGAGTAGAAGCTGAAGATGGGGCGGCCGTCGTAGAGGAACCACGGCAGCCACGAGGACGCCGTACCGACCACGGCGATCCCGAACCTCCAGTCGCGACCCCCGACCCACATGAAGACCGCGAAGATCGCCGCGAGCGTCCCTGCCCACCACACCGCCGGCGTACCGAGCAGGATCACCTGCCGCAGGCAGTCGCTCTTCTTCGGGGCGTCGCAGCCCTGCGTGCCGGGCTGGATCCCGGTCTGGGCGTCTACGCCGACGGGTCGGTTGAGCAGGAGCCAACCGCGCGGCAGCGAGGCGTAGGTGTGGGTGCACCCGTTCAGGAAGTGGGTGTGGAAGACGTAGACGTCCCGGTGGTAGTAGGCCAGTGACTCCAGCCCCTGGACCAGGCCGGCGAGACCGTGCTTGACGGGCTGGTCCTGCGTCGGCCAGTGCTTGGAGTTGTCGAACACGATGTGCTTGCCGCAGTCGGAGCCGCCGGAGACGTAGTGGGTGTACTGGGTGTCCGAGAGGTAGTGGACGTACTGCGACGAGTGCATGAGCCAGCCGGTCCACGTGGCGATGTAGACGACCAGGCCGACCAGCACGATGTGGAAGAACGCCGGAACGCCGTCGACCAGCAGTGCCTTGAGCCCGGCGAAGCTCACCCAGAACGAGCGGCGCGCGCCGGCGCACCACGCGACGACCAGCACCCCGAAGGCTGCCATCGGGTAGATCGCCTCCCACTTGCTCCCGCAGGCCAGACCCCAGCACACGCCGGAGGCGAGCAGCCAGGGGCGGAACAGCAGGGCCTTGACCGGCCCCCAGCCGTGGGTGGCCTGGTCGGGGACGAGTCGCCCGAGGCGGGCTCGGTACCAGTCGCGGTCGAGGACCAGGCAGTGGACGGCGCAGAGCAGGAAGAACGCCACGAAGATGTCGAGCAGAGCCAGGCGGGACAGCACGAACTCGAGCCCGTCGAAGCTGAGCAGCAGCCCGGCGACGCAGCCGAGCAGGGTGGAGCCGGTGAGGCGGCGTACGAACCGGATCATCACCAGGATCAGCAGCGTGCCGACGACGGCCGGCACCACGCGCCAGCCGAGCGGGGTGAAGCCGAACAGCTTCTCGCCGAGGCCGATCAGCCACTTGCCGACCTCGGGGTGCACGACCAGGGAGGCGTCGGGCTTCCACAGGTGGGTGGTCTGCCCGGCCAGGATGTGCTTGTTCGCGACCCCGCCGTCGTTGTCGATGTAGTCGCGCGCGTAGCCGAAGTGCCACAGCGACCAGGCGTCCTTGGCGTAGTAGGTCTCGTCGAACTCGAAGGAGTGGGGCGTGCCGAGCTTCCACAGCCGGAGGAACAGCGAGAGCAGGCAGATCCCGGCGGTCGCGGTCCAGCCGACGAAGGGGTCCTCCAGCCGCCCACGGCCCCGGGCGCGCTCCTGGGCGAGCGGGACCGGGTCGCCGTACTCGTCGTGCGACAGGCCGGTCAACCGACGCCCCGGGGGTGCGGTCGCTCCGGTCGTCACGCCCCGAACCCTACGGCGCGAGGTGTCAGCAACGGCGTGCCGAGGTAGCCGGAACGGCCTGCCGAGGTGTCAGCAACGGCGTGCCGAGGTTCCTGGAACGGCCTACCGAGGTAGCCGAAACGGAGCTCAGGTCACCGGGGGCGACCGGTATAGCCTCCTCGGCGCGCCGTTGTCG
>JBQCCW010000183.1:0-6716 GCA_051961835.1 Marmoricola sp. | reverse complement strand
ACGTTCGCGAAGAGGTCTTGGGGAAGGATGTAGAACCCCTTCTCCCTGACGGTCTCCTCACGGCCGAACTCCGCATCGGTGCTACTGAGCCGCCGGTAGTCGAAGTCCGCCACCCCGGCCCTTCGCTCGGCCTCGTTGAGGTATGCGGTCAGGTTCTCGGAGATGAACCGGTAGAAGAGCATCCCCAAGACGTAGGTCTTGAAGTCCCACCCGTCGACGCTGCCCCGCAGGTCGTTCGCGATGCGCCAGATGGTCTTGTGAAGTTCCGCCCGCTCCGCTTCCTTGGTCCTATCGCTCACAGAGAGGAAGTCTCGCAGGAGGATCGGACATCGGCTGGGCAACGGACCGGGTCAGTTTCGATTGAGCCCGAACTCCCGCGTGCCGAGCGCGCGCTTGTAGTGCGCCTCCGCGGCATCGACCTCCGCTGCAGGAGTCGAGGGGCCGAAAACCCGCAAGATCGACCACTGGAAGTGGCGCGAGTGCTCGACCTCGACGTCTCGCAACTCGCGGAGCGCCACGTTGCCGCCATGCCCGTCGCGCGCATAGGTCGTCCAGCGACCGAGGATCCGCTCGCTTCCGTCCGCCTTGCCGACGTAGTGCTTGCCGGTGCTCATGTCGGTGATGAGGTAGATGCCCTGCACCGCGCCGAGTGCGGTTCGCCATGCCTCGAAGCGCGAGTCCTCCAACATCTCGCGCAGCTGGGCGCGGTCCAACAAGACGGCGTCGTACCCCGGAAACGGCACCACCTCCGGGTCGGCGATCTCCAGGACCGGGAACGTGGACGCCGCGTCTCCCTTCTTCGCCCAGTTGATGGCGTCCCTTGACCACTCGATCACGAGCCGATCGACAAGAGACGACATCCTCGCGCTGGGCCGAAGGTCGAAGTAGCGCAGGGTCGGCGTCCGCTCGGCCTCCACCTCGCCGCGGTTCTCAAACGCACCCCAGTACCGGCAGCGGCGGCCGCCCTCGGCGAGGAAGTTGAGCCAGATGGGCGGCTGGCTGGCGTTGAAGCGCAGACTCTGCTCGCGCGCGTAGGCGAGGACCTTCTCTGGTGTTGTCTCGCCGCGCCGCAGCCCCGCGTCGTTGTAGGTGTGGCGGACGACGAGCACCTCACTAGGGTCAAGCCCGCAGGCGGCGAGAATGTGCCCGAGCTTCAGGTCACCGGACTCGGAGACGTTCACCGTGCCGACACTAGGCGACGAGGCGTCGCAGCTCGGCCTGGTACTCGGCGTAGGCCTGGCGCAACTCCTCACCCGGCCAATCCGCAGGCGATAGCTCTTGAGGTAACAGCGGATCGGCCGTGAGGTGCCGAACGACGTGCGCGGCGACCGCCAGACCCAAAGCGGAGTCAGCGGTCGTGCCCAGCTGCTCGAGAAGGGCATGACCTTCGGCCGCCCACGCGTCCAGGTCCCAAAGGGAGGCGGCCAGGACGGGAGGATCCCCAGCTGGACGCGCCGAGAAGCAGGACAGCACCGCCTGGTCGGCGTACGGCGGCTCGCGGCGCAGGTTGGCCGGACGGGTCCAAACGCCCTCCCGCAGCTCGCCGAGGCGGGCGTCGAGGAGCTGCTGGCGGAGGGCGGCCCGCTCCCCGGCCGAGCGACCGCTCACCACGACGACCGCCATCTCCCAGGTGCCGTCCCAGTCTTTCTCGGCGTCGGCGACGGCCTCGTCCTGGCGGCGTTGGCGGGCGACGAGGCGGTCGCCGAGGACGTACTCGCCGTCCTCGCGGCGCAGGTCGCCGGTGGCGACGGCGCGGCTGAGCGCGACGCGCGTGGTGGGCGCCGGAATGCCGAAGTGCTCGCCGGCGGCGACGAGCTGGGCCGGGCTGAGGCGGTCGGGGTGGGCGCCGAGGAGGAGCGAGAGCACCACCGAGCGCGCGGGAAGCGGCTTGATGTCCGCAGTCGCCGGTGCAACGGTTCTCGACACAGCCGTCAGCGTAGACGTAACATCGGCTGCATGACAGATCCCGCTCCGTGGCGGCGGACGCCGACCGAGGGACCGGACTCGCCGTACGCGGCGCTGCCCGAGGGCGACCGCGACCGGGAGTACCGCACGCTCACCTACGAGGTGGACGGGCGGATCGCGCGGATCACGTTCAACCGGCCCGAGCAGGGGAACGCGATCACGCCGGACACGCCGGTCGACCTCGCGCACGCGGTGGAGCGGGCGGACCTCGACCCGCGGGTGCACGTGATCGTGGTGAGCGGGCGGGGCAAGGGGTTCTGCGGCGGCTACGACCTCGCCGCGTTCGCCGAGCAGGCGATCCCCAACCACGACCCGTCCCAGACCTGGGACCCGAGGGTCGACTCCGCGCTCATGAGCCGTTTCACCAAGGGCTACGCGAGCCTGCTGCACGCCAACAAGCCCACGGTGGCGAAGATCCACGGCTTCTGCGTCGCCGGCGGCACCGACATCGCGCTGCACTCCGACCAGATCCTGATAGCCGCCGACGCCAAGATCGGGTACCCGCCCACCCGCGTCTGGGGCGTCCCCAGCGCCGGCCTGTGGGCGCACCGCCTCGGCGACCAGCGCGCCAAACGCCTGCTGCTCACCGGCGACTGCCTCTCGGGCCGCGAGGCCGCCGAGTGGGGGCTCGCCATCGAAGCCCCCGAGCCCGAGGACCTCGACGCGCGCACCGAGAACCTGCTCGCCCGCATCGCCGCGATGCCGCTTAACCAGCTGATCATGGTCAAGCTCGCCCTCAACTCCGCGCTGCTCGCCCAAGGTGTCCAGAACAGCCAGATGATCAGCACCGTCTTCGACGGCATCGCCCGCCACACCCGGGAGGGCTACGCCTTCGCCGCGCGCGCTGCCGAGGTCGGCTTCCGGCAGGCGGTGGCCGAGCGCGACGGCCCGCCGTACGACGACTTCGGACCCTCCACCAACAAGGGATAAGAACTATGGACGCCACCCGCTCTACCCATAAAGTGTTCAACCAGGTGCCGCCGCTCGTCGGCCACAACACCGCCGCCGATCCCGCGCTGCGCGAGGGCGTCGAGCGCGAGGGCGCCGGCTGGGCGCTGCCCGAGATCGACGACCTCGGCCAGCTCGCCGGCACCCCCGAGGCGCAGGACTGGGGACGCCTCGCCGAGCGCGTCACGCCGGTGCTGCACACCCACGACCGCTACGGCCACCGAGTCGACGAGGTCGAGTACGTCCCGGCGTACCACCGCCTCATGCAGACCGCCGTCACCCACGGCCTGCACGCCGCGCCCTGGGCCGACGACCGGCCCGGCGCCCACGTCGCCCGCGCCGCGAAGTTCATGGTGTGGTCGGTCGACGCCGGACACGGCTGCCCGATCTCGATGACGTACGCCGTCGTCCCCGCGCTGCGCGCCAACCCCGAGCTGTCCGCGACGTTCGAGCCGCTGCTCACCAACCGCGAGTACGACTTCGGGCTGCGCGACCCCGCCACCAAGCGCGGCCTCATCGCCGGCATGTCGATGACCGAGAAGCAGGGCGGCTCCGACGTCCGCGCCAACACCACGGCAGCCACTCCGCAGGGCGACGGGACGTACACGCTCGTCGGGCACAAGTGGTTCACCAGCGCCCCGATGTCGGACATGTTCCTCACCCTCGCCCAGGCGCCCGGCGGCCTCTCCTGCTTCCTGGTCCCCCGCGTGCTGCCCGGCGGCGAGCGCAACGACATGCGGTTCCTGCGGCTGAAGAACAAGCTCGGCAACAAGTCCAACGCGTCCTCGGAGATCGAGTACGACGGCGCCGCCGGCTGGCTCGTCGGCGAGGAGGGCCGGGGGGTGAGGACCATCGTCGAGATGGTCAACATGACGCGGCTGGACTGCGTGATCGGCTCCTCGGCCGGCATGCGCACCGCGCTGGTCCTGGCCGCCCACCACGCCCGGCACCGCTCCGCCTTCGGCAAGCTGCTCATCGACCAGCCAGCAATGCGCAACGTGCTCGCCGACCTGCAGGTCGAGTCCGAGGCGGCGACCACGGCGATGTTCCGGCTGGCCGGCGCCAACGACCGCGCCATCCGCGGGGACGAGGGCGAGGCGGCGCTGCGCCGGATCGCGCTCGCGGTCACCAAGTACTACGTCTGCAAGCGCGCCCCGATGGTCGCCGGCGAGGCGCTGGAGTGCCTGGGCGGCAACGGCTACATCGAGGACTTCGACGCCGCGCGCGTCTACCGCGAGCTGCCGCTGCTCTCGATCTGGGAGGGCTCGGGCAACGTCGCCGCCCTCGACGCCCTGCGCGCGATGGCCCGCGAGCCGCACACCCTCGACGCGTTCTTCACCGAGGCCGAGCTCGCGCTGGGCAGCGACGCCCGGTACGACGACGCCGTGGACCGACTGAAGAAGGAGTTCACCTCCTTCGACGACATGGAGCTGCGCGCGCGCCGGGTGGTGGAGCAGATGGCGCTGGTCTTCCAGGGCTCCCAGCTGTTGAGGCACTCCCCCACCGCCGTGGCCGACGCGTTCTGCGCCTCGCGTCTGGGGCGCGACTGGGGCGGTGCGTTCGGGACCCTGCCGACTGGGCTGGACCTCGCACCGATCCTGGAGCGGACGGAGACGGGCTACCCGGGCTGACGCCTCGCGATCGGCGTACCGTCTGCAGGGTCCACGTCGGCGGGCGATCGGAGGCTCACATGTCTGCAACGCGGAAGGCGCACGAGCCGATCAGCCCAGGCGAGATCCTGCTGACCGAGTTCCTCGAGCCGCTCGGTATCTCGCAGTACCGCCTGGCCAAGGCGACCGGACTCTCCCATACGCGGATCGGCGAGATCGTGCGCGGCAAGCGGGCGATCACCACCGAGACGGCACTGCGGCTGTCCAAGGCGCTGGGCACGGACGACCGGTTCTGGATCAACATCCAGACCGACTACGACGTCGAGGTGGATAACCTGAACCGATGACCGAGGCCGCCGTACCTGAACGGGGACCGCTCAGCGGTCCCACAGGTCGACGCGTGGCCGCGCACCGGGATGCGGTGCTCGAGGTTCTCGGTCGCCACGGGGTCACGAATGTCCGGATCTTCGGGAGCGTTGCTCGCGGCGACGATCGGGACGGCAGCGACCTCGACCTCCTCGTCGATCTGGCTCCTGGTACCAGCCTCTTCGACATGGCCGGCATTCAGTTCGAGTTGGAGGACCTTCTCGGCGTCGATGTCGACCTCGTGACAAACCGAAGCCTGAAGGAGCGGATGCGGGCTCGCGTCGAACGGGACGCGGTCGCGCTGTGAGCCCCGCTGACGCCGTGGCAGGCGTGCCCGGCCGCCTCGAGGAGCGCTGAGTGGTGGAGTACGTCCGCTACCGCATCGACCCGCGCCTGGCGGAGATCCTCGGACGCCTGCACGGCACGCCGATCGGTCAGGCGCTCGCCGACCGCCTCACTCTCCTCGCCGACGTTGCCGGCGACTCACCGACCGGCGCGGCGTGCGCCGGGGCGCTGCGGGCGCACCAGTGGTTGCTCGACCGGGCTGCGGACTACGGCCTGGCACTGACCTCGGCGGGGTATCTGAAGCCGGCCGACCTGAAGGCGCTCGCTGCGGAGATGCCGGCGATGAGCGACTGGATCTTCTCCCTCACACGCGAGGTGCACGCGCAGCCTGTGCTCCGGTTCCGGCAGCACGTCACCCGGACCGGGCTGCTGCGCAAGTACAAGGGCGCTCTCGTGGTGACCAAGGCCGGCGCTCAGGTCCACAAGGATCCGTCGCTGCTCTGGACCTACCTGGCCGAGCACCTCGTGCCGACGCGGCCGGCCTTCGACGAGTTCGCGTGGATCCTCATCCGGCTGCACTTCGCCACGAACGACGGTGAACGCGTCGACACCGAGGAGCTCGCCTCGGTGCTCGGGACTCTCGGGTGGGCTCACGACAGCGGCAAGCCGGTGCTCGCCTCGGACGTGCAGTGGGTGGTCAACGATGCGTGGGCCGCGCTGGCGAACGTCGGAGCCAGCGTCTCCGAGCTGTGGCACCGGCGGCCCAGCCCGGAGGCGACCGCGTTGGTGCGGGACGCCCTGCTCACCAAGCGCTGAGGCCTGCCAGCGCGCCTCGAGCGAAGACGCCGGTGTCCCTACCGCGCTCGCTCTTCGGTGTCGGTGGGCCCCGGCATCGTCTCCTCCATCGAGGGGGACATTCCCCCTTGACAGCGGATCGAACATATGTTTGAATGAGGCAAGGCGGTGAGAAACGATGACCACAGCGACCGACTCGGCGGTGCACCCACTGATGGGATTCGCCCGCGCCCTGGACGCCGCTTTGGACAAGGCCGCCGCCTGCGAGCCGATGTTCCTCCCCGCGCCGGCGAAGGCCCAGCTGCTGGAGACCCTGCACCGCGAGGAGCAGCGGCTGGCCGCGTTGCGGTTGCGGGTGATGGCGGTCGCCGCCGACGTGGCCGAGGAGACCGCGTCGCGCGATGTCGCGGACTGGCTGGCCCACGCCACCCACGACGACCCCTCGGCCGCCCACCGCGACTTGAAGCTGGCTGAGGACCTGGACCGCACTTGGCGGTTCCTAGCCGCTGCCGTCGCGGCCGGGGCGGTGAACCTCGCCCAGGCCCGTGTCATCGACCGTGCCCTGACGGCGCTCCCCGAGGACCTCGACCTCGCGACCGTGGGGCTGGCGGAGGAGAAGCTGGTCGAGCTCGCCGGCCAGTACGGCCCCCGGGAGCTGGCGCGGCTGGGCCGCAAGATCCTCGAGGTCGTCGCCCCCGACCGCGCCGAAGCCGAAGAGGGCCGCAAACTCGAGGACGAGGAGCGCCG
>JBQCCW010000182.1:0-3114 GCA_051961835.1 Marmoricola sp. | reverse complement strand
CGGCGAGCACCTCCTCGGCGAGGGCTCGCGCACCGTCCAGCGCGGTGCCGGCGGGGACCACCCGGTTCACCAGGCCGTGCGCGAGGGCGTCGGCGGCGCCGAGGCGCCGGCCGGTGAGGATCATCTCGTGGGCCAGCTTCTGCGGCACCGTGCGCGGCAACCGCACGAGCCCGCCGGCGCCGGCGATGAGGCCGACCTGTACCTCGCTCAAGGCGAAGGTGGCCGCCTCGTCGGCGACGACCAGGTGGCACGCGAGCGCGATCTCGAGGCCGCCTCCCATCGCATAGCCGTTCACCGCGGCGATGACCGGCTTGGGCAGCGATCGCCGGCTGGTGAGCCCGGCGAAGCCGTTGTCGGGCACCCAGGTCTGCTTGCCGCTGACCGTCCAGAGCAGATCGTTGCCGGCGGAGAACGCCTTGTCGCCGGCGCCGGTCAGGGTCGCCACCCACAGGTCGGGGTCGGCGAAGTAGGCGTCGAAGATCTCGTCGAGCTCGTCGTTGGCCGGCGGCGTGAGCGCGTTGCGCTGCTCGGGCCGGTTGATCGTCACCTCGAGCAGGTGACCCTCGCGCCGCACGAGCACGTGGTCGTACGACGAGCGGAAGCCCGGCGTACGTGCCGGGAACAGCTCCCTGGCGCGGTCGCGGTCGACCACGACGCGGTTGCCGCGCGGAGTCGCGTGGACATAGATCCGGGCGCCGATCGGCTCGGCACCGTCGAGCAGGGCGAGGACGTCGTCGTCGCCGGGCACCGTGACGGCCAGGAACCGTCGCTGGTCGGCCTCCAAGCGCCCGACGACGATGCCCGTACGCCGTCCGTCGTCACCGGGCTTGACCGTGAACGTCTCGATGCGAGCCCAGCCGTTCGGCGTCGTGGTGCTCTCCACGGTGGGGGCGGCGTCGAGGGACGCCTGCATGGCGGCGCTGTCGTCGGCGCGCCAGGGGACCGGCGTGGTGCTGTACACGCCGGCCGAGTACTTGCTCAGCATCCCGCCGTTGGCGCCCACGAAACCGTAGCTGCCCGGTGCCCGGCGTACCGCCTGGACGGTCTCGGCGATGGCGTGCATCGCGTAGTCGTTGCCGGCGCCGCCGAAGAACGGCAGCCCACCGGTGAGGGTGAGCCCCCGCGGGTCGTCGGGGCGAAGGCCCAGACCGTCGACCGCCGTGGCGAGCACGGCCACCGGGTAGCAGCTGTAGAAGTCGAACGTCGCGACGTCGCCCACGCCGATGCCGACCACCTCCAAGGCATGGCGAGCGGCGGCCACCGAGGCCGGCGCGGTGCCGAGGTCGGGCCGTTCGAGGAGGGACCGCTCGCGCAGGTCGGCGTGGCCATGGAGGAAGACGCGCCGCTCCGCCGGCACCCCGAACCGCTCGGCCGCACCGAGGGACATCAGCAGCACCGCGGCGCCCTGGTTGACCTGGTCCCGGGCCACGACGTAGCGCGGATAGGGGTCGGCGATCAGCCGGTTCGACTCGGTGACCGTGGTCAGCTCCGCCGCGTCGCGGGCGACCGGCGCGGCCGCGTGCGGGTTGGCCGCGGCGACCCGGCTGAAGGGCGCGAACAGCTCCCCCATCCGTACGCCGTGCTCCGCGCGGCTCAGTCCCAGACGTGCCCGCCGGGCGTGCTCGAGGAGCGCGTAGACCTCGGTGGCGCCGGCCAGCCCGTGGTCGACCTCGTAGCGGGAGATGAGGCCCTTGAGACCGAAGCCGCGGTCCTCCAGATCGCCCTCGACGTGCTCGGTGAAGTCCGGAGCATCGGGGGCGCCGGCCAGGTGCCGCGCCGTCGACATCGCCTCGCCGCCCACGAGGAGCACCACCTCGGCCTCGCCCGCGGCGATCGCGGCGGCGAACTCGTTGACGAGGTGCTGCGGGGACTGGCCCCCGCCGACCTCGAGGACGGCCCGCCGCGGATCCGCGCCGATACGCCGGGCGACGGAGCGAGGCACGTTGTCCGAACGTCCCAGGGGAGCCGACGAGATCGGCGTGGAGATCTCGAACTGCCGCACGGCGGCGACGGTGTCGATCGCCGCGGCGACCTCCTGAGGGTCGGCGCCGGCGTCGTCCAGTGCCTCCCGAGCGGCTGCCGCGGCGAGCTCCACGGCCGAGAGCCGTGCGTAGTCGGGGTCGTCGAGGCGCTCGGAGGCCTGCCCGACTCCCACGAGGACCGGCGTACGAGGGTCGAGCGAGGTCACGGGATCCTCCTGAGACGGGTGAGTGGCGATCCTCAGGATGGCGGGCGGGCGCGTCGCGCCGGAGAGCGGCCCGCTCGACGGGACAGGTCGGACCGGCGAAGCATCTCGCGGCTCGGAAAGGCCGGTGAACCGCTCAGCCACCGGGCCGGCGTGCCGAACGTGAAGGGGTCCTGCTCCTCGTTCTTGGGTGTCTCGTGCTGCGGTTCGGCTCGCTGTCCTGTCTGACCCTCGTCCTCGCCGCCGCGCTGCTTGCCGCGCCGGCGGTTCCCGCGACCGCGTCGACCCACGCCGCGCGTGCGGGGGTCCGCCACCATCCCGGCGCGCACCACGGCCATCACCACGGCCCTCACCACGGGCCCCACCACCGGCACCACCACCGCGAGCACCGGCACCACCACCGGCACGCCGCCAAGGTTGGGGTGCAGCTCGCACCCCAAGCTCAGGACCCGGTGCCGTTCCAGGTCGCCTCGTTCAACGCCCTGGGCGCCTCGCACACCGACGGCGCGCACCCCGAGCGCGCCGGATGGCGAGGCTCGACGAAGCGCATCCGCGACGCCGGTGCGCTCTTCGAGAGCTACGGGCTCGACGTCATCGGACTCCAGGAGTTCCAGCCGCGCCAGCAGGCGGCGTTCCGAGCCGCCTACGGCGACACCTACGACGTCGTCGTGGGCGCCGGCCCCGGTCGACCCAACGCGGTGGCGTGGCGCCGGTCGCGCTTCGCGTTGGTCTCCACCGCCATGCTGAAGGTCCCGTACTTCTGGGGCGAGCCCACGCCGATGCCGGTGGTCACGCTTCTGGACCGCCGGACGGGCCGCCGGCTGACGGTGCTCGCGGTGCACAACCCGGCCGACACCCACGGGGCCGCCCAGCGGTCGCGCAACGCCGCCACCGCGAAGGAGCTGGCCGCGCTGACCGCCCTGCGTACG
>JBQCCW010000181.1:0-4905 GCA_051961835.1 Marmoricola sp. | reverse complement strand
CGATGTCGACGAGATGGCAGTCGATGCAGCGCAGGCACGCGGTCCGGCCCGGTACGACGAGCGGGCCGATCACGATGCGTCCGTCGACCACCCGGACAACCATGTGGCTGCGGCCCTCACGGAGCCAGTCGTCGAGAAGCTCGCGCGCGGGTTCACCGAGACTGAGCAGCAGCCCGGGCGCATCCTGGTCGACGCGGGTCGCGGTCATATCGATCAGCCGGGCGTCGTCGGGGCCGAGCGCGCCTCGGACGATGACGCGGAGGCGGTGCGCCCGCGGCCGGGCCAGGAGTCCGGCCCGGTCGAGCGCCTCGCTCAGGTCGGTGGCCGTCCCCGAGGCGGTGGCGCCGATCCGGAGGGCGTCGAGCTCGGCGTCGACCCCGGGACTGCCCGGAAGGATCACCCGGCGGCCGGGGTCGATGCCGATCTGCCAGGTGCCGCGGCCGCGCCGGACGATACGGGCGCCGGCGGCGAGTACGGGCTGGACCAGGCGCTGGTGGACGGGCATGCCCCGACGTTAGGCAGCGCCCAGGTGCCCGCGCAGGCGGCTTCCACAGGTGCCGTGGGGCCCCCGAAAAGGCAGACAGCGGTACCGCCCCGAAGGGCGATACCGCTGTCGACGCTTGATGCGGCCCGGATCAGGCCTTGCCGAGGATCCGGTTGAGGTTGGTGCCGCACACCGGGCACTGGGCCTTGGCCATCCGCGTGCCCTTGTCGTTCACCTTCACCTCGCCCTCCGCCTCGCGCTTCTCCTTGCACTTCACGCAGTAGAACTCACCGCTCCAGGTCTCCGCCATGACGGCCTCCTTGAAATCCCTCGTCCTTGGTCGTCGCGGCGGGGATCGACTGGGAGTCCCGCCGGGGCCCACGCTCGGCGCGGGCCTCCTCGACCCTAGCCCAGCCCCGGTCAGGAAGCCCGCAGGGGGCCGCCGGGGGAGCGCCGGTGTGTCGCGGACCCGCGCTGGAGGCAGCACGGGGCCCCCGTCGCCGAGGTGCGCTCGCCTTCCCCTTGCGCACGCAGCCCCGATACGACGGGGGCCCCTTTGCATGCCAACCTAGGTCGGGGGAACGCCTCGGTCAACGCGGACCGGCGGCCGTGGCCGGGATCTGTGTGGACAACCCTGGGGATTGCTGTGGACAAGCACCCCCGCGGATGTGGACAACGGTGGAGGGAGGGACAGCGTGCCTGGAGAGAGCGGCGTACCGGCCCCGGGCGGCGACCCCGTGCGCCGGCAGATCCCCCGCGCCGCGTGGGTGGCCTGGGGAGTCGGACTCGCGGCCTACGTGATGGCGGTGTTCAACCGCACGTCGTTCGGCGTGGCGGTCATTCCCGCGGCCGAGCGCTTCCACGCCTCCGCGAGCGATCTCGCCTCGTTCACCGTGGTCCAGCTGATCGTGTACGCCGCCCTGCAGATCCCCGTCGGTGTCGTACTGGACCGGGTGGGCTCGCGCCGGCTCATCCTCACCGGCGCGGTGCTGATGACCTTGGGGCAGCTCGGCCTCGCCTTCGCGTCCTCGGTGAGCACTGCGCTGCTGATGCGGATCCTCATCGGCGCCGGCGACGCGGTGACCTTCATCAGCGTGCTCCGCGTGGTCAACGACGTGTTCCCCGGAAGGACCATCCCGCTCGTCACGCAGGTGACCGGCATCATCGGGCAGCTCGGCGGCGTGTTGAGCGCGCTGCCGCTCGCCCACCTCCTGGGCACCTCCGGGTGGACGACGTCGTTCGTCGCCGTGGCCGCGCTCGGGGCGCTGGTCACCGTGCTCGTCGCGGTGGCCCTCCGCGTGGACGACGCCGGCGCGCACGCCACCTTGAGCCTGGGGCAGGCCTGGGCGCAGGTGCAGGGAGCGTGGCGCCACCCCGGCACCCGGTTGGGGCTGTGGACCCACTTCACCACGCAGTTCTCCTCGACGGTGTTCGCGCTGCTGTGGGGGTTCCCGTTCCTCATCGCCGGCGAGGGCCGATCCCGGGCGACGGCGAGCCTGCTGCTCACCCTCAACGTCGCCGCCGGCGTGGTGGTCTCCCCGATCCTCGGGCGGCTCGTCGCCCGTCACCCGCTGCGGCGTTCGTGGATGGTCCTCGGCATCACGTTCGCGTGCGTCGCCAGCTGGACCCTCGTGATCGCCTGGCCCGGTCGGGCGCCGCTGTGGGTGCTCGTCGTGCTGGTCGTCGGGATCGCCACCGGCGGACCGGGATCGATGATCGGCTTCGACTTCGCCCGCACCTTCAACCCGCTGGAGCGGATCGGGACCGCCACCGGCATCGTGAACGTGGGCGGCTTCTTCGCCTCCCTGACCCTGATGTACGGCATCGGTGTCGTGCTCGACGTGCTCACCCCGGGACGCGGGTCGGACTACTCCCTGGGCGCGTTCAAGTGGGCGATGTCGCTGCAGTACCTCGTGTGGGGATTCGGCACCGTCGCCATTCTCGTCGCCCGGCGCCGCGTGATCGCCCGCGAACAGCTGGTGATCCCCCGGATCAGCGAGGCCGTGGCCCGCGAGTACCGCAGCTACCGGGCCCGCAAGGACGGGCGCGGAGCAGGAGAGGACGAGTCGTGACCGGGCCGTTCGAGGCGGGGCCGGTCGCCGCGCTGCGACGCATCGCGTTCCTGCTCGAGCGGTCGCGAGCCGAGACGTACAAGGTCAAGGCGTTCCGCGCCGCCGCGGCGACGATCCTGCCGATGTCCGACGAGGACCTCCGTGCCCGGGTCGGCGCCGGGGTGCTGCGCGATCTCCCGGGGATCGGTGCCGCCACGGCCGAGGTGATCGAGGCGGCCCTCGAGGGCCGGAGGCCCGAGCGGCTCGCGCGGTTGGAGGCGGACGCGCCGGCGCTGCTCGCCGAGGGCGGAGCGGACGTGCGGGCGGCGCTGCGCGGCGACCTCCACAGCCACAGCGACTGGTCCGACGGCGGATCGCCGATCGAGGAGATGGCGTTCACCGCGATGGAGCTCGGCCACGAGTACCTCGTGCTGACCGACCACTCGCCCCGGCTGAAGGTCGCCCACGGGCTCTCCGCGGCCCGCCTGACCCGGCAGCTCCAGGTCGTCGAGGCCGTCAACGCGCACCTCCGTGCGGGGCGCGCCGGGGAGGACGGGTTCACGTTGCTTCCGGGCATCGAGGTCGACATCCTCGAGGACGGGGGCCTCGACCAGAGCGAGGACATGTTGGCGCGGCTGGCCGTCCGCGTGGCGTCGGTGCACTCCCAGCTGAGGGCGGACGCCACGACGATGACGCGCAGGATGCTCGGGGCGGTCACGAACCCGTTCACGAACGTGCTCGGCCACTGCACCGGTCGCCTGGTCACCGGTGGGCGCGGCACCCGGCCACCCTCCGAGTTCGACGCGCGCGCGGTGTTCGAGGCATGTGCCGCACACGACGTCGCCGTCGAGATCAACTCTCGGCCCGAGCGCCGCGACCCCCCGACCGCGCTGGTCGAGCTCGCCCTCGAGCTGGGCTGCCTGTTCTCCATCGACAGCGACGCGCACGCGCCCGGCCAGCTCGACTTCCTCGACTACGGCGCCGCTCGAGCCCAGGAGCTGGGCATCGAACCCGACCGGATCGTCAACACGTGGCCGCGTGAGCGGCTGCTGGCCTGGGCGAACCCCGGCCGGGAGTAGCGTCGTCGGCGTGACGAGCGCCGACCAGCCCGACGCGGTGCCCGGCCCGCAGATCGAGGTACGCCGGTCGCGGCGGCGCACCCGCACCGTCTCGGCGTACCGCAAGGACTCCGGCACCGTGGTGGTGCTCATCCCGGACCGTTTCAGCGCCGCCGAGGAGGCGCAGTGGGTCGCGCAGATGGTCCAGCGCCTCGCCGGGGCCGACCGCCGGCGCCGGCGTACCGACGCGGATCTGGCGCGCCGGGCGCGCGCGCTGTCCGAGCAGTACCTGCACGGCCGCGCCGAGCCGGTCGGCATCCGGTGGGTCGACACCATGACGACGCGGTGGGCCTCCTGCACTCCTGCCGACCGCACCATCCGGATCTCCGAGCGGGTCCGGCCGATGCCGGCGTGGGTGCTCGACTACGTGGTGCTGCACGAGCTCGCGCACCTACTGGAGCCGTCGCACAACGCCCGGTTCTGGCACTGGGTGGACCGGTACCCGCGCGCCGAGCGCGCCAAGGGCTACCTCGAGGGCGTCTCGGCGGCCGCATCCTGGTCGATCGACGGCTGTGAGAGCCCCGCGGTGGACGCGGTGGACTGACCGCGCAGCGGGTCCGTGGCGAGCCGGACCAGCTCCACCATGTCCTCCTCCTCGGTGGGGAGCGCGTCGACGGGGAACCAGCGGAGCTCGAGCGACTCCGCGCTGGGCCGGGTGTGGGTCCCGGACGGCACCCGGGCGATGTAGCGCACGTCGAGGTGATGCACCGTCCCCCGCGGGTCGCAGAACGGGACCGGGTGCAGAGACAGGTGTGCCGGCTCCGGGTCGAGGACGAGACCGCTCACGCCGGACTCCTCGGTGGCCTCGCGCAGCGCCGCGTCCCGCAGGGACCGATCGGCGCGCTCCAGGTGTCCCCCGAAGGCGAACCAGCGCCGGGCCTTGCGGTGCAGGTTCAACAGCACCTCCTCGCCGTCCTCGGACACCACCAGGCAGCCGGCGGTGAGGTGGGCGGGGAAGCAGTCGCGGGACAGCGCGTCGCGATGACGCTCCAGATGCGCGACGTACTGGCGCCGCAGCGTCTCCTGCTCCGGTGAGGACGCTCGCCAGTGCGTGAGCGCGGCCAGCGCCTCCCGGTGCGCGCTCACGCCCCGGGGGCGTCGTCGGGGTGGTCGGGCGATTCCGGTGAGGGGGAGTCTTCGCCGGATCGCCCGAGCAGCTCGTCGAGGGCGCGGTCGATCGCCTCGTCGCTCACGTCGCCGGGCATCGTGACGTCCTCCCGGAAGCCGAGCGGGTCGTCGAGGTCCGCGGGCG
>JBQCCW010000180.1:0-4228 GCA_051961835.1 Marmoricola sp. | reverse complement strand
CCCCGGGGCGGGGGGGGGGGGGGTCGGGGGGGGGGGTGGGGGCGCCGGGGGGGGGGGGGGGGGGGGGCCCCCCCCCCCCCCCCCCCCCCCCCCCCCTCCTCGGTGGTGCGTGGCGGCGATCAGCCGAGCTGGCGGCGGATCACCCAGGCGCCACAGCCGAGCATGGCGAGCGCTCCGACGAGCAGGAGCAACGCGTTCGCCGGCGCACCGGTGTTCGGCAGGGCGCCCTCGGGGGCCGCGGTGGGAGCCGCGGTCCTCACACCGGGAGCGGCAGCCGCCTGCGCCTCGGCGGACGGCGCCTGACCGCTGGCCGTCGCCTCCGTGCCGCCCGACGTGTGCGTCGGACCGCCGGGGGCGCTGGTCGAGACACCGCCGCAGGTGCCCGCCGTCTGCCCGGGCAGCATCGCGCTCACCTCGGCGCAGGGGGACGGGGGCGCGGTCACGCAGTCCGTGCCCTGCATGCTCGGGCCGGTCGGGCACACGGGCGGCGTCACGCAGGCGTTGCCCTGGGGCATCGCGCCGGCGGGGCAGCCCTGGGCCGGAGGCGACGTGATCACGCACTGGCCGTCGTGCATGGTGCTCCCCGCGGGGCACGTCGGGGACACCACGCAGTGGTTGCCCTGCATGCTGCTGCCCTGCGGACACGCGGGAACGTCGCTCGACGTGCAGTGACCCTGGCTGTTCATGGTCGTGCCCGAGGGACAGTTCGTGGTGTCGTCGCCGCACTTCTTGTTGGCCGGCATCGCGCTGCCGTCGGGGCAGCGCGGCGTGTCGGCGGACGGCGGAGTGGACGGCGGAGTCGACGGCGGAGTGGTCGTGTCCGAGGTCGTGCAGCCGGTGTGCGCGGGGTTGCCCCTGCCGATCCCGTGGTTGGTGTCGCACTCGTAGCCGGCGTTGTGGTCCGAGCCGCCCGGGTACTGCCCCTTGGGGTTCTTGTTGTCGGCCTTGCCCACGCAGCCGGCGCACGGCTTGCCCTTGGCCTTGCCGCCACCGTTGCCGTTGGCCGACGCCGAGCCGTCGCGCGTCGAGCAGTAGGGGCCGGTCGGGTTGTCGCCCGTGCACGCGCCATTCGCGCCGCCGGTGTTCTGGTCGGCGCGGCTGTTCGGCTGCGGCTGGTCGTAGGAGCCGGTGGTGCTGGCGTTGCCCTGGCTGTGATCGGGGCCGTTGCCGTGGTTGCCGGGGTTGTCGCCGCCGGCGGCGAGCGCGGGCGAGCCGAGACCGAGGACGAGGGCGGCCAGCAGGGCCGTGAAGACGGCCACTCCGGTGCCGCGCCGTGGTGGTGAGGGTGGGGTGGGAAGGTTCATGGGTCGCTCCAGTCGTGGGTTTCCCTCCCCGATGCACACTTTTCCCGCGCGCGCAATGGCCCAAACCGACTACCTCGCACCGGGTGTGTCGTAGTCCATGTGAGCGTGCTCGCCGTAGTTCGGAGCAGGCGTGGCGGGGCAGCCGGTGTGCGGAGCGGGAGCACGGGTACGCCGCGGCCATGAGTGAGGGACCTCGCGATCCAGCCCACATCGCCGGCTATGCGACGGCGCTCGGCGTCTTCGGCAGCACGGCGCTCGGCGTCCTGCTCGCCGGACGGAAGACCGGTCGGCTCCCGGAGCGCTACCCGGTGGCAGACCTCGCGCTCGGCGCCTTGGCGTTGCAGGCGTTCACCCGGGTGGTGGCCAAGGACGCGGTGATGACCCCGGTTCGCGCGCCGTTCACGGAGTTCGAGGAGGTGGGGGCGCCCGCCGAGCTGAACGAGAAGCCCCGACCCGAGCACGGCAGGCACACCGTCGGCGAGCTGTTGTCGTGCCCGTTCTGTCTGGCGCCGTGGTTCGGTGGCGCCTACGTCACCGGCCTCGCCTTCGCGCCCCGAGTGGCGCGGGCGTGGGCGGCGGTGTTCAGCATGGTGAGCATCTCCGACGACCTGCAGTTCGTCTACGAGCGGCTGCAGACGTGAACGTTCTGCGCACCGGCCGGAGTCAACGGCCCGCGAGGAGTGACCCGACGGCGAGGGAGGCCGTGACCATGCCCGAGCCCAGCGGCGCGCCGGGCCCGGGGTAGACGCTCCCGAACATCGACGCCGCGGTGTTGCCGGCGGCGAACAGGCCGTCGATCACGGTGCCGTCGCTGCGCAGCACGCGCCCGGTGGCGTCGACGACGAGGCCCCCCTTGGTGCCGAGGTCGCAGAGCACGAGCCGCGCCGCGAAGAACGGTGCCCGGTCCAACGGCACCAGCGCGGCGTTGCGGGGACCCCCGCCACCGGCGAAGAACGTGTCGTACTCGTCCGCCCCGCGGCCGAAGTCCGCGTCGTGGCCCTGCTCCGCGGCCCGGTTGAAGCGGTCCACCGTGGCGGCCAGCGCGTCGGCGGGCAGGCCGGCGGCGTCCGCCAGCGCCGTGAGGTCCGGTGCGCTCAGCCACGTGCCGGCGGCGAGGTGCTCCTCGGGGGTCGCGTCCGGAATCCCGATCGCCGGGAGCCGGCCCTGCTCGCGGTTGTCGAAGATCAGCCAGGAGGGCACCCGTTCGGGCGCGGCGGCCATGGCCCGCCCGAACCGGTCGTAGGGCAGGCACTCGTTGGCGTAGCGGTGGCCGTCCTGGTCGACGACGATGCCGCTGCGCAGGCCCAACACGAACGAGCCGCTGCCGTCGGGCTGCGCGACGCCGGGACAGAACCACGCCAGCGGACCGAAGTCGCCGGCCGCACCGAGCTCCAGGGCGGCCCGGATGACCTCGCCCCGGTTGGTGCCCCGCGGCCCCATCGTCCAGGCGGCGCTGCCCGGCACGTGATGCGCGGTGCGCATGGCGGCGTCACCCTCGAACCCGCCGGCGGCCAGCAGCACTCCACGGCGCGCATGGAGCCGGTGCGTCCCCGCGGCGGTGGACATGGTGA
This sequence comes from Marmoricola sp., assembly GCA_051961835.1. Classification (GTDB taxonomy): domain Bacteria; phylum Actinomycetota; class Actinomycetes; order Propionibacteriales; family Nocardioidaceae; genus Marmoricola. Next base: position 1,353 of record JBQCCW010000180.1, on the reverse strand, counting down.
CCCCGACGACCCGGCCGCCCTCGGTCACGAGGCCCGTGACGGCGGCCTCGGTGAGCAGGGTGCCGCCGTCTCGGGCGACCATGGTGGCAAGGCGGCCCACGAGCGCCTGACCTCCGGTGAGCGTGCGCCGGCCGGACCGGCCTTCGCGATCGCGCTCGACGGGGGGACGGATCAGCGCGGCGATCTCGGGGGGCAGGTCGTCGCGTGCGACGGCGACCGGCTGGATGGACCGGCCGCCGGGAACTCGGCCCGGGGCGTCGAAGTACTCCGGGAACGCGACCGGCTCCCAGGCCATGTCGGGATCGGACTCCAGCGCCGCGACGAGAGCGGGGGCGTGCGCGAGGAACGCCTCGATCCGCTCGGTGTCGGGGTCGGAGAGGATCGCGGAGAGGTAGCGCCGCGCGGAGTCGGTGGAGTCGGGGCTGCCGGCGCGGCGCTGCACCTGCGTGCCGGGCAGCCAGCAGGCGCCCCCGGAGTAGGCGGAGGTGCCGCCGAGGAACGGGGTCTTCTCGAGCACCACCGTGCGCAGTCCGTGCCGAACCGCCGCCCAGGCCCCGGTGAGGGCCGCGCCGCCGGAGCCGACCACCACCACGTCGACGTCCTCGAGCCGGTCGAGGTGGTCGGCAACGGCTCCCGTCCGGGCGGTCACCGGGAGGCTCCCCCGAGGCCGAGCCGGTCCGCGAGCCGGTCGAGGTGCGCCCGCGCCTCTGCCGCGGTGCCGTCGGGGATGCCCCAGATCAGCTCGGAGACGCCCGCCTCCGCCCAGGAGGAGAGCTCCTCGGCGGTGGGCCGGCGGGCCACCAGGACCCGGACATCGGGCGCTCCGGCTCGTCCGGCGTCCGCCCATGCCTGCCGCAGGGCCGCTGCCTTGTCCGCGACGTCGGTCTCGATCGGCGTGGTCATCCAGCCGTCGGCGTGCCGGGCGATCCACGCGAACGTCCGTGGGCCGCCGCCGGCCCCGACCACGACGGGCATGTGGTGCTGGACGGGCTTCGGCCACGCCCAGGACGGCCCGAAGGAGACGAACTCCCCGTCGTAGGCGGCCTCCTCGTCGCTCCACAGCGCCCGCATCGCCTCCAGGTACTCGCGCAGGACGCTGCGTCGCCGCTCGCCGGGCACGTGGTGGTCGGCCAGCTCGTCGGTGTTCCAGCCGAAGCCGGCGCCCAGCGTCACACGGCCACCGGAGAGGTGGTCGAGGGTGGCGATCGTCTTGGCCAAGCTGATCGGGTCGTGCTCGACGGGCAGCGCTACCGCCGTGGCCAGCTCGATTCGGGTCGTCACCGCGGCCGCGCCGGCCAGCGACACCCAGGGGTCGAGCACCCGCAGGTAGCGGTCGTCGGGCAACGAACTGTC
>JBQCCW010000179.1:0-10349 GCA_051961835.1 Marmoricola sp. | reverse complement strand
ACGATCCGGCACGCCACGCATCCTCGCCACGGTCGCGGGGATGACGGACGTGCCGGATCGCGTGGGTTTCCTCTCCTAGCCTGTGAAAACGACCCCGGCGCGCGAGCTCAGGTGCGCTGGACGGCGCCGTGGCGGTCGGCGGCGAGGGCCACGGCGGCGTCGCGGGCGGCCGCGGTCTCCTCCTCGGTGAGGGTGCGGTCGGGGGCCCGGAACCGGAGGGCGAACGCCAGGGAGCGGCGCCCCTGCCCCACCTGCGGACCGGTGTAGACGTCGAAGAGACGGACCGACTCGCACAGCGGGCCGGCGCCCTCGCGGAGCGTGGCGCCGACCTCGGCCACCGGAACGGACGCCTCCACGACCAGGGCGACGTCCTCCTTGGCGACCGGGTAGGTCGAGAAGACCGGTGCGGGCACGATCTGCGGCGCGGCGGACAGCAGTGCCTCGAGGTCCACTTCGGCGGCCGACGTGCGCCCCGGGAGGTCGAACGCCGCACACACGCGCGGGTGCAGCTCGCCGGCGTGGCCCACGACGCGTCCCTCCACCGACACCTCCGCGCACCGGCCGGGATGCCACGGCGCCACCTGAGCGGCTCGCACGGTCATCTCGACGTCGAGGACCGCGGCGAGGTCGCGGACCGCCTGCACGGCGTCGGCCCAGCACGCGGGGCGACCGGGACCCCACCATCCCGAAGGGTCGCGATCCCCGGCGAGCACCAGTGCGAGGTGCTGCGGTTGGGCCGGGAGGGCCGCTTCGAGGCGGGCGCGGTCCTCGGCCGACGGGGCACGATCCACGCCGAGGATCGGGGCTGGTCCTGCCGCCGCGGGGAGCGTGACGGGCGCGGACTCGAAGAGCGCGACGTCGGTGGCCCCGCGACCGAGGTTGCGGGCGGCGGTCCGCAGGAGCGCGGGCAGCAGCGTGGTCGTCATCGCCGGCTGCTCACTGCTCAGCGGGTTGGCCAGCCGCAGCGTCGTACGTCGCGCGTCGTCGGCGGGCAGGCCGAGGGCGTCGAGGTCGGCCGGCCCGACGAACGGGAACGTCACCACCCCGACGAACCCGTTGCCGGCCAAGGCGCGTCCCACCCGCCGCCGGAGTGCCTGCGCCGGGGTGAGCCCGCGGCCGGCGGGAGCCGGCGGCAGCACCGAGGGCACCTGGTCGTAGCCGACGATCCGCGCGACCTCCTCGACGAGGTCGAAGGGGTCGGTGAGGTCCGGCCGCCACGGGGGCGCCACGGCCGTCAAGGTCGCGGTGTCCTCACCGTCCTCGAGCACCCCGCACCCGACCGCCTCGAGGTGCGCGCGGGTCTCGGCCGCGGTGATCGGCATGCCCGTCACCCGCCCGGGGAGGTCCGGCGCGATCGTGATCGTCGCGGGGGCGGGGGGCGCGCCGACCACGGTGACGCCCGGGTCGGCGGTCGCGCCGCCGTGGCGGACGAGCAGCTCGACGACGCGGTCGGCGGCCGCCTGCTGGATCGTCGGGTCGATGCCGCGCTCGAACCGGCGGCTCGCCTCGCTGGGCAGCTTGTGTCGGCGCTGCGTCCGGAAGATCGAGACCGGGTCGAAGTAGGCCGCCTCGACCACCACGTCGGTCGTGGTCTCGGAGAGCTCGGTCGTGCGCCCGCCCATCACGCCGGCCAGCCCGATCGGCCCCGAGTCGTCGGTGATCAGCAGGTCCTCGGCGCTCAGGACGCGGTCGACGCCGTCGAGCGTGGTGAGCTTCTCGCCCTCGGTCGCGCGGCGGACCCGGAGCGGCCCTGCGAGGCGGGAGCGGTCGTATCCGTGGATCGGCTGCCCGAGCTCGAGCATCACGTAGTTCGTGACGTCGACGGCGAGGCTGATCGGACGCATCCCGGCCAGTTGCAGGCGGCGCGCCATCCAACCGGGTGTGGCGGCGGTCGGGTCGAGGCCGCTCACCGTGCGGGTGACGAAGACGGGCGCACCGGTCGGGTCCTCCACGACGACGGGATAGGCCTCCCCCTCCTCGGCCGGGGACTCCCGGAGCGCGGGGTCGGTGTACGGCGCGCCGTAGGCGAGCGCCGCCTCCCGGGCCACGCCGCGCAGCGAGAGCGCGTAGGCCCGGTCGGGGTTGATCTCGAACTCGATGACCTCCTCGCCGAGGCCGAGCAGGTCGAACACGTCGTCACCCGGCTCGCCGGCGTCGGCCGGCAGCACGACGATGCCGTCGTGGTCCTCGCCGAGGCCCAGCTCGCGGGCCGAGCAAATCATCCCCGCCGAGACGTGGCCGTAGGTCTTCCGCGCCGAGATCGCGAACCCTCCGGGAAGCACGCCGCCGGGGAGCACGACGACCACGAGGTCGCCGACCTCGAAGTTGTGCGCGCCGCAGACGATCCCCTGCGGCTCGCCCGTCCCGTTGGCTGCGCCGACGTCGACGGTGCACCAGTTGATGGTCTTGCCGTTCTTCTGCGGCTCCGGCTCGCGGGTCAGGACGCGGCCGACCACGAGCGGACCGGTGATCTCCTGACCGGGCCGCTCGAGCGCCTCGAGCTTGAGCCCGAGCGCCGTCAGCCGGGCGGCGAGGTCGTCGGTGGTGACGTCGGCCGGCAGCTCGACGTACTCCTTGATCCAGGAGACGGGTGCCTTCATCAGATCTCCACCCCGAATGCCGTCGTGAACCGGACGTCGCCCTCGAACATGTCGCGCAGGTCGTCGACGCCGTGGCGGAACATCAGCATCCGATCGATGCCGAAGCCGAACGCGAAGCCGGTGTAGCGGTCGGCGTCGATGCCGCACGCGGTGAGCACGCGCGGGTTGACGACGCCGCAGCCGCCGAGCTCGATCCAGCCCTCCCCACGACAGGTCCGGCATGTGCCCTCGCCGTCGACCGCCGCCCCGGTGCCCCGGCACACGAAGCACACCATGTCCATCTCGGCCGAGGGCTCGGTGAAGGGGAAGTACGAGGGGCGGAAGCGGGTGCTGATCCCGTCCCCGAACAGGGCCCGGAGCATGTGGTCGAGCGATCCGCGCAGGTGGGCCATCGTGATGCCCTCGTCGACCACGAGGCCCTCGACCTGGTGGAACATCGGGCTGTGCGTGGCGTCGTACTCGTCGGTGCGGAAGACGCGCCCCGGGCACACGACGTAGATCGGCGGGTCCTGGGCGAGCATCGTCCGGGCCTGCACGGGCGACGTGTGGGTCCGCAGCACCAGATGGTCCTCCGGCGGGTCGGTCCAGAACGTGTCCTGCATGGTGCGCGCCGGGTGGTCGGGTCCGAGGTTGAGCGCGTCGAAGTTCAGCCACTCGGCCTCGACCAGCGGGCCCTCGGCGACCTCCCACCCCATCGCGACGAAGACGTCGGCGATGCGTTCGGACAGCGTCGTCAGGGGGTGGCGCGCACCCAGGGGGCGCCGGTCCCACGGCAGCGTGACGTCCACCGTCTCCTCGACGAGCATCCGCTCCTCGGCCTCGGCCTCGAGGACCTCCTGACGTGCGGCGAGCGCCTGCGCGATCTCGGCGCGAGCACGACCCACCCGCATGCCCGCCTCCTTGCGGGCGGCCGGTGGCAGCGCGCCGATCTCCCGGTTGGCCAAGGCGAGCGGCGAGCGGTCCCCTGCATGCTGGGTGCGCGCCTCCCGGAGTGCGTCGAGGTCGGCGGCCGCGGCCACGGCGGCCAGCGCCGCGGCGCGCATCTCGGCGACCTCGGCCTCCCCGAGCGGGCTCACCTGGACGGGGTCGTACTCGGAGTTGGGGCCGGACATGCGGGCAAGTCTAGGAAGCGGCCGTCCCGCGCCTCGACCGGGTTTCCCGCAGCGGACGGCGCGCGATCAAGCAGCCTCGCCCTCGTGCGCCGGCCACCGCACCACCAGCCGCGCGCCGCCGGTCGCGGCGTCGCCGATGCTGACGCTCCCGCCGTGCACCTGGACCAGGCCGTTGACGATGTACATGCCCAGACCGGAGCCGCCGCGGACGCCCTGCTTCCAGAATTTGGTGAAGACCCGGCGCCGGATCTCCTCGGGGATCCCCTCGCCGTCGTCCTCCACGACGATCTGAACCGCCGCGCCGTCGGGCGCCGTGGTGACACGGACCTCCCCCTCACCGTGTCGTACGGCGTTCTCCACGAGGTTCGCCACCACCTGGCTGAGCTTGTCGGGGTCGGCGTACACGACGGCGTCCGGGTCGGCGTGCACCACCACGATGCGCCGGCCGGTTCCGGCCCGCACGGAGTCCACCACCTTGTCGACCGCGGCGCCGATGTGCAGCGGGCGCCGGTAGAGCGGGAGACGTCCGGTGTCGATCCGCGCGACGTCGAGCAGCTCGGTGATCAGACGGGAGAGCCGCTCGGAGTCGGCGTGCACGGTGGTGAGCAGCAGCTTCTTCTGCTCGTCGCTGAGCCGGTCCCACTTGTTGAGCAGGGTCGTGACGAACCCCTTGACCCCCGTCAGCGGGCTGCGCAGCTCGTGGGCGACGGTGGCGACGAGGTCGGAGCGGTCCCGGTCCAGGCGGGCGCGACCGCGTCCCGAGCGCAGCACCACCGCGACCGCCGTGACCGGCGCGCCCGGCCGCTCCCGGTGCAACCGTGCGGTGACGAGGACCTCGGCGCCGTCGGGGGCGAGCCAGGACATCTCCGGTACGCCGACTCGCGTCGAGAGCCCGCCATAGGGGCACACCGTGGTGCTCCAGTCGCGGGCGTCCTCGTCCTGGAGCGCCATCACGGTCCCCAGCGGGGACCCCACCCGGGCGGCGGCACCGAGAAGACGACGCGCCGCCCGGTTCAGATGGGTGACGGTGCCCTCGGCGTCGGCGAGCACGATGCCGTCAGGCAGCAGGTCGAGCAGGTCCTCCCTCGTCTCCATGCCCGTCACCCTAGGACCGCAGGTTCGGCGAACACGCCCAAGTACTCCTCGCCCGGCGGTGCCAGGGAGCGCCTCGCCCAGCAGGTCAGCCTGATCGTTGTGCCGTGCGTACCGGGGAACCTCGCCGTTCGGCCAGGAGCGACACGCCTTCTCCTGCGGCCGTCGACCCGACCCCGTCAGGAGCTAGGTTGCCCCCATGATCACGGGCCTCGACCATGTGCAGGTCGCCATTCCAGTGGGCAGCGAGGCGGCCGCGCGGGAGTACTACGGAGGGGTCCTGAGGATGGAGGAAGTGCCGAAGCCGCCGGCCCTCGCCGAGCGCGGCGGCTGCTGGTTCACCTCGGGCAGTGCGGTGCTCCATCTCGGCGTCGAGGAACCGTTCGCGCCCGCCAAGAAGGCACACCCGGCATTCCTGGTCACCGAGCTCGACGTCCTCTCTGCCGCCCTCGAAGAGGCCGGGGCCGCGGTCACGCACTCGGACGGCGAGCTCCCTGGCATCCGCCGGTTCCACACCTTCGACCCGTTCGGCAACCGCCTGGAGTTCCAGCAGGCGTAGGGACCGCCCGATCAACTCCACGGGTCGACCGTCGTCGTGCTCAGCGGACCACCTTGAACTGGGCCATCATCCCGTGGTCCTCGTGGTCGAGCATGTGGCAGTGCAGCATGAAGACCCCGGTGTAGTCGGTGAAGCGGGCGGCCACGTCGATCACCTCGCCGGGGTCCAGTCGCCAGGTGTCCGTCAGGCCCCGCTCGTCGGCCGGAGGGCGGTGCCCGTCGCGGCTCACGAGGTGCCACTGCTCCTCGTGCAGGTGCACGTAGTGGGTCATCGTGCTGGTGTTGCGGAACCGCCACCGTTCGACGCTGCCGAGCTTGACGGTGCGGTCGATGCGGCGAGGATCGAACGACCGGCCGTTGATCGACCAGTACGACGCACCGCTCTTGGTGCGCGACAACCCGAACGTCCACGTCTTGGCGACCTTGGTGGGGACCCGGAGCCGAGGCGTGCGCAGCAGCGCGTCGGGGATCCGGGACGGGTCGGTGACGGCCTTGCCCACCCGGAACTCCATCAGGGCGCCCACCGCGGTGCCCGTGCCGCCGTGCGGCCCGGTCGATGTGCGCGCGATGCTCTGCAACTGGACCCGTTGCCCGGTCTCACGGTGGAAGTCCACGATGACGTCGGCGCGCTGGCCGGGTCCGAGCAGGATGCTCTGTTTGACCACGGCACGGGGCAGCAGGCTGGCGCCCGTGCCGATCTGCACCATCGGCCGCCCGTCGCTCAACGCGAACTCGTAGGCCGACATCGCCGAGGAGTTGAGCAGCCGCAGCCGGTAGCGCGACGCCGTGACCGAGGTGTACGGCGCGTAGCGGCCGTTGACCAGGATGTGGTCACCGAACGTGCCGTCGCCCGGGGGTGCGTGCGGGCCGGTGAACGCCATCGTGCCGTGGTCCATCGTCATCGTCGCCGTCCGCACGCCGGTGAGCCGGTTGTCGGCCGTGAAGCTCCGCTCGCTCACCATCAGCGGGAGATCGTGACGCCCGGTCGGCAGGCGCAGCGAGCGCTCCTGGGGGGAGTCGATGATGAACATGCCCTGCAAACCCCGCCAGTTGTTGCGGGTGGTGTTGTCCATCCGGTGGTCGTGGTACCAGAGGAACGCTCCGGGGACCGGACGGCCCTGCTCGCGCAGCGGGAAGCGGTAGGTGCGCCGGGCGCCGTGGCGCACCAGGTGGCTGGCAGGCTGGCCGTCGTCGGCCGACGCGTGGTGATCGCCGTGCAGGTGCAGCGTGGTGGATCCGGCCGCGCGGGGCAGTCGGTTGACCACCACAACCGTGCTGGCGTTGCCGGCCGGCCGACGGATCGTCGGTCCGGGGTAGGTGCCGTCGAAGGTCCACATCGGCGTGCGGGGCCCGTGGGGCAGCACGCGGACCTCGCCCGGCTCCTCGGTGAGCGTCACCCGCCGCGCAGTGCGCACGGGCGGCAGCAGCAGCGGTTGCTCGAACTTCTGAGCCACCGGGCCGACGCCTCCCGCCGTACCGGAGATCGTCAGCACGCCCCGCATGCTCGGGTGGTAGCGGCAGTAGAAGGAGTACTGGCCCGACCCGAGCCGGCTCGCGGCCGGCACGGACACGGTGGCGCCCGGGGGCACCACCACGTCGAACAAGGGCCGCCCGTCGCTACCGGTGTCGGTCGAGGTGACGGTGTGGTCGATCGTGTCGAGGTTGACGACGCTGAGCTTCCCGCCCGGCGCCAGCGACACCCGCTTGGTCTGGTAGCCCTTGGTCATCGCCCCCCGCGGGACCACCACCGAGGCACTCGTCGGCGCGGAGGCTGCCGACGCCGAGTTGTGTGGGGAGGCGCTGTCGGATCCGACGACGACGACGATCCCGGCCCCGGCCACCGCAGCGGCGAGCCCCCCGATCCCGAGGCGGACGAGCAGACGTGAGCGGCGCACCATCGCGCCATTGTCATCATCGCTGCGACGCCTGTCCCGAGAGAACCGCGATCTCCGGGGTCTGTCTAGGCCAGGGCGTGTCTTCTCTCCTCACCGGGGGCCGACGGGTCTAGCGTCCGCCGGAATCGCAGCACCCTCCCACCACGAGGCAGGTCATCCATGCGCATCACCTCACTCACCGGAGCGCGTCGACGCGGGCAGGGCGCCGTCGCCCTGGTCGCCGCCCTCTCCGCAGCCACCGCGGGCGTTGCCCTCACCACGTCCTCCGCGGACGCATCGGCACCGTCGATGACGTTCACCGCCGACTCCCACGGCGTCGTCCACTACCGGGGACCCTCGTCGCTCCACGCAGGAGTGGTGCGCGCGAGCTACGCCCAGCCCGCCGCTGGTCCCGGCGTCGAGATCTGGCGGCTGAAGTCCGGCTACACGTTCACGATGCTCAAGCGTGACAGCGGCAACTTCGGCCAGTCGCAGCCGACTCAGGCCGGGATGAAGCGACTGTTCTCCCACGCCCAGGGCTACGGCGGCCTGGGCACCGACGGCCACGCCGCGCGCGGGCGCTTCGCGTTGACCCGGGCCGGCCACTACGTCGCCCTCGCGATCGGCGAGCACGGGGCGAAGCTGGTCAAGAGCCTGACGGTGACCGGCCAGGCGCCGCACGCATCGGCTCCGTCCGCCGGCACCGTGACGATGCGCGACGGCATGCGCTTCGGCGGGTCGAAGGTGCTCCCCGCAAAGGGCAGCATCAAGGTGTGGAACCGGGCGACCGACAGCCCCCACTTCCTCGTGCTGCAGCACGTCGCCGACGGCACGACCCGGTCGCAGGTGATGCAGGCGCTGCAGTCGCCCAACCCGCCGTCGTTCATGCGTGCAGGCAGCCGGAGCACCGGGACGCTCTCCCCCGGTCACTGGCAGACGCTTGGCTACTCGCTGCCCGCCGGCACCTACGTCGAGATGTGCTTCTTCCCGGGCCCGGACGGGATGCCCCACGCGATGATGGGCATGGTCCGGATGGTCACCCTGAAGTGACCCGCTGCTGATCGACGAACACCGCGAACGCCCCGGTCCGTGAGCTCACGGGCCGGGGCCTTCGTGCTGGCCTCAGCTGCGCGCCCGAAGGCCGGCGTAGAGGCAGACGGCCGCGGCGGTGGCCAGGTTCAGGCTCTCCGCCCGGCCGGGGATCGGTATCGCGACGCGGTGGTCTGCGAGGTCGGCGAGCTCCGGCGGCAGGCCGTGCGCCTCGTTGCCGAAGAGCCAGGCCACACGGCCGCGCAGGAGATCCGCGCTGGCGAACAGGTCGTGCTCCCCGGCACCGTCGGCGGCGAGGACGACGAAGCCGGCCGCGCGTACGGCGCGCACGGCGGCCGCCGGGTCGCGCTCGAGGGCCAGCGGGACGTGGAACAGCGAGCCCACGCTCGCCCGCACCGTCTTGGGGTTGTAGGGGTCGACACTGTCACCGGCGAGGACGACGCCCCCCGCCGCGACCGCGTCGGCGGTCCGGATGATCGTCCCCGCGTTGCCCGGGTCGCGGACCTCCGCGCAGATCGCGAGCGTGTCGGCAGACCCGCCGGCGACGTCGAGCACGGCCGGCAGGGGCCGGTCGATCGGACGACAGACCGCGACCAACCCCGCCGGCGTGACGCTGTCGCTGACCGCCGCCACCGCTCGGTCGTCGACGAGCACCGGCCTCGTGCCGGCGAGCAGGTCGGCGTACGTGGCGAGCGCTGCCGGCGTCGCGAACACCTCCTGCACGCAGCCCTCCAGGGCCAGCGCGCCCTCGACGGCCTTGGGGCCGTCGGCGAGGAACAGTCCCTGCTCGACCCGGTCCCGGCGACGCAAGAGCCGCCGGGCTTCCTTCACCCGGCGGCTCTTGACCGTGAGCAGCGGCGTGCCGTCGCTCACGCGCGGTGTGACGATCTCAGGCGCTGACGGCCGCGTCGGCCGGCGCGTTGACGTCCTCGGGCAGCGCCTCGCGGGCGGTCTGCACGAGCGCCGCGAACGCGGCGGAGTCGGTGACGGCGAGGTCGGCGAGGATCTTGCGGTCCACCTCGACCCCGGCGGCCTTGAGACCCTGGATGAACCGGTTGTAGGTCATCCCCTCGGCCCGGGCCGCGGCGTTGATCCGCTGGATCCAGAGCTTGCGGAAGTCGCCCTTCTTCTTGCGGCGGTCGTTGTAGCTGTAGACCAGCGAGTGGGTGACCTGCTCCTTGGCCTTGCGGTACAGGCGCGAGCGCTGTCCGCGGTAGCCGGAGGCGCGCTCGAGGACGACCCGGCGCTTCTTCTGGGCGTTGACCGCCCGCTTCACGCGTGCCATGTGGGAGTTACTCCTTGATTCGGGGGCCGGCGGTCAGAGACCGAGCAGCTTCTTGGCGGTCTTGACGTCGGACTTGGCGAGCTCGGTGGTGCCGGTCATCCGGCGCGTCACCTTGGACGCCTTCTTCTCGAGGTTGTGGCGCTTGCCGGCCTTCTCGCGCAGGATCTTGCCCGAGCCGGTCACGCGGAAGCGCTTCGAGGCGCCGGAGTGCGTCTTGTTCTTCGGCATGGTGTCGTTTCCGTTTCTCTTCCTGGCGGGGGCGGGCGCGGTTCGGCCCGTCCACCGCACGGTGGTCTTCTCTCAGGCGTCGATCTCGGGATCGAGGTTCTCCGAGCGGCCGCGCTCCTTCTTGGGAGCCACCGCGACCTCGGGGTCGCGGGCGGCGGCGCGCTCGGCCTCTTCCTCGACCCGCTCGGCCGCGCGCTCGGCGGCGCGCTGCTCCTTGGCGGCCTTCACCTCGAGCTTGGCCTCGGCCTTCTTCTTGTTCGGGCCCAGGACCATGATCATGTTGCGCCCGTCCTGCTTGGGCGCGGACTCCACGAACCCCAGCTCCTGGACGTCCTCGGCGAGGCGCCGGAGCAGCCGGAACCCTAGCTCGGGCCGGTGCTGCTCGCGACCGCGGAACATGATCGTGATCTTGACCTTGTCGCCTTGTGACAGGAACCGAACGACGTGACCCTTCTTGGTCTCGTAGTCGTGCGGGTCGATCTTGGGCCGGAGCTTCATCTCCTTGATGATCGTGTGCGCCTGGTTCTTGCGCGCCTCACGGGCCTTCATC
>JBQCCW010000178.1:0-22973 GCA_051961835.1 Marmoricola sp. | reverse complement strand
CCGGCGAGCCGGTACGGCCAGGACCTCACCAGCCACTACGTGCAGGCGTGGCTCGACCGGTACCTCAAGCACCGGCACAACGACCGCGCCCTCTTCGGTACGTCGTTCCGCTACCTCGAGCCGGTCGGCAACGGCCGGTGGGCGCCGGTGACCCTGCGCCGCGAGCCGCTGTTCAGCGGCCGGTACTGCTCGGCGTGGCGCGTCCGCACCGCGAGCGGCCTGCGCGAGAACGGGGACGTCGCGGGCGTCGGAGGCTGCCCCCGCTGACCTCCTCAGCCGCTGATCGAGCTGGCAAGCGCGACCAGGTGGCGGAGCCGGGCCAGCTCGGAGTCGAGGAACTCCGGGCCGCCGCGGCGCGCGATCACGATCGCCTGGTGATCGCCCAAGCGCGCACCGGCCACGATCAGGTCGCCGATGCTGCGCTGCTGGAGATCACCCTGGGGCCACTCGACGTCGGGCGGGATGTCGGCCGGAGCCGCGGAGGTGCGGTGCAGCACGACGTACCGCTCGCCCTCACGGCGCACCCGCATGCCCCAGTCCGCGCGGAAGACCGTGGGCGAGAGCTCCACCAGGGTGTCGGCGGCGGCCTCGGGCACCTCCGCCATCGACTCGACGGCCTCGAGGTCGAGGAAGATGTTCGTTCCGGCGGCGTACCGGGAGATCCACAGCACGGAGACGCCGTCGAGCTGCTGGCACGCCGAGACGATGCTGTCGGGCATCACGCCGCCGTCCGCGGCGAGGAAGACGTCGTCGACCGCGAAGCCGTCGTCACGCGAGACGATCTCGATCGCGTTGATGTTGCCGCCGGCCGCGCCGATCGCGCTCGCCAGGCGGCCCAGCGAACCGGGCACGTCGGGGAGCTGGACCCGCAGCAGGTAGGACATGCCTCGACGCTATCCGCCACGCGCCTCGGCGGCGCGGCGCCGTTCCGGATCGCGAGCGGTCACGCCCCCAGCGGGAACCTCGCCACGGTCTCGTAGCGCGGTCTCCTTCGCGGTCCCTCCCCCAGGTGCGAGGCGATCAGCGCGACCTCCTCCACGCGCCACGAGGGTCCCCGGTAGGCGTCGAGCAGGCGCACCCACCGGGTCGCCTCCACCGGCTGGCTCATCCGCGCCAGCGTGAGATGGGGCCGGAACCGCTGGCCGTGGGGCTCTGCACCGGCCTTGGCGGCCGCCGTGCGGCAGCCTGCCGCCAGATGTGCCAACCCGTCGGCGTCGTCGACCTCCAGGCCGGCCCACAGCACCTTGGCCGCTGCCACGTGCGGGAAGGCGCCGCCCCCGAGGATCGTCGCCGTCGTCGCGGCGTGCCGGAGGGCGCTCGCGGCCAGCCGCTCCGCGAGCTCGTCGACCGCGCGGTCCGGTACGTCGGCGAGGAAGGCGAGCGTGACGTGCCAGTGCTCCGGCAGCGTCCACCGGAACGCTCCATGCTCGCGGCGCGCGTCGAGGAACGCGTCGAGATCCTCCACGGCGGACTCCGGCGGCACCGCCGCGACGAACATCCTCATCGCCTACGCCGGGCCTCAGGCCGCGGCCGTCGGCGCCGGCTCCGGGGCCGGCTCCGGGTCGGCCTCCGGCTCGGTCAGCCGGTGCGGCATCAGCCCCCCGATCAGCACGAGCGCGAGCGTGACCTCGGCCGAGACGAGGAAGACGTCGTGCAGCGCCGGCGCGAGGACGGCCCTCGGGACGTGGTCGAGCGTGCCCGCCGATCCGCCGAGCCGGTCCGCGACCTGGGCGTTCGCCACCGCACCGAACACCGCGACGCCGACCGCGCTGCCCACCGCGCGGCCTAACAGGGTCGCGCCGGTGACGCCCCCGCGGTGGCGCCAGGTCACGCGGGACTGGGCGGCGACGACCGCGGGACTCGCCACGAAGCCGAAGCCGATGCCCATCACGAAACAGGCCGCGGCGAGGATCAGGATCGACCCGCCGGCGTGCACGGTGAGCAGCACGGCGGCGCCCGCTACGGCGAACGCCGACCCCATCAGCAGGGTGAGCCGGAAGCCCATGCCCAGATAGAAGCGGCCGGCGATCGCGGCGGCGATCGGCCAGCCGATCGTCATCGCGGCCAGCGCGAGGCCGGCGATCACCGCCCCGTGCCCCAGCACGCCCTGGGCGTAGAGCGGGACGTACGACGACAGCCCCAGCGTGAGGACACCGACCACGAGCGACGCGAGGTTGGCCGCCACCAGCGTGCGGTGTCCGAAGACCCACAGCGGCAGCAGCGGCTCGGCAGCGCGGCGCTCGACCTGGACGAATGCCACCAGCAGGAGCGCGCTGCCGGCGAACAGCACCACGCTGGTCGGCGAGCCCCACGCCCACCGCTGGCCTCCCTCGAGGAGGGCCAGCAGGAGCGCCGTACCGCCCAGGGCCAGGAGGGCCGCGCCGGCGTAGTCGATCCGGTGCTGCCGTCGCTGCACCGACTCGTCGAAGTGCCGCAGCAGCATCCACACCGCGGCCGCGCCGACCGGGAGGTTGACGAAGAAGATCCACCGCCAACTGAGGTAGTCCGAGAACGCACCACCCAGCGTCGGTCCGACGACCGAGGCGATCGCCCAGACGCTCGCCAGGTAGCCCTGCACCTTCGCGCGCTCGGCCAACGAGTAGAGGTCACCGATGATCGTGATCCCCATCGGCTGCACGGCGCCGGCACCGAGGCCCTGGACGACGCGGAACGCGATCAGCGTGCCCATGCTCCACGCCGTGCCGCACAGCAGGGAGCCGGCGAGGAACAGGCCGATGCCGAGCAGCATCACCGGCTTGCGTCCGATGATGTCGGCCACCTTGCCGTGGACGGGCACGGCGACGGCCTGGGCGAGCAGATAGACCGAGAACAGCCACGGGAACTCGGTGAAGCCACCCAGGTCGCTGACGACCTTCGGCACGGCGGTGGCGAGGATCGTCGCATCGATCGCCACCAGACCGGTGCTCAGCATCACCGCGAGGAGCACCGGACCCCGCTCGCTGCGCAGGCCGACGCTGGCCCTACTCACCGGAGTGCTCGTCACGTGCGACGGCAACGCCCGGCCGGGCCGCACCATTCCCCCGGCCGGGCGTCGTCCGCCGCCGCGCGTGCGGCGCGGGTCACAGACCCAGGTCGCGCCCGATCAGCATCTTCATGATCTCGTTGGAGCCGGCCCAGATCTTGGTGACCCGGGCGTCGCGCCAGGCGCGCGCGACGCGGTACTCGTTCATGTAGCCGTAGCCGCCGTGCAGCTGGACGCAGTGGTCGAGGATCTCGTTCTGCACCTGCGAGGTCCACCACTTCGCCTTCGCGGCGTCCACCGGCGTGAGCTTGCCGGCCGCGTGCGCGACCACGCACTGGTCGATGAACGCCTGGGTCACGTCGGCGCGGGTGACGAGGTCGGCCAGCAGGAACTGGTTGTGCTGGAAGGTGCCGATCGGCTTGCCGAACGCCTCGCGCTGCTGGGCGTACTCGATCGTCTCGTCGAGGATCTGCCGGGCGTGCGCCAGGTTCGCGATCGCGCAATTGAGCCGCTCCTGCGGCAGGAACTGCATCATCGAGATGAATCCGGTGTCGAGCGGCCCGACGAGGTCGTCGTTGCTCACGCGGAGGTCGGTGAAGGAGAGCTCGGCGGTGTCGGACTCGTCCTGGCCGACCTTGTCGAGCTTGCGGCCCACGGCGAAGCCGGGCTTCGCGGTCTCGACGCCGAACAGCGAGATGCCCTTGGCCTTCTTCTCCGGCGCGGTGCGGGCGGCGACCACGACCAGGTCGGCGCTGTAGCCGTTGGTGATGAAGGTCTTCGAGCCGTTGATCACCCAGTCGTCGCCGTCGCGCACCGCAGTGGTCTTGAGGTTCGCCAGGTCCGACCCCACGCTCGGCTCGGTCATCCCGATCGCGCCGAGGATCTCGCCGGCGGCGTAGCCGGGCAGCCAGCGCTTGCGCTGCTCGTCGGTGGTCAGGTGCACGAGGTAGGGCGCCACGATGTCGGCGTGGATGCCGACACAGGAGGCGAGCGCCATGTTGACCTTGGCGAGCTCCTCGGTGAGCACGGCGTTGAACCGGTAGTCACCCGCCTCGGAGCCGCCGTACTCCTCGGGGATCTCCAGGCCGAGGAAGCCCTGACGGCCGGCGGCGAGCCAGAAGTCGCGGTCGAGGCCGTGGTTCTGCTCGTACTTCTCGAGGTTCGGCTTCACCTCGCGGTCGAGGAACTCCCTCACCGACTCGCGGAAGGACTCGTGGTCGGCGTCGTAGATCGTGCGCTCCATGGCGCCTGAGTCTAGTTACCTCGGAGTAGTGAGGACATGGCTCCGGCCGGCGGTGGTCGTGGCGCTCGTCACCGTGGACCGGGGGTGGGGCGGCTCCCGCCATCGGCCGAACCTGCGGCATGTCTGCGCGAACCGAGGGTGAGCCGGCCGCCTCAGCGCAGCCGGTCCGCCAGCCCCGAGGCGCGCTGGACCTGACGATCGACCGCGGCCCGCACGGCCTTGAGCGTGCCGATGATCCGGACCTTCTCCTGGGCTCGGGTGACCGCGGTGTAGAACAGCTCGCGGGTGAGGAGCTGGGAGTCCTCGGGCGGCATGACGACGGTGACGACCCGGGCCTGGCTGCCCTGCGACTTGTGGACGGTCATCGCGTAGACGGTCTGCACCTGGGGCAGCCGGCTGGGGGCGTAGCCCTTCACGCCACCGGGCGCCGCGATGTGCACCCGCAACCGTCCGTCCGGCTCGCGGACCGCGACGCCAAGGTCGCCGTTGTAGAGCCCCAGACCGCGATCGTTCGCGGTGACCAGGATGGGGCGGCCGGCGTACCACTCCTCGTAGTGCGCCATGCCGGTCGCCTCGGTGAGGAGGTGCTCGACCTGGCGGTTCCAGCCGCTCACGCCGTGGGGACCGTCGCGGTGGGCGCAGAGCAGCCGGTGGTCGTCGAGTGCCGCCACGGCGGCTGCGCCGACGCCGCTCTCTGCGGGCAGGCGGACGGCCAGCGCCGCGGCCAGGATCTCCTGGCGCGCCGCCGCCATCGCCGCGTCGTCGGCCGGGTCCACCAACTCGACGTCGGCCGACCCCGCGCTGAGCACGTCGACGACCGCATCGGCGTCGCCGCGGCGCAGGGCGTCGGCAAGAGTGCCGATGCCGCCGCCGAAACGGTGCACCCTCGTGAGCTCGACGACCGGGGAGTCCTCGCGGCCGGCGAAGCCGTCGACGAGGTCCGCGAGCACGGCGCCCGCCTCGACGGAGACCAGTTGCGCGGGATCGCCCATCAGCACCAGCCGGGCCTGAGGTCGCAGCGCCTCCAGGAGCCGGGCCATCATCGTCAGCGAGACCCTCGAGGCCTCGTCGACCACCACCACGT
This sequence comes from Marmoricola sp., assembly GCA_051961835.1. Taxonomy (GTDB): domain Bacteria; phylum Actinomycetota; class Actinomycetes; order Propionibacteriales; family Nocardioidaceae; genus Marmoricola. The sequence continues at coordinate 17,663 of JBQCCW010000178.1, read as the reverse complement.
CGTAGGGCAGCCGGTGGTGGCGGTCGTGCCGGAAGCGCACCGAGGAGTCGGGCCGCCAGCCCAGCAGCCGGTGGAGCGTGGACGCGGTCAGTGCACCGAGCCGCTCCCGGTCGGCCGGCCCGAGCGCGGCGGTGGCGGTGGCCACCGCCTCCTGCAACCGGGCACCGGCCCGGGCGGTCGGCGCGGCGAGCGCGATGCGGGGGCGCCGCCCGTGCACCGCCTCGTGCTGCTCGACGAGCAGCGCGAGCAGACCCGCCGCGGTGGTGGTCTTGCCCGTGCCCGGTCCTCCGGTGAGCACGGTGGTCCACTGCCGGGCGGCGGCGCGAGCTGCCGCCCGCTGCTCGTCGTACCCCTCAGCCGGGAAGACCCGGAGCACTGCCGCCTCGAGGAGGCCCTCGTCGACCTCCGGGGGACGGGCGGCCAGCCGGTCCAGCAGGTCGCGGACCACCTGCTGCTCCTCGCGCCAGTAGCGGTCGAGGTAGAGCAGCGAGCCGTCGAGCCGCAGCACCTGCTCCGCCACCAGCGCGCTCGCTCCGACCGCGGCCAGCCACCCTTCGGGCTCCGGCCACGGGAGATCGGCCGTACCGCTCGTCTGGGCGGTGCCGGCGTCGAGGGGCGCGGCCTCGACAGGCACGGCCGCGATCGTGCGCAGGTCGACGCAGACCGATCCGGTCCGCACCGCTCGCACGGCGAGCGCGGCGGCCAACAGCACCGTCTCGTCGCTGTCGCCGACCTTCTCGGCCACGGTCCGGGCCACGTGCACATCGGCCGGCCGCAGCACGTCGACGGCGTTGAAGGCTGCCAGCATCCCGGTGGCGCTCCGGGCGAGCCGACGGTCGTGGGGCCCGAGCACGGGAAGGAGTGCCTCAGCCACGGCTCCCCTCCTGCGTTCCGCGGCCGGCCAGCAGGTCGGAGAGCGCGACCACCAGCGCGGCGGGCGGCTTCCAGGAGAACACCCCGCAGGGGCCGGCGTCCGTCACCGGCGTGTCCGCCCCGGCCATGCCCCGCACGTAGAGGTAGAGCACTCCGCCGAGGTGACGCTCGGGGTCGTAGTCGCGCTGGCGCCAGCGAAGGTAGCGATGCAGGACCACGGAGTAGAGCATCGCCAGGAGCGGGTAGTGCGAGTGCAGCATCGCCCCAGCGAGTGCCTCGGGCCGGTAGTCCCACGCCAGGGAGGGCCGGCCGGGTTCGCCGAGCAGGTTGGTCTTGTAGTCGACGACCAGGTAGCGGTCGCCGCCGCCAGGACCGGTCCCTCCCCGCAGTCGGAGCACCACGTCGATGGAGCCGCTGAGGTAGCCGCGCAGCGCCTGGCTGCCGAGCCCCGGCGCGGCCAGCCGGTCTGCGTAGGGCAGCAGCGGGTCGTCGCTGGGCAGGTGCGCGCGCATCAGGTCGGCCACCTCGGCGAGGAACACCTCCGTGCCGCGCACCGGCGGACCGTCGCCACCGTCGAGCGGGATCTCGAAGTCGAGCTCGCAGAGCCGGTCGCGCCGGCCGAGGTCGACCAGGGTCCGGTCCTCGGCGAGCGGCCCCAGCGACGTGGCGTGCATCGGGAGCATGCCGTCGGCGAGCGCTTCGGGAGTCGCGGCGACCGACCACCACCGCAGCTGCTCCTCCGCGCGCCGGCGTAGCTCCTCACGCAGGTCGGGCGCCTGGGGATCGGCCGTCTCGAGCACCGCATGGACCAGCGACCCGAAGGTGGCACCGGCCGGCAGGTCCGCCATCGGACTGGCCGGTCCCACCGGAGCGGCGGTCTCCTCGACCGGCGTCTCGGGGGTCGCGTCCTCCGGTTCGTCGACCGTCCCGGAAAACTCCGCCTCGGTGACCGGTTGCGGGTCGTCGGCCCGGATCAGTCCGGAGTACGACGTGCGGCGCCAGGCGAGGTCGAGCGCCCGGTCGAAGCGCCGCACCGACAAGGTGGGAGCCGCGGGACGAGTCCCCAGGGCCGGCGCCGGCCCTCGCTGAGCGTCCTCGACGAGGAGCGCACCCGCTTGCTGCCACCGCTCGAGCGCCGTCGCGGCGTCGTCGTCGGCCGGTGCCTCCGTCACGTCGGGGACCTCGGCCTGCCCCGCGGACCGCCCGAACAGGAGGCGCGTGAGCCCGCTGTTGCGGGCGTCCCGCGTGGGCGCCCACCACGTGACCACCTGCGACTGGGCTCGGGTCAGCGCCACGTAGGTGAGCCGGAGCTCCTCGGCGGCATCCTCGGCCAGCGCCGCCCGGGCCGCGGCGCTCGTGGGTCCGGCGCCACCCACGTCGAGGCAGCGCCGGCCCGAGGGGTCGTGGAAGAGCAGCACCTCGTCGCTGTCGGCGATCCAGCGGTTGAAGAGCAGCGGCAGGTAGACGATGGGGTACTGCAGGCCCTTGCTGCCGTGGATGGTGAGCACCTGGACGGCCTGGGTGTCGGTGTCGAGCCGTCGCGCGCGCTCGCTGCTGCGGGCGGCGACGCGGCGCTCGGCGCGCAACCAGTCGAGCAGGGCCGAGAGGCCCCAGTGCTCCCGGTGGGCGACGTCGTGGAGGATCTGGCCGAGGTGCTGGAGGTCGGTGAGCCGGCGCTCGCCGTCGACACATCCCAGCACGCGCGCCGCCAGCCCGTCGGCCACGACGGCCTCGGTGACCGCGGCCACGCCGCGGCTGCGGAAGAGGTCGAGCCAGCCCCGCACCGCCTCGGCGGCGTCGTCGGTGGCGCCATCGCCCCCGGCGTCGAGGTCCTCCGGCGACACCCCGAGGAACGGCGTGAGCGCGAGCGCTCGGATCCGGCCCGACCGTTGCGGCTGCTCCATCGCCTCGAGCAGGGCCACCCAGTCTTCGGCCGCCTCGCTGAGCAGCACCGAACCCGCATTGGTGACCACCGAGGCGATGCCCTGGCGGGCCAGTGCCCGGGTGAACAGGGACGCCTGCTTGAGGCTGTACATCAGGATCGCGACGTCGCCGGGCTGGAGGGGACGGGGACCGTCGTCGGTGCGGTACGTCGCCCCCGAGGCGAGCAGGCGCGCGACGTCGGCTGCCAGGTCGTCGGCGATGCGGCGCCGGGCGCGGTCCACCGGGACCCGGTCGCCGGGGTCGTCGCAGAGGTCGGTGGCGCGGACCCGGCGCAGGCGCACCGGAGCGCTCACCGGCTGCCCGCTCAGCCGGCTGCCCTGGTGGTGCGCTGCCACCGGGTGGACGAGGATCCGCGGATCGCCGAGGGCGGCGCCTGCAAGCAGCGCCTGCAGCGCGCCGACGAGCGGTGCGTCGCTGCGCCAGTTGGTTGCGAGGGTGCGCTGGTCCCCGGCGGTCTCCGCGGCGTCGAGGTAGCTCGGCACGTCGCCGCCGCGGAACGCGTAGATCGCCTGCTTGGGATCCCCGATCAGCACCATCGTGGCGTGGCCGCTGAAGGCGCGGTCCAGCACGCTCCACTGCACGGGATCGGTGTCTTGGAACTCGTCGACCAGGACGACCTTCCATCGCTGCCGCATCCGCTGTCGCGCGGGGGAGTCCGGCGCGTCCAGGGCGTCGGCGAGACGCGAGAGCAGGTCGTCGTAGCCGAGGAGACCCCGGCGCCGCTTGCGGCGCTGCACCTCCGCGCGCACCGCCGTCGCGAACGCGAGCCGCTCGTCGCGCGTCGGCGACGGTTCGCCGGTGGCCACCAGCTGCGCTTGAGCCTGCTCCACAGCGGCCGCGCCGAGCCGTCGGGCCAGCTCCGGCGTCAGCGGCGGCTCCGCACGGCCGCCGTAGCGCTGGAGGTAGACGTCGTCGACCACCTCGGTCACCAGGTCGTCGAGATTGTCCACGAGTGTCGACCCGGCGTCGGAGTCACCGGCGACGCCCAGTGACCGGAGCACCATCCCGCAGAACTCGTGCGTGGTCGCGATGGTGGCGGCGTCGTAGGATGCGAGCGCGGCCTGGAGGCGGCGCGCCCGCAGGATCCGCTCGGCGGGCTCGGCGGCGCAGAGGTGCCGCAGGAGCGGGTCGTCCGGTTCGCCCTGGTCACCTGCCCGGGCGAGGGCCTGGAGCCCGGCGACCAGGTGCTCGCGGACCCGTTGCCGCAGCTCGCGCGTCGCCGCCCGCCCGAAGGTGATCACCAGCAGCTGGTCGAGCGTGGCATGCCCCTCTGCGACGTAGCGGGTGACCAGCGCGCCGATCGTCCAGGTCTTGCCGGTGCCGGCGCTCGCCTCGAGGACGGTGGTGCCCGGCGCGGTGGGGAGGTCCTCCAGCAGCTCGAACGCCGCGGGCCCCGTCAGGGTGGGGTGATTCATCGGGGTCCCCGCGGCGTCGTGCGGAGGAGCGGAGCGGGGGAGCAGGACGTTGTGGGGTGATTCATCGGGGTCCCCGCGGCGTCGTGCGGAGGAGCGGAGCGAGGGAGCAGGACGTTGTGGGGTGATTCATCGGGCGGCTCCCAGGATGGGGAGCCAGAGGCGGGAGGCGAGCGCGCCGAGGCGGGAGAGCTCGCCATGGCGGTCCTCGCCGTCGAGCGGTGGGATCGCGAGCAGGTCGGCGAGCGGAAACCGCTCACCCCAGACCTTGACGTGGGCCGGGGCGGCGTCCTCGCCCGGATAGCGGCCCGACGCCCACTTCCAACCGGCCCTGCGGCGGGCCTGGGCGGGGTTGAGGCGGCGGCCCTCGGCCCACGCATGGGCCGTCCGGACCGGCAGCGGCAGCGGCTGGCACATCCCTGCGTCGTAGATCTCGAGCAGGTCCGCGAGCAGGGCCCGAGGGTCGGCAGGGGCGGCGAACGCGCGGCGTGCGCTCGGCGTGTCCTTGTCCCCGCGCCCCACGGCGCCCGCCGTCCAGCTCCGCCCGGGGGCATCCGCCTCCAGGGCAAGCAGCGGGATCCAGGCCCCGAGCAGCTGCTTGGGACCGAGCCGGGAGTAGCCGACCTTCACCACCCGCCGCTCATAGAGATCTGCGACGGTCCCGACGAGGCGCCGGCCGCCCAGCTCGACGTCGACGTCGCGCGCCGAGGGTGATCCGCCCCCGGTGATCGCGGCGGCCATCTCCGCCACGGGCCGCGCCTGGTCCCGGATCCGTTTGGCGATCGTCCAGCCGAGCTGCCCGGGCGGCAGCGTCCCGCGGCGCCACTCGCTCTGCAAAGCGTGGTCGGGATCCCGACCGGCGAGCAGCGCCCGGAGCATCCGCTCACCGGCGTGCCACTCGCCCAGCCCGTCGAGCTGCACCGGGAGGGCGTCTCCCCCGGTCTCGTCCTCCTCGGGCAGGGCGATGTCGAGGCGCTTGCGCAAGAAGGTGCGGACCGGGTCCTTGAAGAAGGCGACGAGGTCCTCGAGCTCGACGTCGCCCGAAGGATCCGGCGGCAGCCGCAGGTCCGCCAGGCGCGGGATCTCGACCCGCGGGCCCAGAGCCGCCCGGGCCCCGTCGAGCACCGTCCGGTCGAAGCAGAACGGCACCGGGCCGCGGAGGTTGTCGGCGTGGAACGCCTGCAACGGGTGGCGCGTGACGGGGTCACGGTCCGGAGCCATCGCGCGCAGGGTGTCGATCACCTCTCCGAGCGGCACCGACGGCGGCCGCTCCTCGCCGTTGACCTCGTTGCGCCCGGAGTAGGTGATGACCAGGTGGTCGGTCGCGGCGAGGATCGCGTCGAGGAGCAGCTGCCGGTCCTCGCTGCGGGCGTCGCGCTCACCGACGAGCGGCTCGCGTGCGAGGACGTCGTCGCCGTCGACACCGCTCTGACGGGGGAAGACCCCGTCGTCGAGGCCGAGGAGGCACAGCACACGGTGCGGGACCGAGCGCATCGGCACCATGGTGCACACCGTCAACGTGCCGGTGCGGAAGTTGGCACGGGTCGGGCGCCCGGCGAGCTGCTCGGACAGCAACGCCCGCACGTCGGCGAGCCGGAGCATCGTGGCGTCCTGCCCGTGCCGTACCGCGCTCTCGAGCAGCACCGCGAGCTCGCGTTGCACCTGACCGAGCTGCCACTCCTCACCGGGTCGGACCGCGGTCAGCGACTCGAGCCCCTCGGCGAGGGCGGACAGCCAGTGCTCGACGGGCTGCTCCCCCCGCAGCGCGTCGCTGAGGCACTGGAGCCGGTCGAGGGCCTCGGCGAGCCGACCGGCGAGATCGATGTCGGTGCTCGCGACGTCGTCGAGCGGCAGGGTGGTCCCGATCCACCGCTCGGCGTCGTCGGAGACCGCCACCCCGGCCAGGACGCGGTCCAGCCCGAAGCGCCAGGTGTTCTGGACATAGTCGGCCAGGCCGTAGTCGAGGCGGTGGGCCGCGTCGAACGCCCAGCGCACGCCGGCGCGCTCGACCCAGGTCGCGATCGTCTCGAGGTCGTCGTCGGAGAGGCCGAAGCGGCGCCGGACGGGATCGGTGGCGAGCAGGTCGAGCACCCGACTGGCCTCGGCGCGGCCGCTGGCGATGTCGAGCACCCGGCCGGCTACGGCGAGCAGCGGGTTGGTCTGCGTGAGCGCCCGGTCGGCCAGCCGGACCCGGAGTCGTTGCCCGGGATGGCCCTGCGGGAGCACCTCGCCCAGCCCGAACGCCGCCTCGACCAGCGGCGCGTAGGCCTCGATGTCGGGACACATCACGACGATGTCGCGCGGCTCCAGGGTCGGGTCGTCGGCCAGGAGGCCCAGCAACACCTCGCGCAACACCTCGACCTGACGGGCGGGCCCGTGGCACGCGTGCACCTGCACGCTGCGGTCGCCGGGCTCGGTGGCGGTCGGTGAGGGCGCACGGTTGGCCACGATGTCGCCCTGCAACCGCGACAGCAGCCCCGGCCGCTCCTCTGGGACCTCCGTGACATCCGGGACCCCGGCGTCCTCCGCGAACGGCGAGAGCACCTCCTCGAGCTCGCGGACGTCGCGTCCCAGGCTGGCCAGCAGCGGATGCCGCACCACCTCGTGACTCCTGTCGTCGCGGCGCCGGCGCACCCCGCCGGGAGCGCCGGAGGGCGGCCGACCGGCGAGGTCGTCCCAGAGCCGGGGCGAGGGATGCGGCAGCCAGAGGTGCACCTCGCGGCGCTCGGCGAGCGCCGCCAGGAGCTCCACCTCGGTCACGGGTAGCCGCGTGTGCCCGAACAACGACACCCGCGGCGGAAGGTCGGGATCGAGGGCACCGGAGCGGAGTGCGGCGACCGCCTCGCGCTGTCGCCGACCGGGGCTGGGGAGGCCGACGTCCTCGACCACCCGCCGCCACAGCTCGGCCTGCCAGCGGAGGTCGTCGGGAAGCGGAGCTCCCGTGCCGTCGGTCGCGTCCCCGGCCTCCCATGCCCTGAGCAGCCCGGGCCGCTGCACGGCGTACGACGCGAACAGGCGCGCCAGACGCCGAGCGACCGCGAACCGGCGGCCGCGGCGCAGCTCCCGCTCCTCTCCGGTCTCGAACTCTCCGAGGTGGACGGCCAGGGTGTGGCACCACGGCTCCCCGAGCGACCGGTCGACGACGCCGAGGACCGACCAGGTCAGCGCCGTCGGGTGCCAGGGATCCGCCTCGTCGCGACTACCGAGCTGGGCGGCGAGACTGGCGGGCGACCGGAAGTCGACACCGGCACAGACCCCGTCGCCGCCGGCGGCAGACGGCCCGAGTCGGTGGGAGATCCGCTGGCTCAGCCATCGCTCCACACCCTTGGCCGGTACGATGACGAGCTCGCGGGCGAAGGGGTCGCCCGGGGGGTCGGCGAGCAGGTTCGCCAGACCGTCGGCGAGCTGGTCCGCGCGCGCCGCCCTGTGCACCCTGAACACCACGCCGTCACCATAGGTGCTGGCGCCGACACACGTCCGGGGCCGACGATCAGGCGTGCGACACGGAGTCGTCACACCGTTGACAGGTGCAGGAGGCGCAATACAGCCATGGCGTGCGGACCTGATGCGCCCGCCGCGTTGTCGCGGCGGGTCCGTGGGGCGCTTCTGGTGGCCCGCGTGGTCAGTGGGATCTCCCGTCATCTGCTCCGCCGCGGCGGCGGAGTGATCGGAGGCCGGGTGCTGCTCGCCCTCGCTCCCGACGCACCCGAGCAGCTCGCCCGCGACCGCGAGCTCGTGCTGGTCAGTGGCACGAACGGCAAGAGCACGGTGACCGCGATGCTGACCGCCGCCCTGGCGACGCAGGGCCCGGTCATCAGCAACACCGACGGCGCGAACACCCTCGGGGGACTCGTCGGCACGCTGGCCCGCTCGCGCGCGCCGCGGGGCGTGCTCGAGACCGACGAGGGCTGGCTGCCCTGGGCGGTACGCCGGCTGCGACCGCACGTGGTCGTCCTGCTCAACCTCACCCGCGACCAGCTGCACCGGCACCCCGAGGTCCGTGGACTCGCGGCCACCTGGCGCGCCGAGCTGCGCGCCGTGCCGGTCGTGGTCGCCAACTGCGACGATCCCACGGTGAGCTGGGCTGCCGAGGTGGCCGGCAGCGTCGTCTGGGTCGCCGCGGGCCGTCCCTGGCGCGAGGACTCCCTGGTGTGCCCGGCCTGCGGTCGCCTGCTCGAGTGGTCCGGTCCGCACTGGTCGTGCTCGTGCGGCTTCCATCGTCCCGAGCCGAACGGCGTCCTCGCCTCCGCCGCCGAGCTCGGCCTGCCCGGGGAGGTGAACCGGGTCAACGCCGACATCGCGACAGCGGCTGCGGCGGTCCTCGGGGTTCCGGCGCCTGCCGCGGCTCAGGCCGTCGCCGAGCTCCAGCAGGTCGCCGGGCGGTACGCCGAGTTCCCACGGCCGCACCACACCGTGCGCCTGCTCCTCGCCAAGAACCCCGCGAGTTGGCAGGAGACCCTCCGCATGGTCGCCGACGAGGGCCGCCCGGTCGTGCTCGTGTTCAACGCCGACGGCGTCGACGGCCGCGACCCGTCCTGGCTCTACGACGTCGACTTCACCGTGCTTGCGGACAGCGTGGTCGCCGTGTCGGGTCGCCGAGGGACCGATCTCAGCGTGCGGCTCGCAGTCGACGAGGTCGCGACGGTGGGCCAGTTCGACGACGTCGACGCGGCGATCCGCCGGCTTCCGAGCGGGCCGGTGGACGTGATCGCCACCTACACCGCCTTCCAGGAGACGCGGCGAAGCCTGGGAGGTGCGGCATGACGGCCGACTCGGCGCTCCGTGTCGTCCTGGTCTACCCCGACCTGCTCGGCCTGTACGGCGACCGCGGCAATGCCCTCGTCCTGCTGCATCGCGCCCGTGCCCGGGGCATCCCGGTGGAGCTCGTCCAGGTGGCCGCCGGCGAACCGGTCCCCGAGACCGGCGACGTGTACCTCATCGGCGGCGGCGAGGACGCGCCGATGCTGTTGGCCGGCGAGCTCCTTGCCGAGCAGCCCGGCCTCAAGCGTGCCCTCGACGCGGGCCGCACCTGCCTGGCGGTGTGCGCCGGCTTCCAGCTGCTCTCCCGGGTCTACGCCGGCCCCGACGGGGTGGAGCGGCAGGGCCTCGGCGTGCTCGACGTGGCATGCGCCCGGCTGCCCGGCCGCCGCGCCGTGGGGGAGGTCCTCTGCGAGCCGGTCGCCGGCGGCGAGCTCCTGACCGGCTTCGAGAACCACCAGGGCGACGCGGTGCTCGGCCCGGACGCGGTCCCCCTGGGCCGGGTCCTGCGCGGCGTGGGCAACGGACACGAGCAGGAAGAGGGAGCCGTCGCCGGCGGCGTCGTCGCGACGTACCTGCACGGTCCCGTCCTTGCGCGCAACCCGCAGCTCGCCGACCACCTGCTGGCACGGGCGACGGGCGCCGACCGGCTCCCGGCACTGGAGGAGGCCGTCGTCGAGCGCCTTCGTCGGGAGCGGACGCGGCGACAGCGTCGGTGGTTCGCCCGGTCCTGAGGCGCCGCGTGGTGCCTCAGGCTCCCCGCAAGGAGGCGAAGTCGGTGAAGCCCGGCGCGCTGTCGTCGAAGGGGTCCTCGACGGGGCCGCGGCGCGGAGCCCCGGCCACGACCGCGGCCAGCTGGTCGGCGGCGCGTTCGACCCGCTGCTGCAGGGCGTCGGTGCCCGTCGAGGCGAAGTCCTCGGTAGCGGCGAAGACCCCGGTCGGCACGACCACCGCCTTGAGGTAGCTGAACAGCGGCCGCAAGGCATGGTCGAGCACCAGACTGTGGCGAGCCGTGCCCGCGGTGGCGCCGAGCAGTACCGGCACGCCGTCCAGCAGTCCCGGCTCCAGGACGTCGAAGAACGTCTTGAACAGCCCCGAGTACGACGCGCTGAACACCGGGGTGACGACGATGAGCGCGTCGGCCCGGCGGACCTGCTCGATGGCCGCTGCGAGATCACCGCTCGGGAAGCCCGTCACGAGCGCGTCCGCCAAGCCGTGCGCCAGCGGACGGAGCTCGATCACCTCGAGAGCGACGTCCCGACCGGCGCTGCGCAACCGCTTCTCGGCCGCGGTGGCGAGACGGTCGGCGAGCAGCCGGGTGGAGGACGGCTCGGAGAGGCCCGCCGTCACGACGACGAGGCGGGTCATCGGCTCTCCTCCGCCAGCTCGGCGGTCCGCGCCGGGCCGGACGCCGCACACGAGGCCGCCGCGGCGACGAGCGACGCATGGGTCGGCGCGTCGGGCACGTGCGCCGGCCGGCCCTCGGCGAAGCCGGCCCGCATGTCGGGCAGGATCTCGCCGAGCAGGTCCAGCTGCTCGAGCACCGTCTTCAGCGGCAGACCGGCGTGGTCCACCAGGAACATCTGGCGCTGGTAGTCGCCGACGTACTCGCGGAACGACAGCGTCCGCTCGAGGACCTGCTGCGGTGAGCCGACCGTCAGCGGGGTCTGGGCGGTGAAGTCCTCCAGGGAGGGCCCGTGCCCGTAGACCGGCGCGTTGTCGAAGTAGGGCCGGAACTCCTTGACGGCGTCCTGGCTGTGGCGACGCATGAAGAACTGCCCGCCGAGCCCGACGATCGCCTGGTCGGCGGTGCCGTGCCCGTAGTGCTCGAACCGGCGCCGGTACAGGGCGACCATCTGCTCGGTGTGCGAGGCCGGCCAGAAGATGTGGTTGGAGAAGAAGCCATCGCCGTAGTAGGCGGCCTGCTCGGCGATCTCGGGCGAGCGGATGGAGCCGTGCCACACGAAGGGCGCGACGCCGTCGAGCGGCCGCGGCGTGGCCGTGAACCCCTGCAGCGGCGTGCGGAACCGGCCCTGCCAGTCCACCACCTCCTCGGTCCAGAGCCGGTGCAGCAGCGCGTAGTTCTCGATCGCCAGCGAGATCCCGTCGCGGATGTCCTTGCCGAACCACGGGTAGACGGGCCCCGTGTTGCCGCGCCCGAGGGTCAGGTCCACCCGGCCCTGGGCCAGGTGCTGCAGCTGGGCGTAGTCCTCGGCGATGCGGACCGGGTCGGTCGTCGTGATCAGCGTGGTGGCGGTCGACAGCACGATCCGCTCGGTCTGGGCGGCGACGTAGGCCAGCGTCGTGGTGGGAGAGCTGGCCGCGAACGGCGGGTTGTGGTGCTGGCCGAGCGCCACGACGTCCAGCCCGACCTCCTCGGCGTGCTTGGCTATCGTGACGGTGTTGCGGATCCGCTCGTGCTCGCTCGGCGTGCGTCCGGTGGTGGGGTCGGTGGTCACATCGCCGACGCTGAAGATGCCGATCTGCATGGGGACTCCCGGAGTGCTCGAGCTCATTGACCTTTCAACCACTCCTCGGGGCAGGTCATTCCCTCACCCCAGCGCCTCCTCGAGCCGCTCGACGCGCGTCGCGGCAGGGGCCGGCTGGACCGCCTCCTCCCGGACGCCGTACCGCTCCCAGAACCGGGCGAGTGGGGCCGGAGCCCACCAGTTCCAGCGGCCGAGCAGCCGCATCGTGGCCGGCACGAGAAGGGCGCGCACCACGGTGGCGTCGACCAGCAGCGCGACGAGCATGCCGAGGCCGATCATCTTCATGAAGACGACGCCCGAGGTCGCGAACGCGCCGACCACGACCCCCAGGAGGAGCGCCGCGCTGGTGATGATCCGGCCCGTGCGCTGCAGGCCGGCCGCGACCGCGAGCCGGTTGCGCTCACTCGGGTCGGCGACGCTGTCGCGCGTGGCGTCCCACTGCTCCCGGATCCGGCTGAGCAGGAACACCTCGTAGTCCATCGAGAGGCCGACGAGGATCGCCAGCATGAAGATCGGCTGCGTCATGTCGAGTAACCCCGTCGAGGTGTAGCCGAGCAGGTGCTCGAGATGCCCGTCGGCGAAGATCCAGGTGACGACGCCGAAGGACGCGCCGAGCGAGAGCAGGTTCATCACGACGGCCTTGAGCGGCAGCACCACGGAGCCGAAGGCGAGGAACAGCAGCACCAGCATCACCGCGACGATGATCGCCGCCATCACCGGCAGGTGGGCCCCGAGTGAGGCGCCGAGGTCGACGGTCGCCGCGCTCAGCCCGCCGACGAGCGTGCCGTCCGGAGCGGGTACGCCGCGCAGCGCCCGGACGACGTCTTGGGAGTGGCCGCTCTGGCTGTCCCCGGCCCAGCTGGCCCGCAGCAGCGTCACGCCACCGTGGTCCGCGGTCGCGTCAACCCGCTGGACGGCGACGCCGTCGACCCCGCGCAGCCTGGTGACGTAGGAGTCGACGACGGCCCCGTCGGCGCTCGGCACGAGCACGTCGGCCGTGGACCGCTCGCCGCCGAAGTCCCGGGCGAGCGTGGCGGCGGCGCGGTGCGCCGGAGCATCGGGGGGCAGCACTCGGTAGTCCACTGACCCCCAGCGCACTCCGAGGAAGGGCACCGCGAGCACCGCGAGGACCGCCACGACTGCGGTGACCGTCACGACCGGCCGGCGCATCACCGTCCGGGCGAGCCGCGCCCAGGCGCCCTCGCCGGCCACGTGGCGAGTCGCCTCCGCGGACCGGCGCCGGCGCAGGCGACCGGCGTCCACCCGGTGGCCGAGGACGCCCAGCAGGGCGGGCAGCACGGTGAGGGCGGCCGCCGCGGCGACGACGACCGCGGCGATCCCGCCGTACGCGAGGGAGCGGAGGAAGTTCTGCGGGAACACCAGCAGCGACGACAACGCGGCGGCGACGGTGAGGGCGGAGAAGAGCACGGTGCGTCCGGCCGTCGCGAGCGCCGCCCGGACGGCCGCGACCGGCGCCGTCCGGTCCCGCGGATCGCGCGCGGCCAGCTCCTCGCGGAACCGGCTGATCACGAACAGGGCGTAGTCGATCGCGAGACCCATGCCGAGCAGCGTGTTCACGTTGAGCGCGAACACCGAGCCGTCGGTGCCCGTCGTGATCAGCCGGACGACCGCGAGCGCGCCGAGCACGGCGAGACCGCCCACGATCCCCGGCATGAACGCGGCGACGACGCTGCCGAAGACGAGCAGGGACAGCACGATCACCAGCGGCGTGGAGAGGGCCTCGGCGCGGGCGAGGTCGTGGCCGACGGTCTCGTTGACCCCCCGGTAGACGGCCCACGGACCGGCGACCTGCGCGTGCAGGTCGGTGCCGGCCGTGTTCTCGAGCGCGGGCAGGACCCGGTCGTCGATGTCGCTGGTCGCTGCCTGGTCGGCGCCCCGCAGGGAGACCAGGACCTGAGTCGCGTGCCCGTCGCGACTCACCAGTGCCGTGTCCCGGGAGCCCCAGGAGGTGACGACCCGGGCCGTCGTGCCGGCCGGCACCCGGTCGAGCACGCGGCGGACCTCCCGGCGGAACGCGGGGTCGCCGACGGCGTGCCGGTCGTCACGGTAGATCGCGACGAGGTCGACGCCCTCGTTGCCGAAGACCGCCCGCTCTCGGGCCAGCTCCCGCGCCGAGGCGCTCGCCGGATCGTCGAAGCCGCCCTGCTGCAGCCGGCCGAGCACACCCCCGCCGACGACGAGGCCGTAGAGGCCCGCGGCGATCGCCACGAGCAGGCCGGCGGCGAGCACGAGGCGCGCGCGCCGGGTGACGAGATCGGCGAGTCGGTCCATCGCTCACTCCTGTTAACGCTGTTTACCTGATGGCGAGATAGTGAACGGTGTAAACTGCCCGTGTCAAGTACGGTGAGCCGACTCGTCGGACGGAGGCCCGAGGTGAGCAGCACCCGCGCCGCCCAACGCGACCTCACCCGGCAGCGGATCGTCGCCGCCGCGCGGTCGCTCGCGGTGAGCAGGGGCGAGGTCACCCTCCGTGCGATCGCGCGCGAGCTGGGGATGACCGCGCCGGCGCTCTACCGCTACGCCGCCAGCCACGAGGAGCTCGTCCAGATGGTCGCGCTGGCGATCGACGCCGACGTGGCGGTCAGGGTCACCGCGGCAGCCGACGCCCAGGAGCCCGACGACGCGGTGGGACGGCTGATCGCCGCGGCGGTCGAGTTCCGCGCGTGGGCACTCGGCAACCGCCAGGAGTTCGCGTTGGTGTTCACCAACGTCGACATCACCTGCCTGGAGCAGCTGCAGTCCAGCGCCTCCACGGGGATGGCGTTCTCGGCCCTGCTCTTCGCGGTGTGGGAGCAGCGGCGGTTCCCGATCCCGGCCCTCGACGCCCTGGACCCCGGCCTGGCCGAGGTGCTGCGCGACCCGCTCGTGCCCGCGGACCTCTCCGGCGTGCCGGAGGACATGCGCGGCCTGATCTGGATCCTCGAACGGGCCTGGTCGCGGCTCTACGGCACGGTGACCCTGGAGGTCTTCCAGCACGTCGACCCGCGCATCGTCGCGCAGGCGCACCTGTTCCGCGCGATGATCGAGGACCAGGCAGCGCTCCTCGACCTCACCGACGAGCTTCCACGGATCCGGGCGTTGCTCGATGAGGTGCTGACCGGCTGACGCCGCCCGCCGTACTAGCGCGCCGGGCTCAGCGTGCCTGCCAGAGGCCCATCAGATTCCCCTCGACGTCCTTGAAGTACGCCGCCCAGCCCATCTGGCCGACGTCCTGGCGGCCGAGGACCGTCATGCCGCCGAGCTCCTCGATGCGGGCGAGCGCCGCGTCGATGTCCTCGACGTCGATGGTGATCACCGGTCGGTCCGTCGGGCTCTCGCGCTTGAGCATCCCGCCACCGATGTAGCCGCGCTCGGCGGGGAAGCCGTCCTCACCGTCCGGCCCGGTGCGCACCATCGAGTAGTGCATGCCGGGGATCTCCTGGATGGTCCAGCCGAAGGCCTCCCGGTAGAACGTCCGCGCCCGGTCGCCGTCGTCGAAGGGGATCTCGAAGTGCACGACCTTGCCGCTCATGCGGTTCAGAGTAGGCACCTTTCAGCCGGCACGGGCCCGGAGTCCCACGGTGAGGTCATTCGGCACGCCTGACATGTCCGGAGCGGTGCCCCAGATGCCGTACGTGCCGGATGCCCGCGGCTTCCTCTCGTAGCCTGTGAAAGCTCACCCGCGCGCCATGGCGCGGCCGGCGGCGCGGCCGGAGAAGATGCAGCCGCCGAGGAAGGTGCCCTCGAGGGCGTTGTAGCCGTGGACGCCGCCACCGCCGAAGCCGGCCACCTCGCCGGCGGCGTACAGACCGGGGAAGGCGCGGCCGTCGGGGCGGATCACGCGAGAGTCGAGGTCGGTCTCCAACCCGCCGAGGGTCTTGCGGGTGAGGATGTTGAGGCGTACGGCGATCAGCGGGCCGTGCTCGGGGTCCAGCATCTTGTGCGGCTTGGCCACCCGGACGATCCGGTCCGAGCGCGACCGGCGCGCGTTGTGCACCGCCATCAGCTGGAGGTCCTTGGAGAAGGCGTTGTCGACCTCGCGGTCGCGGTTCTCCACCTGGCGCAGCAGCTCGTCGTGGTCGATGTGTGCTCCGTCCCGGCCGAGCGCGTTCATCCCGTCGACCAGCTCGCTCAGGGTGTCGGCGACGACGAAGTCCTCGCCGTGCTGCTTGAAGGCCTCGACCGGCCCCGGCGCGCCCTTGGCGAGCCGCGCCTTCAGCATCACCTTCAGGTCCTTGCCGGTGATGTCGGGGTTCTGCTCGGAGCCCGACAGCGCGAACTCCTTCTCGATGATCGACTGGGTGAGCAGGAACCAGGAGTAGTCATAGCCGGTGGCGAGGATCGCCCGGAGCGTGCCGAGGGAGTCGAAGCCGGGGAAGTTCGGGGCCGGGAAGCGGTGGCCGGTCGCGTCCAGCCACAGCGACGAGGGACCGGGGATGATCCGGATGGCGTGGTCGGGCCAGATCGGGTCCCAGTTGTGGATGCCCTCGGTGTAGGCCCAGAGCCGGTCGCGGTTGACGATGTGGCCGCCGGCCTTCT
This sequence comes from Marmoricola sp., assembly GCA_051961835.1. Lineage (GTDB taxonomy): Bacteria > Actinomycetota > Actinomycetes > Propionibacteriales > Nocardioidaceae > Marmoricola. Next base: position 1,648 of record JBQCCW010000178.1, on the reverse strand, counting down.
CGGTGATGCCGAGCATCCGGCCGTCGACGTGGGCCGGGACGCCGGAGATCAGGTGTTTGGGGGCGGGACCGAGCCGATCCGTGGGCCAGATCTGGCGGATCAGGTCGTGGTTGTGGCCGATGCCGCCCGAGGACACCAGCACGGCCGGGGCGCGGAGCTCGAAGTCCTCGACGACGTCGCGGGACGACTTCACGCCGCGCGCCTCCGACGACGGCGCCAGCACCGCACCCCGGACGCCGACCACCGCGCCGTCCTCGACCACGAGCTCGTCGACGCGGTGGCGGAACGCGAAGCGGACCTGCCCGCGCTCCTCGGCCGCGAGCACCGGCTCCGCGAACACGCGGACCACCTCCGGGCCGGTGCCCCAGGTGAGGTGGAAGCGCGGCACGGAGTTGCCATGCCCGTCGGCGGATCCGGAGCCCCGCTCGGCCCACCCCACGATCGGCATCACCCGCAGCCCGAGCTCGTGGAGGTAGGAGCGCTTCTCACCGGCCGCGAAGTCGACGTACGCCTCGGCCCACCTGCGGCCCCAGTGGTCCTCTCCGCGCTCGGCACCGTCGCCGGTGCCCAGCCGGTCGAAGGCCGCCGTGCCGAGCCAGTCCTGCCAGGCCAGCTCCCGGGAGTCCGCGATGCCCATCCGGCGCTGCTCGGGACTGTCGACGAAGAAGAGGCCGCCGAGGGACCAGAACGCCTGACCGCCGAGGTTCGCCCGGTTCTCCTGGTCGAGCACGAGCACCCGCTTGCCGGCCTTGACCAGCTCGTGGGTGGCGACCAGGCCGGCGAGACCGGCTCCGACGACGATGGCGTCCGCGTCCATGGCCCGGTTCATGACCCCAGTCATGACCGCAGTGTGCCGCACCCGGCGCCGCGGTCAGACCAGGCGTCGGTAGACAGACAGCGGTGCGTGCCTCATCACGACCGAGAGCGGTGCCCAGGGCAGCGCGGGCACGCAGGCCGAGGGGACCTGCTTCTCGATCGCCGCGACCATCGAGCGCACGCCCTTCTCCGTCGACACGGTGAGCGGCGGGTTCGGGCCGGCGCTGGGGTCGTTCATCTCCGACTCGATGAAGCCGGGATAGAGGACCGTCACCTTGATCGGCGATCCGGCCAGCTCCACCCGGAGCCCCTCGGCCAGGTGCGCGATGCCGGCCTTCGTCGCGGCGTACGTCGTCGCGTTGCGCGGCATCCCCCGCACGGCCGACATCGAGCTGACCACGACGAGGTGCCCGGCCTCCTGGCCGCGGAAGATCTCCATCGCCGCCTCGATCTGGGCGAGGCCGGCCACGAAGTTCGTCATCGCGGTCGCCCGGTTGGCGTCGTACCGCCCGGTGCCCAGCGGCTGGCCCTTGCCGAGGCCCGCGTTCACGATCACCCGGTCGATCCGGCCGAACGCCTCCCGGAACGCACCGAACACCGCGAACACCTGGTCGTCGTCGGTGACGTCGAGCGCCCGGACCTCGACCCGGCGGGCGGGATGGGCGGCGAGGATCTCTGCCTCGAGCTCCTCGAGTCGTTCGGTACGCCGGGCGCAGAGCGCGAGGTCGTCCCCGCGCGCGGCGAACTGCCGGGCCATCTCCGCGCCGAGGCCCGAGCCGGCGCCGGTGATCAGGATCGTCGACATGAGGCGAAGTGTGCCCGACGCTCAGCG
>JBQCCW010000177.1:0-4588 GCA_051961835.1 Marmoricola sp. | reverse complement strand
CTCGGGGGACTTCCCCGAAAACACTGTGAGGCACTGCGATGGCCAACAGCCTCATCGGCCGCGACATGGCCGTGGACCTCGGCACCGCCAACACGCTCGTCTACCTGCGCGGCAAGGGCGTGCTGCTCGACGAGCCCTCGGTCGTGGCGATGAGCGCCCAGACCCGTGAGGTGCTCGCCGTCGGCCACGAGGCCAAGCGGATGATCGGCCGGACCCCCGACGGCATCGTCGCGATCCGGCCGCTGCGCGACGGCGTCATCGCCGACTTCGACGCGACCGAGCAGATGCTGCGCTACTTCATCCAGCAGGTGCACCGCCGGCGCTACTTCGCCAAGCCGCGACTGGTCATCTGCGTGCCGAGCGGCGTCACGCCCGTCGAGCAGCGCGCGGTGAAGGAGGCCGGCTACCTGGCCGGCGCCCGCAAGGTCTACATCATCGAGGAGCCGATGGCCGCCGCCATCGGCGCCGGCCTGCCCGTGCACGAGGCGACCGGCAACATGGTCGTCGACATCGGCGGCGGGACGACCGAGGTCGCCGTCATCTCGCTCGGGGGTCTGGTCACCACGCTGTCCGTGCGCACCGCCGGTGACGCGCTCGACCAGGCGATCGTGGCGTGGATGAAGAAGGAGCATGCCCTCATGCTCGGCGAGCGGACCGCCGAGGAGGTCAAGATGACGCTGGGCTCCGCGTTCCCCGCCGCCCACGAGCCGTCCGCGGAGATCCGTGGACGCGACATGGTCTCGGGGCTGCCGCGCACGCTCACCCTGACCAGCGGCGAGGTCCGCAAGGCACTGGAGGAGCCGGTGCACGCGATCGTCGACGCGGTGCGGACCACGCTGGACAACACTCCGCCGGAGCTCGCCGGCGACATCATGGATCGCGGCATCGTCCTGACCGGCGGGGGCGCGCTGCTCGCCGGACTCGACGAGCGGCTGCGGCACGAGACCGGCATGCCGGTGCACGTCGCCCACGACCCGCTGAGCTCGGTGGCGGTCGGCGCCGGCAAGTGCGTCGAGGAGTTCGAGGCGCTGCAGCAGGTGCTCGTCTCCGAGCCGAGGCGGTGAGCCGCGTGCCGAACCGGTCGCGTCTCCCCATCCGGCGGATGCCGGAGCCGGGCCGCCGCCGCCGTCCGCTGGCGGCCCTGGCCGTCCTGGTGCTCGCCAGCGCCACCGTGATGACCCTCGACGGGCACGACGGGACCGGCTCCCCGGTGGAGCCGGTGCGCACGGCTGTGGGCACCGTGCTGGGGCCGGTCGAGAGCGCGAGCGCGGCGGTGGTGCGCCCGTTCACCCGGCTCGGCGGATTCCTCGACGACAACCGGGACCTGCGTCACCAGGTGGCCACCCTCACCGCCGAGAACGCGCGCCTGCGTGGCCAGGCGGCCCTCGCTCCCGTCGACCGCCACCGGATCGCGGAGCTCGACGCGCTCACCCGCACAGCGCAGGCGACCGGCTACTCCCTGGTCGCCGCGCACGTCGTCGCCATCGGACCGGCGCAGTCCTTCACGCGCACCGTCACGATCGACGCCGGCACCAGCTCGGGTGTCCGCGCCGACATGACCGTGGTGGCCGGCAGCGGTCTGGTGGGTCGTGTCGTGCGCGCGACCCCCAGCAACGCCACGGTGCTGCTCATCGTCGACCGCAGCTCGACCGTCGGGGGCCGCGTCGGCTCGGACATGGAGATCGGCAACGTGTCCGGCACCGGTGCGCTCGCCGGCTCGGGCGGTCTCGAGCTCGATCTCGCCGATGCCAGCGTCACGCCGATGCGCGGCGACGTCGTGGTGACGTGGGGCTCCCCGGACGGCGTGCCCTACGTCGCCGGCATCCCGATCGGGCGTGTCGCCGAGGTGCGCGCGAACCCGCGCACGCTGAGCAAGCACGCCATCGTGACGCCGTACGTCGACTTCAGCGCCCTCGACCTCGTCGGCGTCGTCGTGCCGCGCGGCACGCGCGGGGACCGGCCGGTGATCGCCGGCGGCAGCACGGGAAGCGTCCGATGACGCTGGGGCGCTCGCTGGTGCTGGCCGTCCTCGCCACGGCGGCCGTCGTCCTCCAGGTCGCCGTGCTCCGGTACGTCGCCGTGGACGGAGTCGTGCCCGACCTGGTCCTGCTCCTGGTCGTCGCCGTCGGCATCGCGCGCGGTCCCGAGCTGGCCGCCGGTCTGGGCTTCGGCGCGGGACTGCTCCTCGACGTCGCCCCGCCCGCCGACCACGTGGCCGGGCGGTGGGCGCTCGCGCTGGTCGTCGCCGGGTTCCTCGCCGGCCGGGTGCGCACCGACGCCCGTGCCTCGCGGCTCTCGGCCGTCGTGGCGGTGGGAGCGTGCTCCTTCGTGGCCACCTCGATCTTCGCCCTGAGCGGAGTGGTCCTGGGTGACTCCGCGGTCGGCACCACTGCGATGCTGCAGGCGATCGGCATCGGGCTGGTCTGGGACGTCCTGCTCGCGGCGCTGCTGATGCCCGCCCTGGTGCGTCTGCTGAGCCGGGTGGTGGAGCCCGACGGGCGATGGGCCGCCCTCCCACGCGGACGCGGGGGAGCGGTCTAGGTGGTGGCACGACCGGGACGCCGATCGGCGTCGGAGAAGAGCCGGCTGCGGCTGGTGGTCGTCCAGGCGCTCGTGCTCGCGCTCTTCGGGACGCTGTTCGCCCGGCTCTGGTATGTCCAGATCTTCAGCGGTGAGGGCTATCGGGCCCAGGCGGCCGACCAGTCGCTGCGCGAGATCGTCGTGCAGCCGGCGCGCGGGCTGATCGTCGACGACCAGGGCCGTCCGCTCGTGGCGAACCGGACCAGCTGGGTGGTCAGCATCGACCGGAGCGTGCTGGGCCGGATGGCGGAGTCCGAGCAGCGGGCGCTGTTGCAGCGGGTCGCCCGGGCCGTGGGGGAGCGCTATCGGATCGTGCAGGCCCGCTCGCTGCTGTGCGGCGACCCGGGCAGCAAGGCGGGCAGCTGCTGGAACGGCTCGCCGTTCCAGCCGGTCCCGGTCGCGACCGACGTGCCGCAGGCCGACGCCGTGCGCATCCTCGAGCGTGCCGAGCGGTATCCGGGCGTGGTCGTCGACACCCGGACCGTGCGTGCCTACCCGCGGCCGTTCGGGATCAACGCCGCCCACGAGCTCGGCTACCTCAGCTCGATCACCGCCGACGAGCTGCACCAGGCGGAGAAGGATCACGACACCACGCTCAACGCCGGCTCGGTCGTGGGTCGCGCCGGGCTGGAGAAGTCCTACGACCGGTGGCTGCGCGGCGTTCCGGGCTACCAGCAGGTGGCGGTCGACTCCCGCGGTCGGGTGCTCGGCAACGCGGGCCACGTGCAGGCCACGCCGGGCGACACGCTGGTCACGTCCCTCGACGCCCGCCTGCAGGGGATCGTCGAGCGCCAGCTCCACCAGACGATGATGACCGCGCGGCACACCTACGACCCGGTCACGCACAAGAACTACGTCGCCGACAGCGGCGCGGTCGTGGTGATGGACGCGCACAACGGCCGCATCGTGGCGATGGCCAGCCAGCCGACGTACGACCCCTCGGTATGGGTCGGCGGCATCAGCTCCAAGCAGCTCAAGCACCTGTACTCGGCCAAGGCGGGCACGCCGCTGCTCTCCCGTGCCACGCAGGGCCAGTTCGCGCCCGGGTCGACCTGGAAGCCGGAGATGACCATCGGCGCCCTCAACCACGGCTTCGGGCCGCAGACCCGGCTGGACTGCTCCTCGGGGCTCATGGTCGGCAACCGCCTGTTCAAGAACTACGAGTCGGAGTCCTACGGGATGATCGACTTCGCCAAGGCGCTGCAGATCTCGTGCGACACGTTCTTCTACCGGGTCGGGCTCTCCTACTGGCAGAAGTACGGGTCGGACCCGACGAACGTCAACGCCAAGGACCCGCTGGTCGCCATCGCGAAGCAGTTCGGCTACGGCCGGCCGACCGGCATCGACATCCCGGGGGAGGCGAGCGGACGCATCGCGGACCGGCACTGGAAGCTCGCCTACTGGAAGGCCATGAAGGGCTACTACTGCAAGCTCGACCGCAGCGGGAAGGCGCCGACGGCGTTCTTGCGGCTGTTCTCCCACGAGTTCTGTCTCGAGGGCTACCAGTACCGCGCCGGTGACGCCGTCAACTTCGCCATCGGCCAGGGAGACACGATGGTCACCCCGCTGCAGCTGGCACGCGCCTACGCCGCGATCAGCAACGGCGGCACGCTCTACGAGCCCCGGCTGGGCCGCGCGATCGTCTCCCCGACCGGCAAGCTGGTCAAGACGATCCCGCCCGCGGTGCAGGGCCACGTGAAGTCCAAGGCGTCGGCGTTCCGCTACGTCGACGAGGCGCTGAAGGGCACCCCCAAGACCGGCACGCTGGCCTGGAAGTTCATCGGGTTCCCCCTGGACAAGGTGCAGGTTCGTGGCAAGACCGGGTCCGCCGAAGTCCAGGGCAAGCAGTCGACGTCGCTGGTCGCGACCTACACCAAGGACTACGTGGTGGTGATGATGGTGACGCAGGCCGGCACCGGCTCCGGTACGTCGGGTCCAGCGGTACGGAAGATCTGGGAGGCGCTGTACGGCGTTCACGGCATGGCGGTGAAGCCGTCGACCGCGGTCA
>JBQCCW010000176.1:0-2250 GCA_051961835.1 Marmoricola sp. | reverse complement strand
CGCCCGGACTGCGCGACGATATGCGCCTCCTGGGCGTGGTGCTTCGCGTTGAGCACGCTGTGGGGGATTCCGCGACGCTTCAGCAGGTTCGACAGGCGCTCCGACTTCTCCACCGACACCGTGCCCACCAGGACCGGCTGGCCCGCGCGGTTGCGCTCGGCGATGTCTTCGACGACCGCGTCGTACTTCGCCTCCTCGGTGCGGTAGACCAGGTCGGGCTGGTCGTCGCGGACCATCGGGAGGTTCGTCGGGATCGGCACGACGCCGAGCTTGTAGATCTTGTCGAACTCCGCCGCCTCGGTCATCGCGGTACCGGTCATCCCGGACAGCTTCTCGTAGAGCCGGAAGTAGTTCTGCAGCGTCACCGTCGCGAGGGTCTGGTACTCCTCGCGGATCTCGACGCCCTCCTTCGCCTCGATCGCCTGGTGCAGCCCGTCGTTGTAGCGACGGCCGGCCAGCATCCGGCCGGTGTGCTCGTCGACGATGAGCACCTCGCCGTCCATCACGACGTACTCCTTGTCGAGGTGGAACAGCTCCTTGGCCTTGATCGAGTTGTTCAGGAAGGAGATCAGCGGCGTGTTCGCCGACTCGTAGAGGTTCTCGATGCCGAGGTGGTCCTCGACCTTGGTGATGCCCGGCTCGAGCACCGAGATCGTGCGCTTCTTCTCGTCGACCTCGTAGTCGGTGTCCTTGGTGAGGTTGCGCGCGACCTTCGCGAACTCGTCGTACCAGCGCACCTCGTCCTGCGTCGGACCGCTGATGATCAGCGGGGTCCGCGCCTCGTCGACGAGGATCGAGTCGACCTCGTCGACGATCGCGTAGTGATGTCCGCGCTGGACGCACTCCTCGATCGAACCGGCCATGTTGTCGCGCAGGTAGTCGAAGCCGAGCTCGTTGTTGGTGCCGTACGTGATGTCGCAGTCGTAGGCCTCGCGCCGCTCCTCGGGCTTCATCGACGGCAGGATCACGCCGGTGGTGAGGCCGAGGAAGTGGTGGATGCGGCCCATCCACTCCGCGTGGTACTTCGCCAGGTAGTCGTTGACGGTGACGATGTGGACGCCCTTGCCCTCGAGAGCGTTGAGGTACGCCGGCAGCGTGGCGACCAGCGTCTTGCCCTCACCGGTCTTCATCTCGGCGATGTTGCCGAGGTGCAGGGCGGCGCCGCCCATGATCTGCACGTCGTAGTGCCGCTGCCCGATGACCCGCTTGGCGGCCTCGCGGACGGTGGCGAAGGCCTCGGGCATCAGGTCGTCGAGAGTCTCGCCCGCGGCCAGCCGCTCCTTGAACTCCGCCGTCTGTGCCTGGAGCTCCTCGTCGCTCATCGCGACGAAGTCGTCCTCGATCGCGTTGACGGCCCGTGACACCGCCTCGAGCCGGCGCAGGATCTTCCCCTCGCCGATGCGAAGCAGCTTGTCGATGATGGCAGGCACGGGTGGACTCCCCGGGGTGTGTCGTCGGGTCGGTGTCGGTCTCCGCATCGATGTGCGAGACGCGTCAACTGTACCCAGGCGACCGAGCCGGACCGATTCCTCAGCGGGAGAGGGCGGCGAGCGCGGGCGCGAGGTCGCCCCGGGGCTCGACGGACACCGTGTGCAGGCCGAGCCAGGCGGCGAGCCGGGTCAGCTCCTCGGCCAGCTCCTCGGCGGTCTCGGGCGGGGCGCACGGCTCGGCGTACGCCCCCTTGACCTGCAGCAACCCGCCCCTCCGCTCCGCCTTGAGGTCGACCCTACCGACGATCCGGTCGCCGAGCAGGAACGGCAGCACGTAGTAGCCGTGGATGCGCTTCTCGACCGGCGTGTAGATCTCGATCCGGTAGAAGAAGTCGAAGAGGGCCTCGGTGCGCTCACGCTCCCAGACCACCGGGTCGAACGGGCTGAGCAGTGCTCGCGCACCGATGCGGCGAGGCAGCCGCGCATCGCGGTGCAGATAGGCCTGCCTGCTCAGGCCTTCGACCGTCACCGGTTCGAGCTCGCCCTCGTCGACCAGGTCGGCGATCGCCTCCCTCGCCGCGGTCAGCCCCGCCTTCGGCTGCAGTCGCATCCGGTAGTAGTCGGCGAGATCGCGTGCCGTCGCGACACCGTGCGACCGCGCTGCGCGGCGCACCAGCTCGCGGTTGGCCTCACGCTCGCTCGGCATCGGCGCCTCGAGATAGGCCCGAGGGATCACCCGCTCGGGCAGGTCGTAGCGGATCTCGAACTGGCTGTTGCGGCCCGCGATCGCGATGTCGCCGACCATGTACATGTAGTCGAG
>JBQCCW010000175.1:0-9395 GCA_051961835.1 Marmoricola sp. | reverse complement strand
AGGCCTGCGCGAACTCGTCGGGGTTCTCCAGGAAGCGGCGGCCGATCTTCTCGTACTCGGGGTCGAAGCGCAGCGCGAGGTCGGTCGTGAGCATCGTCGGGAAGTGCTTCTTCTCCGGGTCGAACGCGTCCGGCGTGATCTTCCCGGCTCCCTTTGCGACCCACTGCTTCGCGCCGGCCGGGCTCTCCTCGAGCTCCCAGTCCCACCCGAACAGCAGCTCGAGGAACCGGTTGTCCCACTGGGTCGGGGTGTCGGTCCAGGTCACCTCGAGGCCGCTGGTGATCGTGTCCGGGCCCTTACCGGTGCCGTAGTCGTTCTTCCAGCCGAGCCCCTGGTTCTCCAGCGGAGCCGCCTCCGGCTCGGGGCCGACGTGGTCGGCCGGCGCCGCCCCGTGGGTCTTGCCGAAGGTGTGTCCACCGGCGATGAGCGCGAACGTCTCCTCGTCGTTCATCGCCATCCGGCGGAACGTCTCTCGGATATCCTTGGCCGCGGCGAGCGGGTCCGGGTTGCCGTTCGGGCCCTCGGGGTTGACGTAGATCAGGCCCATCTGCACGGCGCCCATGGGGCCCTGGAGCTCGCGGTCGCCGGCGTAGCGCTCGTCGCCGAGCCAGGTGTCCTCCGGACCCCAGTAGATCTCCTCGGGCTCCCAGACGTCCTCGCGACCGAAGGCGAAGCCGAACTGCGGCAGGCCCATGGACTCCATCGCCACGGTGCCGGCGAGCAGGATCAGGTCGGCCCAGGAGACGGCGGCGCCGTACTTCTGCTTGACCGGCCAGAGCAGCCGACGGGCCTTGTCGAGGTTGGCGTTGTCGGGCCAGCTGTTCAGGGGGGCGAAGCGCTGGGACCCGTCACCGCCGCCGCCCCGGCCGTCGGCGATCCGGTAGGTGCCGGCGGAGTGCCAGCTCATCCGGACGAAGAGGCCGCCGTAGTTGCCGAAGTCGGCGGGCCACCAGTCCTGGGAGCTCGTCAGCAGCTCGACGAGGTCGGCCTTGAGCGCCTCGACGTCCAGCTTCTCGAACTCGGTGGCGTAGTCGAAGTCCCGTCCCATCGGGTTCGACCGCTCCGAGTGCTGGCGCAGCACGGCGAGGTCGAGCCGGTTGGGCCACCAGTCGCGGTTGTTGTGGGGTCGGTGCTCCTTGGGCTCCGGGCTGGGGATGACCGGGTTCTCGCTCTCGGACACGGAGTCTCCTTCTCGTGGGTGTTCTTCGGGACGGTCTTCAGGACGGTCTTCAGGACGGTCTTCAGGACGGGGGACGCTCGGTGGTGCCCGCGCAGCGCGGGCAGGTCCCCCAGTAGACGACGTCGGCCTCCTCGATGTGGAAGCCGTGGTCGTCGGAGGCGGTGAGGCAGGGCGCGTCGCCCGTGGCGCAGTCGACGTCGGCGATGTGGCCACAGGTGCGGCACACGACGTGGTGATGGTTGTCCCCGACACGGGCCTCGTAGCGGGCCACGGAGCCGGCGGGCTGGATGCGCCGGAGCAGGCCCGCGTCGGTGAGCACGCGAAGCACGTCGTACACGGCCTGGTGGGAGACGTCCTCGTGGGTGCGGACGGCGGCGATCACGGACTCGGTGTCGGCGTGCGGGTGCTCCTCGACGGCGGCGAGCACGGCGAGACGCGGACGCGTGACCCGCAGGTCGACGGCTCGCAGCCGCTGCTCGTGCTCCGCCGAGAGGACCATCCGTCCACCCTGGCGTCTCTTCTTGAACAAGTCAAGAACGCGAAGAGGCGCAGCGTCGGTAGCGCGCCGGGGTCGTGCCCTGCCAGCGCGAGAACGCCACGATGAACGTCGACGCCTCCGCATATCCCAGTCGTTGCGCGACGTCCTCCACCGACAGCACGCCGGTGGCCAGGAGCTCGCGCGCGAGCGAGGACCGGACCTCCTCCAGCAGCCTCTGGTACGACGTCCCGGCGGCGGCGAGTCGCCGGCGGAGGGTGCGTTGACTCATCGCCAGGGCACGGGCGACCTCCTCCATCGAGGTGCCTCGGGCCACGTGCTGGGTCAGCAGCACCCGCACCTCGTGCACGAGGTCGCCCCGGTCGCGACGCCGGGACACGGCGTCACGGCACAGCGCCTCGGCCAGCGCGACGGCCTGCGGGTTCCCCTGAGGCAGCGTGCGGTCCAGCTCGCTCGCCGGGAAGGCGAGAGCCGTCACGGGGCGCCCGTGGCGCACCACCGCGGCGCCGGCGCTCGCTCCGAGGAGATCGGCGAGCGTTCGCCCGTCGCCCCGGGGGAACGCGACGTCCACCGAGCTGAGCCGCACCCCTCCGGGCACGAGGTCCCCGAGCACCGTGCAGATCGCCGCCAGGTCGCGTTCTGCGAGGAAGCGGCCCACGTCCTGCGGGAGCGCCGCGTCGTCGAGCGACACCCGCACGACGCCCTCGCCGACCTCGACGCTCGGGGCGCAGAAGATGAACGACAGGTCGAGGAACCGCAGCGCGAGGTTCACCGCCTCCAGCACGGTGCGGCTGCTCAGCAGCGCGTAGCCGAGGATGCCGAACGCGGTGGCGTGATAGCGGGCCCCGACCTCGAGGCCCAGGCCGGCGGGGTTCCCGAGAGCGCCGCAGAGGTTGCGCACCACCCTCAACTCCTGGCGCGCCGCCACCAGCCCCTGCGGGTCGAGGACCTCGCCCTCCCCCAGGCCCGTCCCGCTGAGCAGGGTGGGGGCGGAGACGTCCCGCTCCGCTCCGAAGGCGAGCAGCAGCGCGATGCCCGAGGCGCTGCGAGGAAAGTCCCAGCCCGCCGACGCCGGCCGATCGAGCAGCACCATGGCCGCCATTGTGGATTCCTCGGCCGGATTTGTCTCGCTCCCGGCCGGCTCGACCCGGGACGGTGATCGGTGTGAGCACACCTCCTGGCCCCTCTGTGGTCGTGATCGGCGCCGGGTTCGGCGGTCTGGGCGCCGCGGCGGAGCTCCTGCGCCGCGGGCACACCGACGTCACCGTGCTGGAGCGCGGCGCCGACGTCGGGGGCGTGTGGCGCGACAACACCTATCCGGGCGCGGCGTGCGACGTGCCGTCCACGCTCTACTCCTGGTCGTTCGCGCCCCACGCGGGCTGGCGGCGGCGTTACGCGGATCAGGCCGACATCCTCGACTACGTCCGCCGCACGGCCGCCCAGCTCGGGATCGCGCCACGGCTGCGCACCGGCGTGGAGGTCACGGCGCTCACCTTCGACGACGGCAGCGGGCGCTGGCGCCTCGACACCGCAGGCGGCGAGCGGCTCGAGGCCGACGTGGTGGTGGCGGCGCTCGGCCAGCTCTCGCGGCCCGCCGTACCGGAGCTGCCGGGGGCCGACCGGTTCCGCGGCCCGGCGTTCCACTCGGCCCGGTGGCGCCACGACATCGACCTGCGCGGCAAACGCGTCGCGGTGCTCGGCACCGGCGCGAGCGCGATCCAGTTCGTGCCGGAGGTGCAGAAGGTCGCCGCGCAGGTGACGGTGCTCCAGCGCTCGGCGCCGTACGTCGTGCCGAAACCCGACCGCGCCTACACCGCGCTCCACCACGCCGCCTTCGCGCGGTTCCCGGCCACCCAGGCCGCGGCCCGCCGGGGAGTGCAGCTCCTCAGCGAGCAGCTCAACCACGCCCTGACCTCGGGGCGGGCATTGCGGCCGCTGCTCACCGCACTGTGGCGACTGAACCTGCGACTCCAGGTGCGCGACCCCGACCTCCGGCGAGCCCTCACTCCCGACTACCCCCTGGGCTGCAAGCGACTGCTCTTCTCCAACGCCTGGTACGCCGCCCTGACCCAGCCCCACGTCAGCGTGGTGACCCAGGCGGTCGAGGAGATCACGTCGACCGGCGTGCGGACCGCCGACGGTCGCGAGCACCCGGCCGACGTGCTGATCTACGGCACCGGCTTCCGGGCGACGGAGTTCCTCGCGCCGCTGAGGGTGCGCGGCAGGGGCGGCCGCGACCTGCAGGCGCAGTGGGCCGGGGGCGCAAGCGCGCACCTCGGCATCACCGTGCCCGGCTTCCCCAACCTGTTCCTGGTCTACGGACCGAACACCAACCTCGGCGGCAGCTCGATCATCTCGATGATGGAGCCGCAGGCCGCGTACATCGGCCAGGTCGTCGATGCTCTCCGCGACGGGCGGCTCCGGCTCGCGGAGGTGCGCGACGATGTGGCCCGGGCCTATGACGAGGAGATCCAGGACCGGCTGCGCGGCAGCGTGTGGCAGAGCTGCTCGAGCTGGTACGCGACCGGCTCCGGACGGGTGACGACCAACTGGCCGGGCCTGGTCTCGGAGTACCGTCGGCGCACCGCGGTGGCGCGGCTGGAGGACTTCGTCGACGCCCTCGCCCCCGCGGCATCCCCCGCGCCCCACACCCGTGAGGAGGTCCCGGCATGACCGGCACCTCGACGGCTACGGCGCGCTTCGACCACGACGTGGTCGTGGTCGGATCCGGCTTCGGCGGCAGCGTCACCGCACTGCGGCTGACCGAGAAGGGCTACCGAGTCGCGGTCCTCGAGGCCGGCCGGCGCTTCGACGACGCCGACTTCGCCCGCAACACCTGGCACCTGCGCGACTACCTCTTCGCCCCCGCACTCGGCTGCCTGGGCATCCAGCGGATCAACGTGCTGCGCAACGTGATCGTGCTCAGCGGTGCCGGCGTCGGCGGCGGGTCCCTCGTCTACGCCAACACGCTCTACGAGCCGACCGAGCGGTTCTACGCCGACCCTCGCTGGAGCCACCTGACCGACTGGAGGGCCGAGCTCGCGCCGCACTACGAGCAGGCCAAGCGGATGCTCGGCGCGACGACGTACCCGCGCACCACTCCGGCCGACAAGGTCATGCTCGAGGTCGCCACCGACCTGGGTGTCGCGGACACCTTCCACGCCGCCCAGGTCGGTGTCTGCTTCGGGCGCGACGGAGAGGTGAACGCTCCGGGAGCACCGGTGGGCGACCCGTACTTCGGCGGCGCCGGCCCCTCGCGCCGAGCGTGCACCCACTGCGGCGAGTGCATGACCGGGTGCCGGCACAACGCCAAGAACACCCTGGTGAAGAACTACCTGTACCTAGCCGAGCAGGCCGGCGCCCGGGTCGTCGCCGAGACCACCGTGACCGATGTGCGTCCGCTGCCCGGTGGCGGCTACGCCGTGCGGACGCGCCGGACCGGTCGCCCGGGGCCGGCGCGGATGGTCACCGCCGAGCAGGTCGTGTTCTCCGCGGCCGCGCTGGGCACCCAGCGGCTGCTGCCCCGGCTGCGGGACCGCGGCAGCCTCCCCCGCGTCTCCGCGCGCCTGGGGGAGCTGTCCCGCACCAACTCCGAGGCGATCCTCGCCGCCCGGGCACGGGGCGACGACGTCGACTACACCGAGGGCGTCGCGATCACGTCCTCGATCCACCCCGACGCCGACACCCACATCGAGCCGGTCCGCTACGGCCACGACAGCAACCTGATGGGCCTGCTGATGACCGTGCTCGTCGACCCCCTGGAGGGAACGCCGCGGTGGCGGCTCGGCCTGCGGGAGCTGGTCCGGCAGCGGTCGGACCTGCGGCGCCTCCTCAGCCCTCGGAACTGGTCGGAGCAGACGGTCGCCCTGCTCGTCATGCAGAGCCTGGACAACTCGCTGAGCACCGTCACCCGCCGCGGCCTCCTGGGCCGGCGTCGGCTGACCACACGGCAGGGCGTCGGCGAGCCGAATCCCACCTGGATCCCCACCGGACACCGGGCCGCCCGCAGGGTCGCGGCGCACATCGACGGGATCGCCGGGGGCGCCTGGGGGGATCTCGCGAACATCCCCCTCACCGGTCACTTCATCGGCGGGTGTGTGATCGGCGAGACCGCCGACGACGGCGTGGTCGATCCCTACCATCGGCTGCACGGTCACCCCGGGCTCCACGTGATCGACGGCTCGGTGATCCCCGCCAACCTCGGCGTGAACCCGTCCCTGACCATCACCGCGCTGGCGGAGAGGGCCGTGTCGCTGTGGCCCAACCACGGGGACGCCGACCCGCGGCCCGGGCCGGGCGCTCCCTACCGCAGGATCGACCCCGTCGCGCCGCGGCACCCTGCCGTCCCGCCTCAGGCGCCCGCCGCGCTGCGCACCCGTTGACCGAGGAGTCGCCATGACCGAGCACCGCAGGGCCCCGTCGCCCGGGACGACCCCGACCTATCCCCCGGAGCCGTGGGATCTCAGCGGCTCGGGACAGATCACCGTGTGGGGCGTCGCCGCCTCCGACCTTCCGGCGCTGCCTAGCGGGGTGCGGCCCGCGACGCTTGCCGGCCGGGCGGTGGCGTGCACGGCGTTCGTCGACTACGGGGAAGGATCGATGCTCGCCTACCACGAGCTGCTGGCCGCGGTCGTCGTGCGCGAGGGACGGGGGCTGGCCCTGTGCATCACCGACATCTGGGTGGACAGCCCGGCCTCGCGGGCGGGTGGCCGGGAGCTCTGGGGCATTCCCAAGGAGCTGGCCGACTTCTCGATGTCGCCGGGACAGTCCTGGGCGTCGCGCGCGGACGCACCGTTGGCGGACGCGTGGTTCCGGTCGTCGTCCCTGCCCGCCGTACCGCTGCCGGTGCTGCGCGGACGGATCGTGCAGGAGCGCGCCGGCGAGCTTCTCCGGACCCCCCTCCGCACGGGCGGACGCGTGCGGCCGGCACGCGCGCGGTGGGACTTCGCTCCCGGCGGGCCGCTCTGCTGGCTCGCCGGCGCCCGGCCGCTGGCCAGCGTGCGCGCCGAGCACTTCGCGATGCGGTTCGGTCGCTGAGCTGCGGCTCCCGGTGGGGTCAGTCTCCGCCCAGGAGGATCTCGGTCTCCACCGAGGAGAGGCCCGTCAGGTCCGAGGCCTCCTGGGGGGAACTGTCCCCGTCGGCAGCCGCGAGGGCGCTCTTGATCTCGGCCACCGCGCTCCTGCGCTCCCGCTCGGCGTCCCGCAACCGCACGCCGGCGCGCTGAAGCCGGCCCCGCCGCTCGTCGTCCAGCATGGGTCCTCCTGCCGTCTGCCCCGTTCGGATCGCCGGTGCCCGAGGGAAGACCAGACAAACGGCCCCCCTCGACATCGAGGATCGCGACGTGCAGCGGCGCCCGGGTCCAGGGAGGGAGGGGGACCAGGGCGCCGCCATGGTGACGGCTGGCGTCACGGGTGACGAGCAGGGAGGGAGGAGCCCGTCGCACACCTCAACGACCCCCTGGGCCGCGGGTTACGGGCGGGGGTCGTCGATCTTCTGGCCGGTGTGCCGAGCGCTCAGCGGCGACCGGCGATCCAGTCGGGGAACGTGACCGGGTCCCGCTCACCCGTCGCCTGACCGAGCATCTGGTCTTCGACCCAGTCGCGCCATTGCTGCACCTCGGGCCGCGCGGGGAGGGTCATCAGCAGGCCCTGGGCCATCATCTCCTCGGCGGCCCCGACGGCGTCGCGGAGGATCTGCAGCTTGCGCGGCACGTCGGCCACGGCGTCGGGGGCGATGGCGACGTCGACGGTGGACACGCCGTCGAGGACCGCCTGTTGCGCGACCAGGCGGGCGGCGTCCCACGACAGGGCGGAGGTCCGCACCACCTGACCGACCCGCTCCGCCGCGGCGACCGAGGCGGTGTCGCGGTGGCTGAAGCCGTAGAGCCGCAGCTCGCTTGCGATGTCGGCGAGGTTCGTGTCGTGGTCGAGCAGCAACTGAGGTGGACAGCCGCGCAGCTCGATGATGCACACGTCCTTCGTCTCCACCGGAAGGCGAGCCTCCCCGAGTTGCGGGTCGCTGGGCTCCTCCCCGTTGCCGCCCACCAGGAAGTAGGCCCAGATCCGGGTGCCGGCGGGCAGGTCGTCGAGTCCCCACGACGTCGCGAGCGCGGAGACGATGAACAGCCCGCGGCCTCCCATGGCGGCCTGGTGCACGTCGCCGGAGGCCGCGGCCGCTCGGCCGCGCGCGGCGATCGCCCCGGCGCGGGTCGCCCCACGGTCGAGCACCTCCAGGCGGACCCCGGCAGCATCGCTGCGCAGCTCGACCTCGAAGTAGTCGGTGCCGCTGTGCAGCATGGCGTTGGTCGCCAGCTCGGTCGCCGCCAGCTGGACGTCCGGCACGAGCGCAGCCCATCCTCCGTCGCAGAGAGCCTGGTCGACGAAGCGTCGGACGGCCGGCACGCTCGCGGGCCGCGCCACCATCCGCACCCGGGCCCGCACGGCCGCGCCGGGAGCGGCGGCGCCCTCGGCTGACGTCACCTCCAGATTATGTCCGACGGAGGGTCGCCATACGAGGAGCCGACACGCCGGCGGACGTCCTCGCCGACGAGGCGAGGCGAAGAACGCGAAAGAGCCGCCCGCAGGCGGCTCTCACGTGGAGCTGAGGTCGAACCCTGACCCTCTGCATGCCCATCCAGCAGAGCCGCTACCCGCCCACCGAAAAGCGAAAGAGCCGCCCGCAGGCGGCTCTCACGTGGAGCTGAGGTCGAACCCCTGACCCCCTGCTGTGGCCCCTCGGCCCTCCCCGACTTCGGAGATTCTCGGAAACCATCGGCAAACCGCTTCTGACCTCGGACGATGCCGCTCAACGGCGATGAGTGGTCCTCCGATGGTACGTCCGATTCTCGGAGGGTCTGACTGCGGATCGGGGGATTCTCGATCGCAAACCGCTGGATTGCCGCTGGGTTCGCGCCCGCAGCACCGCGGTCGTCCAACGCGCAGGGTGCCGACGTCGGGTCCTTGCCCATTGGGGAAGCAAACCCGGAGATGACAGAACCGCAGGTTGCCCCGTGGTTCTGTTCGTTTGCTCGTGCCCCAGGGGCTTGAACCAGAGGAGAGCCGCCGCGAAGCCGCCGCCGGCCGACGCGTTTGTACATCTGAGCTAAACAAGCCCCGTTAGGTCCGGTTGCCGCCGGTTGCTCCGCGCCGGTGCGCCCTCGGGTGGGCACCAATCCTCAGTTGCCGTGGCCAATCTGCGCCAAGCGAAGGGGCACGCCGCTCAGCCGTCAGGTCAAGGAAGCGGTGCCGCGAGTGCGGCGGTTCTCCGGCGCGAGGGTACGAGCGGCGTCGGCCGCTGCATCCTCGCTGTGCTCCTGTGAGGCGCGCTCCGAAGTGACGCGCGCCTCATAGGTCTGGACCTCCCGTTGGATCGTTGCCTCGTCCCACCCGAGGACTGGCGCCACGGTTCGCGCGACCGCTTCTGCAGAGTCGACGCCTCGATGTGCCGTCTCGATCGAGATCCGCGTCCGGCGGGTCAGGATGTCGTCGAGGTGGAGGGCCCCTTCGTGCGTTGCCGCATAGCGCACCTCGGCGAGCAGGTAGGACGGCGCGCCAGGGACTGGCTCGATGAGCGAGGGCTCACGGAGCGCGGGTGCAACGACCTCGTCGACGAGAGACCCGTAACGGTCGAGCAACCGGTCGAACCGCCACGTCGGTAGGCCGCGCTCGTCGGCCGCGACCGGTGACCGGTTGCGCAGCGCTGCGTAGCCGTCGGCGCCG
>JBQCCW010000174.1:0-8793 GCA_051961835.1 Marmoricola sp. | reverse complement strand
GGTGATCGCCGACGGCCAGTCAGCACCCCAACCGGCCCAGATGATGTCGGCCTTCTGGTCGGCCTTCTGGATGTCGGTGTAGTAGGTGTTCTGGTCAGCCACGCCGTCGAGGGTGGTGTTGAAGCCGGCCTGGTCCCAGGTCTGCTTCAGCGCCGACGCCTGCTTGTTCATGGTGTCGCTGGCGGGGTAGGTGAAGGTGATCGGGTACGGCATCTTCACGCCGGCCGACTGCAGCATCTTCTTCGCTGCGGCCGGGTCACCGGCGGCCGGGATGTCCTTGAACGCCGGGTTCGGCTGGTAGCCGTTCACGGCCGGGTTCACGATCGACTTCGCCGGGCTGTAGGCCTTCTCGCCACCGCCGGCGGTGATCCAGCCCTGGGCGTCGGTCGCCATGGCGAGCGCCTGGCGCACCTTCGGGTTGGTCATCGTCTTGAAGTTCGGCACCAGGTAGTCCACGAACGGCGACTTCACGTTGACGGCGCGGTTGGCGACGTTGCCGGTGATCTGGCTGTAGAAGGTCGGCGGAATGCTCTGCCCGGTGGCGCCCGTCTTGGCCGGGCCGCTGTCGGAGATGAGCAGCTGCGTGATCGTCTCGCTGGTCTTGCCGATGTCGAAGATGATCTTGTCCGGCAGGGCCTTGCGGATCTCCGGGTTGTCGGTCTTCGCGTCGTAGTTGGTGTTGCGGACCAGCGTGCCGCCCTTCTCCTTGTCCCAGCTGCCCTCGAGCTTGTAGGGACCGTTGGAGAAGATCTGGTAGTTGGACTTGTCGCCCTGGTCCATCGACTTCTTGTACGGGTCCATCATGTGGAGCGCCGCCACCGCGAGCGGGAAGTCCGGCCACGGCTTCTTGAAGTGGTAGGTGATGGTGTTGCCGTCGCAGGTGATCGCCTTGTTGAAGGCCGCGACGTCGTTGTTCTTCGTCGTGTACGGACCCTTGTAGGCCGGCAGACCGGTCTTGGGGTCGGTGGGCACGTCGAGGTAGGTCAGGATGTAGTTCGGGCCACCGGTGATGACGTCGGTCGCGAACGTGCGCGACGCGCCGTACTTGAAGTCCTCACAGGTGATCGGCGAGCCGTCCTGCCACTTCACGCCGTCCTTGACCGTGAACTTCCAGGTCTTGGCGTTGTCCGACGGGGTGCCGGTGTCGGTGGCCAGGTCGGGGACCGGCTTGTTGGCCACGGCCGGGTCGGTGGAGACCGGGAACGCGACCAGCTGGCGGTAGACGGTCCGGGTCCAGTTGGAGATGTCGCGACCGACGTAGGTGCGCTGGGGGTCGGTGTGCTCGAGGGCGGACCGGATGTAGTAGGTCAGCGTGCCACCGGCGCTCCCGGCCTGGGTGCCGTTGCCGCTGTTGCCGCCGTTGCCGCTGTTGCCGTTGCTGCTGGAGCTGTTGCCTCCGCAGGCGGCGAGAGCGACCGACATGGACGCCGCAGCCGCAACTGCGAGCGCCTTCTTGCGATAGCTAGCCATTACCTCTCCTCATCAGTGTGTCGCGCCGACGAGCGGCGGCACCTCCGGCAGCTCTTGTGCTGCCGAAACTCAGGTGGGGGAACCGGCGGTGCTGAGGCTCACCGGTCACCCTTCGGGTCGAGGGCGTCGCGCAGACCGTCCCCGAGAAGGTTGAAGCTGACGACGATGATCGCGATGAGCAACGCCGGCCACATGAAGTACGCGAAGTCCGCCACGGCGTAGTTGCTCGAGTCGGTGAGCACGTTGCCCAGCGTCGGGGTGGGCTGGTGGATGCCGACGCCGAGGTAGCTCAGCGCCGCCTCCGCGGAGACGTAGGCCGGCATCGTCAGCGTGAAGGACACCAGCACCGGCGCCCAGATGTTCGGCAGGATCTCCTTGAAGTAGAGCCGGCCGCGGGAGGCGCCCAGGAGGCGCGCCGCCTCCATGAACTCGCGTTCGCGCACGGTGAGCACCTGGCCTCGCACCAGACGCGCGACCGGTGGCCATCCGAACAGTCCGAGGACGAGCACCTCGTAGACGGCGTTCGGCAACGCGTCGGACTGGTTGCCCGGGAGGAAGCTGGCGAACAGGGCGACGCCCGTGGCCGAGAGCGCCAGCAGCATCAGCGTCTGGGGGAACGACAGCGTCAGGTCGATGAGGCGGCCGATGACCGAGTCGGTCCATCCGCCACTGAACCCGGAGATGATGCCGAGGACGGTGCCGATCACCAGCGCCACCGTCGTCGCCGAGAGCGCGATCAACAGCGAGAACGTGATGCCGTACCAGAGCCGCGACAGGGCGTCGCGGCCCGTGCCCGGCTCGAGCCCGAGCGGGTGGTGCCAGGTCGCGCCGCTGAACGCGCCCTTGGGGACCGTGTTCGCGTCGAGCATGTTCTGGTGCAGCGTGTACGGGTCGAGCACGCCGGTCTTCACCAGGATCGGCGCGGCGATCGCGGCGAGCACGTAGAACATCACCACGATGAACGAGACCATCGAGAGCTTGTCGCGGCGGTACCGGCGGATCGCGAGCTTTGTCGGGGAGAGTCCCACGACCGCCTTGTCCGCCACCGGCGTCACTGCCGGCGTGATGTCCTCACGCTCGAGCTGGGACTCCGGAACTGTCATGGTCACCTCGTCGGATGTGAAGTCGGTCTGACGTACGTACGTCTCCGGCCCTGGGGCGAGATCGTCGCCCCGCGTGCCGGTGCGACTCTAGGCGACCTGGACCACACGAACGATCACCGGGCGGTAACGATCCGGACACGACGCCCGGCGGCAGGCCGCCGTGACGGTGTCCGGGAAATCAGTCCTCGAGCGGGACGTCCTCCGCGGGAACGGCGTCCACACCGGCTTCCTTGCGCTGCTCGGCCGTGATCGGCGCCGGCGCCGCGGTGAGGGGGTCGTAGCCCCCGCCGCTCTTGGGGAAGGCGATCACGTCGCGGATCGACTCCGCGCCCGAGAGCAGCGCGACGATGCGGTCCCAGCCGAAGGCGATGCCGCCATGCGGCGGCGCGCCGAAGGCGAAGGCGTCGAGCAGGAACCCGAACTTCTCCTGGGCCTCCTCCTCGCCGATCCCCATCACCGCGAAGACCCGCTCCTGGATGTCACGGCGATGGATACGGATCGAGCCGCCGCCGATCTCGTTGCCGTTGCAGACGATGTCGTAGGCCCACGCCAGCGCCTCGCCCGGCTCCTTGTCGAAGGAGTCGAGGTCCTGGGGACTGGTGAAGGCGTGGTGCACGGCGGTCCAGACGCCCTCGCCGAGCGCCACGTCGCCCGCGGCGGTGGCTTCGTCGGCCGGCTCGAACAGCGGCGCGTCGACGACCCAGAGGAAGCTCCACGCGTCCTCGTCGATCAGCCCGCAGCGCCGGCCCACCTCGAGCCGGACCGCACCGAGCAGCGACCGGCTCGCCTTGACCGGTCCGGCCGCGAAGAAGACGCAGTCGCCGGGCTGGGCCCCGACGTGGGCCGCGATGCCCTCCCGCTCGGCGTCGGAGATGTTCTTGGCGACCGGGCCGGTGATGTCTCCGTCGTCCTTGATCAGCAGGTAGGCCAGCCCCTTGGCGCCGCGCTGCTTGGCCCACTCCTGCCAGGCGTCGAGCTGCTTGCGGGGCTGGTTCGCGCCGCCGGGCATCACCACGGCGCCGACGTAGGGCGCCTGGAACACCCGGAACGGCGTGTCGCGGAAGAAGTGGGTGCAGTCGACCAGCTCCTGGCCCATCCGCAGGTCGGGCTTGTCCGAGCCGTAGCGCGCCATCGCCTCGGCGTAGGTCATCCGCGGGATCGGCGTGGTGACCTCGTAGCCGATCAGGCCCCACAGCGCGGCCAGTACCTCCTCGGCCAGCGCGATCACGTCGTCCTGGTCGACGAAGCTCATCTCGATGTCCAGCTGGGTGAACTCCGGCTGCCGGTCGGCGCGGAAGTCCTCGTCGCGATAGCAGCGGGCGATCTGGAAGTAGCGCTCCATGCCGGCGACCATGAGCAGCTGCTTGAACAGCTGGGGGCTCTGCGGCAGCGCGTACCAGCTCCCCGGGCGCAGGCGCGCCGGCACGAGGAAGTCGCGGGCTCCCTCGGGGGTGGACCGGGTCAGGGTCGGCGTCTCGATCTCCACGAAGCCGTGGGCGTCGAGCACGTCGCGGGCGGCCTTGTTGACCTTGCTGCGCAGGCGGATCGCGTGCGCCGGCCCCGGGCGGCGCAGGTCGAGGTAGCGGTGCCGCAGCCTCGCCTCCTCGCCTACTTCGACGTGCGCGTCGATCGGGAACGGCAGCGGCGCGGCCTCGTTGAGCACGCGGACCTGCTCGGCGATCACCTCGATCTCGCCGGTGGGGATCGCCTCGTTGGCGTTGCCCTCGGGCCGCCGGGCGACCTCGCCGGTGACCGCGATGACGTACTCGTTGCGCAGCCCGTGCGCGATGGCCTCGTCGCGGATGACCACCTGCGCCACGCCGCTGGCGTCGCGCAGGTCGATGAAGGCGACGCCCCCGTGATCGCGCCGCCGCGCCACCCAGCCGGCGAGGGTGACGGTCTGTCCGACGTGGTCGGCACGCAGGGTGCCGGCGTCGTGGGTGCGGATCACGGGAGTTGCTCCTCTGTCGTGGGGGTCGTGAGGGTGGGCCGGAGGTCCTCCTGCGGAGGCTGCCACGTCGCCGGGTCGGCCTGCACCTGGTTACCGGTGCGGATGTCCTTGACCTCGTGGGGGTCCCCGGGGAACCACACCCAGGGGATGCCGCGCCGCTCGGCGTACCGGATCTGCTTGCCGAACTTGGCCGCGCTGGCGGCCACCTCGCACGGGATGCCGTGCCCGCGCAGGGCGGCGGCGACCGCCTCGCTGTCGGGCCGGGACTCCTCGGAGGCGACGGCGACGAGCACGGCGCTGGGCACCGAGCGGTCCGCGCGCAGGCCGGTGCGCGCGACCAGCGGCACGACCACGCGGCTCACCCCGAGCGAGATGCCGACGCCCGGGTAGGTGGCGCGGCCGTCGCTGGCGAGAGCGTCGTACCGGCCGCCGGAGCAGATCGAGCCGAGCGACTCGTAGCCGTCCAGGCGGGTCTCGAAGACCGTGCCGGTGTAGTAGTCGAGGCCCCGCGCGATCGAGAGGTCGGCTTCGACCCGGACGCGCTCGTCGACGAGGTCGGCGCATGCCTCCACCAGCCGGGCGAGCTCGTCGAGGCCCTCGTCGAGCAGCGGGTGCTCGACGCCGAGGTCGCGCACCCGGGCGACGAAGGATGCGTCGGTCGCGGTGATCGTGGCCAGCGCGAGGGCCTGGCCGGCGGTCGCGTCGTCCAGACCGGCCTCGTCGCGCAGCAGCTGGCGCACCACGTCGGCCGGCAGCTTGTCGAGCTTGTCGACCAGGCGCATCACCTCGTCGGTGTCGGTGACGCCGAGGCCGGCGTAGAAGCCCTGGATCAGCTTGCGGTTGTTGACCTGGAGCCGGAAGCCCGGGAGGAAGTCGAGCCGGCGCAGGGCGTCGACCATGACGCGGGCCACCTCGACGTCGTGGTGGAACGGCAGGACGTCACGGCCCACGATGTCGATGTCGGCCTGGGTGAACTCCCGGAACCGGCCCTCCTGGGGCCGCTCGCCGCGCCAGACCTTCTGGATCTGGTAGCGGCGGAACGGGAACTCCAGCCTGCCGGCGTTCTCCAGGACGTAGCGGGCGAACGGCACGGTGAGGTCGAAGTGCAGGCCGATGCCGCTGTGGCCCTCGACGGACTCCTCGTGCAGGCGCCGCAGGAGGTAGACCTCCTTGGAGGTGTCGCCCTTGCGCAGCAGCTGGTCGACCGGCTCGACCGCTCGCGTCTCGATGCCGGCGAACCCGTGCAGCTCGAAGGTGCGGCGCAGGATGTCGATGACCTGTTGCTCGACCTGCCGCTCGGCCGGGAGCAGCTCGGGGAACCCGCTGAGCGGGGTCGGCTTGGCGGCCATGGCTCACAGCCCCCGGGTGACGCCGCCGCGCGGGGACGCGTCCGGACCGTCGAGGAGGTCGAGGAGGAACGGGTTCGTGGCGCGCTCCTGGCCGATGCTGGTCTGCTCGCCGTGCCCGGGCAGGACGGCGATGTCGTCGGGCAGCGGCAGCACCTTGTCGCGCAGGGTGCGCAGCATCGTCGGGTGGTCGCCTCCGGGGAGGTCGGTGCGGCCGATGGAGCCGGCGAAGAGCAGGTCACCGGAGAACATCACCTGCGACACCTCGGCCGCCACCGGGTACGGCGTGCGGAAGGTGACCGAGCCCTCGGTGTGGCCCGGAGTGTGGTCGACGGCGAGGGTGAGTCCGGCGACCTCCAGCTCCTGGCCGTCGCCGAGCTCCTTGACGTCGTCGGGCTCGGTGAAGGAGTACTGCCCCCCCAGCAGCATCCCTGCAGACTCCGCCGACATGCCGGCGAGCGGGTCGCTGAGCAGGTGCCGGTCCCGAGGGTGGATCCACGCGGTGGCGTCGTAGGCGCCGGCCACCGGGGTCACCGACCACATGTGGTCGATGTGGCCGTGGGTGAGGAGTACCGCCACCGGCTTGAGGCGGTGCTCGCGCACCACCTGGGCGACACCGTCGGCGGCGTCCTTGCCGGGATCGATCACGAGGCACTCGGCGCCGGGGCCGGTCGCGACCACGTAGCAGTTGGTGCCCCAGGGGCCTGCGGGGAAGCCGGCGATCAGCACGCTGCGCGATCTCCTGAGCTCGAGGGACGGACGAAGGAGGGCGCTTCGCGACGGCCGCGTCGGTCGTCGGGCCGTCGCATCCGGCGCCCGGGCCAGCCTACTCGGAGCGCCGTGGCCCCTCGCCCATGCGTACGATGGACGTCCAAGTGCCGTCGCCAGCGTCACGAGCTGCGTCGGGAGCGACCACACGGGGGATCAGTGACTGCCCAGGACCAGGACCGGGTCGAGGACCAGGCCCAGATCGACGGGCCCACGGAGGCCCCCGCCGAGACCGCCGGGAAGGCCCCCTCGGAGACCGCCGCCGAGGCACCCTCGGAGGAGCAAACGCAGGCCGCCGCAGAGGAGCCCACCCCGAAGCCCGCGCCGGTGCCGACACCCGTGCCCACGCCGGCCGCCGTCGCACCGACCGCACCTGCCGCTGCGCCGGCGCCGCCTGCAGCGCCGAGCCCGGCCGGTCCTCCCCCGGAGTCGTTCGGCCGGGTCGACGAGGACGGCACCGTCTACGTCCGCGTCGGCGACACCGAGCACCCCGTGGGGCAGTACCCCGAGGGCACCGCCGAGGAGGCGCTCGCGTTCTACACGCGCCGCTACGAGCAGGTGGCCTTCGAGGTGCAGCTGCTCGAGCAGCGCACGCGAGGCCGCAAGCTCGCGCCCGACGAGGCGACGGCGGCCGTCGACCAGCTCGCCGAGCAGCTGGCCACGCCGAACCTCGTCGGCGACATCGCGGGGCTCCTCGGCCGCCTGGAGGCGCTGCGTCCCGTCATCGCCGCGCAGCGGGAGAAGCGCCGCGCCGAGCGCGCCCGCCGCCTGGAGCACGCGAAGCGCCGCAAGGAGGAGCTCGTCGCCGCGGCCGAGGGGATCGCGGAGAAGCAGGACTGGCGCAACGGCGCCAACCGGCTGCGCGAGCTGCTGGAGGAGTGGAAGGCGCTCCCCCGGCTCGAGCGGTCCGTCGACGACGGCCTCTGGCACCGCTTCAGCGCCGCCAGGACGGCGTACACGAAGGCACGCAAGGCGCACTTCGCGGAGATGGACGCGCGCCGCGCCGGCGCGCAGCAGGTCAAGGAGCGGCTGGTCCGCGAGGCGGAGGGCCTCGCCGACTCCACCGACTGGGGACCGACGACGCTGCGCTACCGCTCGCTGATGCAGGACTGGAAGGCCGCCGGCCCCGCGCCCCGCGCCGTCGAGGAGGACCTGTGGCAGCGGTTCCGCGGTGCCCAGGACCGGTTCTTCGCCGCCCGCGACGCCGCCAACGCCGAGACCGACAAGGAGTTCGCGGCGAACGCCGAGGTCAAGCGGGGCCTGATCGAGGAGGCCGAGGCGCTGCTGCCCAAGATCAGGGTTGGCGGCGCGGAGCTGGACGCCGCCAAGCGTGCGTTCCGCTCGATCGCGGAGCGGTGGGACGCCACGGGCAAGGTGCCGCGCGACCAGGTGAAGACGCTCGAGGGGCGGATGCGCAAGGTCGAGCAGGCGATCCGCGGCGTCGAGGAGGACCAGTGGCGCCGCAGCGACCCCGAGAAGTCCGCGCGTGCCGACGACATGGTGACCAAGCTGCGCGACGCCATTGCCAAGGCCGAGGCGGACCTGGAGACCGCCCGGGCCCGGGGCGACGAGGCGGGAGTACGCCGGCTCGAGGCGGACCTCGCCTCGCGCCGCTCGTTCCTCGCGATGGCCGAGCAGACGGCCGCCGAGTTCTCCGGATAGCCGCCGTGCCGTCGTCAGGCGCTACTGCGTGACGCGGTAGGCGTCGAAGACGCCGTCGACGGCGCGGACGGCCTTGAGGACGACGCCGAGGTGCTTGGGGTCGGCCATCTCGAAGGTGAAGCGGCTCTTGGCCACCCGGTCGCGGCCGGTGCTCAGCGAGGCCGACAGGATGTTCACGTGCTGGTCGGACAGGGCCAGCGTCACGTCGGAGAGCAGCCGCGCCCGGTCGAGGGCCTCGACCATGATCTGCACCAGGAAGGTCGACTGGGCGGTGGGTGCCCACTCGACGTCCACGAGCCGCTCGGGCTGCGCCTTGAGGGCGGCGGCGTTCGTGCAGTCGTCGCGGTGCACCGAGATGCCCGCACCGCGGGTCACGAACCCCAGGATCGCGTCGCCGGGCACGGGCGTGCAGCAGCGGGCGAGTTTCACCAGCACGTCGGAGACGTCCTTGACGATGACGCCGGAGTCCCCATGGGTCTGCGGTGCCCGCGCC
>JBQCCW010000173.1:0-2103 GCA_051961835.1 Marmoricola sp. | reverse complement strand
CCCCGGCCCGGCCACCGTGCGCACGTCCTCGTGCAGCAGCCCCGCCTCGAGCAGCGTGCGCACCACGAACGCGAGCCCGCCGGCGGCGTGGAAGTGGTTCACGTCCGCCTTGCCGTTGGGGTAGACCCGGGTGAGCAGCGGCACGACCGCGGACAGGTCGGCGAAGTCCGCCCAGTCGAGCTGGATGCCGGCCGCGGCCGCCCTCGCCGGCAGGTGCAGCGTGTGGTTGGTCGACCCGCCGGTGGCCAGCAGCGCCACGCACCCGTTCACGACCGCCTTCTCGTCGAGCACCTCGCCGACCGGCGTGAACTGCTCGCCGAGCGCGGTCAGCTCGGTCACCCGCGCCCCCGCGGCGGCGGTGAGCGCCTCTCGCAGCGGCGTGCCGGGGTTCACGAAGCTCGCGCCGGGCAGGTGCAGGCCCATGACCTCCATCAGCATCTGGTTGGAGTTCGCGGTGCCGTAGAACGTGCAGGTGCCGGCGGAGTGGTACGACGCCGCCTCGGCCTCGAGCAGCTCGTCGCGGCCGACCTTGCCCTCGGCGTACAGCTGCCGGACCCTGGCCTTCTCGCCGTTCGGGAGACCCGACGCCATCGGCCCGGCCGGCACGAACACCGTCGGCAGGTGGCCGAACGACAGGGCGCCGATCAGCAGGCCCGGCACGATCTTGTCGCAGACGCCGAGCATCAGCGCGCCGTCGAACATGTCGTGCGAGAGGGCGATCGCCGTGGCCATCGCGATGACGTCGCGGCTGTAGAGCGACAGCTGCATGCCGTCGCGACCCTGCGTGATGCCGTCGCACATCGCCGGCACACCGCCGGCGAACTGCGCGATGCCCCCGGCGCGGACGACCGCCTGCTTCAGGACATCCGGGTAGTCGCGGTAGGGCTGGTGGGCCGAGAGCATGTCGTTGTACGCCGACACGAGGGCGACGTTCGGCTTCGTGCGGCCGCGCAGCACCTGCTTGTCCGCCGGCTCGGCCGCCGCGAAGCCGTGGGCGAGGTTGGCGCAGGCCAGCCGGCCGCGCGCGGGGCCGTCCGCGGCGGCGGCACGGATGCGCTGGAGGTACTCGAGTCGCCCGGCGGCGCTGCGCTTGGTCACCCGGCGGGTGACCGCGTCGACGACCGGGTGCAGGCCGCCGGCCGGGGCCACCGGAGCGGGGGGCGGGTCGGACGGGCGGGAGAAGGCGTCGGTCACTGGTCGGGCTCCTGCCAGGCTCGGCCGTCGCGCTCGAGGAGCGTCGCGGCAGCGGTCGGGCCGGCGGTGCCGGCCGGGTAGCGCTTGGGTCGCGCCGAGGTGGACTCCCACCGACGCAGGATCGGCTCGGCCCACGTCCAGGCGGCCTCGACCTCGTCGCGCCGCATGAACAGCGTCGCGTTGCCCCGGATCACGTCCATCAGCAGCCGCTCGTAGGCGTCGGGCAGCCGCTGCTCGAACGCGGCGGCGTAGCTGAGGTCCAGGGAGACCGGGCGCAGCCGGATGCCGCCGGGGCCGGGCTCCTTCGCGGTCAGGTGCAGCCGCATGCCCTCGTCGGGCTGGACCTGGATGTGCAGCCGGTTGGGCGTGGTCACGCCCTCGGCGCCGGGGAACATCGGGTGCGGCGGCCGCTTGAACTCGACGACGATCTCCGACGCGCGCCGGTCCATGCGCTTGCCCGTGCGGAGGTAGAACGGCACGCCCGCCCAGCGCCAGTTCTGGACCTCGGTGCGCAGCGCCACGAACGTCTCGGTCGCGGACCCGTCGCGGCCGAGGTCCTCGCCGTAGGACGGCACCATCCGCCCGTCGGCCAGCCCCTCGGCGTACTGGCCCCGCACGGTGTCGCGGTCGACGTCGTCGGGCGTCAGCGGCTTGAGCGCCTGGAGGACCTTGAGCTTCTCGTCGCGCACGGTCTCCCGGCCGACGTAGGTGGGAGGCTCCATCGCGACCAGGCAGAGCAGCTGGAGCAGGTGGTTCTGGACCATGTCGCGCAGCGCGCCGGCGTGGTCGTAGTAGTCGCCGCGGCCGCCGACTCCCACGGTCTCGGCCACGGTGATCTGCACGTGGTCGACCCAGTGGGAGCTCCACAGCGGCTCGAGGAAGGTGTTCGCGAAGCGCGTCACCAGGAGG
>JBQCCW010000172.1:0-2327 GCA_051961835.1 Marmoricola sp. | reverse complement strand
GATGGCGGAGGCCGCGCGCCGGATCGTCCGCCGCGCGAGCTCGCACCTGTCGCTGGACCGGATCCTCGAGGAGTCGCGCGAGGCCCTGCTCGAGGGCTTCCGGGCGGCCGGGACGTGGCTGCAGACGTTCGACAACGAGGGCCAGGGCACCATCCACGCCGCCGACGGCCGCCAGGTGACGCTGACGCCCGAGCTCGTCGCGATCGCCGAGGTCGCCGCCCGCCGGGCGTGGGAGCAGCAGACGTCGGTGATCGTGGCGCCGGGCCGCGCGTTCGGCCCGACCATCGACGACCAGGCCGCCGAGAACATCTTCGAGTTCCTGCGGACCATCGGCGTCGGGTCCCTGCTGTTCACCCCGCTGGGGGCCGGCCCGGAGTGCCTCGGCAACCTGGTGCTGACCCGGCTGACCGGGGGGCCCGACTGGACCGACGCGGAGGCCGCCACGGCCCTCGACATCGGCCACGACCTCGGCCGCGCGATCCTCAACGCCCGCACCTTCGAGCGCGAGCACCAGCTGGTCGAGGAGCTGCAGGAGCTCGACCGCTACAAGGGGCAGCTGATCGCCACGGTCGCGCACGAGCTCAAGAACCCCCTCACCTCGGTGATGGGCCACCTCGAGATGCTCGACTCCGCCCCCGACCTGACCGGCACCACCCGCACCTCCATCGGCGCCATGGAGCGCGGTGCGCAGCGGATGGTCCGGGTCATCGAGGACCTGCTGCTGCTCTCCAAGGTCGGCGACGCCGCCAACCCCGTCATCGCCGTCCCGGTCGACCTGCGCAAGGTCGTCGACGACGTGGTCGACCTGACCCGGGTGGCCGCCGACCAGAAGCGGCTCGACGTGCGGGTCGAGGTGCCGGGTGAGCCGGTGATGGCGCTCGGCGACGCGTTCGAGCTCGACCGGGTGTGCGCCAACCTCGTCAGCAACGCCGTGAAGTACACCCCCTCCGGGGGCCGGGTCACGATCTCGCTCGAGCGGAGCGACGGCCGGGGCCCCGGCGGCGACGGCGCCGGTGGCGGCGAGGCGGTCCTCACCGTCGCCGACGAGGGCATCGGCATCGCCACCGCCGACCTGCCGAAGCTCGGTCAGGAGTTCTTCCGCTCGTCCAACCCCGAGGCCGTCGCGCAGCCGGGCACCGGGCTCGGCCTGGCGATCGTGAGCCGCATCGTGGCCCGCCACCGCGGCCGCCTGGAGATCGCCTCCGACCTCGGGGTGGGCAGCACGTTCCGGGTCCGGCTGCCCGTCGGCTGACGGGCGGGCGGCTGCCCGCCGTACCGCGTCAGCCCAGGTTGCGCAGCAGCAGCGCCTCGGCGAGGACCACCCGCTCGAACTCCGCGAGGTGCAGGCCCTCGTTGGCGCCGTGGGCGCGGGTGTCGGGGTCCTCGACGCCGGTCACCAGCACGCTGGCCTTCGGGAACGCCTCGAGGAACTCGGCGATGAACGGGATCGACCCGCCGACGCCCATGTCGACCGGGGCGGTGCCGTCCCAGGCCTCGGTGAAGGCCGAGCGCGCCGCGTCGTACGCCGGGCCGGTCGCCTCGATCTGCGTCGCCTCGCCGGTGTCGACGACGGTGTGGGTGAGCGTGGCGCCCCACGGGACGTGCGACTCGAGGTGGCGGACCAAGCAGGCGAGCGCGTTCTCGGTGGTGTCGCCGGGAGCGATGCGCATCGAGATGCGGGCGCGGGCGGCGGGCACGAGCGTGTTGCTGGCGCCGGCGACCTTGGGGGCGTCGAGGCCGGTGATGCTCAGGGCGGGCTTGGTCCACAGCCGCTCGACGCTCGATCCGCTGCCGATCCACTCGATGCCGGGGGCGGCGCCGGACTCGGCGCGCAGCCGCTCCTCGGGGTAGTCGACCTCGGCGGCCGGGCCGCTGTGCAGGCCGGCGACCGCAACGTTGCCCTCGTCGTCGTGCAGGCTCGCGACCACCCGCGCCAGGGTCATCACGGCGTCGGGGACCAGGCCGCCCCACATGCCGGAGTGCACGGCGTGGGTGAGCGTGCGGACCTCGACGTCGAGGCGCACCAGGCCGCGCAGGCTGGTGGTCAGCGCGGGGACGCCGATGTCCCAGTTGCCGGAGTCGGCGATCACGATGACGTCGGCCTCGAGCCGGTCCTGGTGGGCCGCGAGCAGCGCCGGCAGTGTCTCTGAGCCGACCTCCTCCTCGCCCTCGATGAACATGGTGACGTTGACCGGCAGGTCGTCGCCGTGCACGCGCAGGGCACCGAGGTGCGCGGCGATGCCGGCCTTGTCGTCCGCGGCGCCGCGACCGTAGAGCCGGTCGCCGCGCTCGGTCGGCTCGAACGGCGCGGAGTCCCAGTCGGCGTG
>JBQCCW010000171.1:0-2103 GCA_051961835.1 Marmoricola sp. | reverse complement strand
CATCCAACGGGACCGGCACTGTGTGTTCCCGAGGTGCGACCGCGACGCCAGGTCCTGCGATCTCGATCACACCGAGCCCTATCTGCCGATCGAGGAGGGCGGCCCACCCGGGCAGACCCGACCGGAGAATCTGGCGCCGTTGTGCAGACGGCACCAGAACGCGCCGACGAAGTCGCTGCGCGGACGTAGGTGCAAGCCCTCTACGGCGTGGCGTTACCGACGCCTCCCCGACGGCAACTACCTCTGGACCGGCCCGGACGGCTCGACGTACCGCACCCTCATCTGAGTACCGCCGCGCCTAGCCATCAGAGCAGGGAGAACAGGTCGGGCTCCGGGCCCTCGACCAGGGGCCGCTGTCCGGGTGCTGCCACCGGGGCCGACCCTGGGAAGCCGGGGCCGGGCGCCGGCGGGGCTCCGTCGCGCCACGACGCAGCGGCGGCGTTCGCGAGGCGGTCGGCCGCTTCGTTGAGCGGATGCCCGGCGTGCCCCTTGACCCACTCGAATCGCACCCGGCGGCCCTGCATCAGCGTGTCGATGCGCTGCATCAGCTCCACGTTGAGGACCGGTTGGCCGTCCTTCTTCCGCCAGCCCTTGCGCTTCCAGCCGGGCATCCACTTCGTCACCGAGTTGATGACGTACAGGCTGTCGCAGTAGACGAGGAGGTCCTCGTCGAGGTGGGCCGTCTGCTGCAGCAGGTCGAGCACGCCCATCAGCTCGCCCATGTTGTTGGTGCCGTGCGGCCAACCGCCACAGGCCCAGCAGCCGTCGTCGACGTACCAGGCCCAGCCTGCCGGTCCCGGGTTGCCGAGGGCGGATCCGTCAGCCGCGGCGATGATCGTCACGCGCCGATGATCCCACTAGGTTGCGGTGCATGACCCGTCCCGCGCCGTTGACCGCCTGGCATGTGATCGCCGACTCCCGCGACCCCGCAGGTCTCGACGCGTGGCTCGCCGACGACGTGGTGTTCCGCTCCCCCGCCGTCCACGCCCCGCAAGCCGGCAAGGAGCTGACCACGGCGTACCTGTCCGCCGCCCTCGTCGTGCTCGGTCCGACGCTGCACTACGAGCACGAGTGGTACGACCCGTCCTCGGCCGTGCTGGAGTTCAGGGCCGACCTCGCCGGGACGACCGTGCACGGGATCGACATGATCGGCTGGGACGAGCAGGGCCACTGCACGAGCTTCACGGTGATGGTCCGCCCGTTCAGGGGCTTGACCCGGCTGATGGAGCTCATGGGAGCCGAGCTCGCCGAGGCGGCCGGGTGAGCATCCGCGACGACCTGCTCGAGGTGCTGGCCAGGCGGGCGCTCACCCAGGACGGCGCACGACCCGACGTGGTCGCGAAGCGTCACGCCGCCGGCGGCCGAACGGCTCGGGAGAACGTGGCCGACCTCGTCGACGAGGGCTCGTTCGTCGAGTACGGCCGGTTCATCACCGCTGCCCAGGAGGCGCGCCGCAGTGTCGACGACCTCCTGGACCGTACGCCGGCCGACGGGCTGATCGGCGGCACCGCCACGATCGGCGGTCGGCCCTGCGCGGTGCTCTCCTACGACTACCTGGTGATGGCCGGCACCCAGGGGATGCGCGGGCACCAGAAGTCCGACCGCCTGATCGCCCTGATCGAACGCACCCGGCGCCCCACGGTCTTCTTCACCGCCGGCGGCGGCGGCCGGCCCGGCGACACGGACCTGCCGATCGTGTCGGCCCTCGACGTCGGGTCGTTCGCCCTGTGGGCACGCCTGTCGGGGGTCGTCCCGCGGATCGCGGTCGTCGCGGGCAACTGCTTCGCCGGCAACGCCGTGCTCGCCGGGTGCTCGGACCTCATCGTCGCCACGACGGACTCGAGCCTCGGGATGGCGGGGCCGGCGATGATCGCCGGCGGGGGGCTCGGCGAGTTCGCGGCGGCCGAGGTGGGCCCCATGGAGGTCCAGGCAGCCAACGGGGTGGTCGACGTGCTCGTGGCCGACGAACCGGCGGCCGTCGAGGTGACGCAGCGACTGCTCGGCTACTTCGGTGGCGAGCACGACGCGTGGGAAGCGCCGGACCAGACCCCCCTCCGCGACCTCGTCCCGGAGCGCGAGCAGACCGCCTACGACGCGCGCCCG
>JBQCCW010000170.1:0-10815 GCA_051961835.1 Marmoricola sp. | reverse complement strand
AGGAGGGCCTCCGCATGAGCGCCGCCATCGTCCACGCCGAGCAGGTGCGCAAGTCCTTCGGTACGACGCAGGTCCTGCACGGCATCGACCTCGAGGTCCACGACGGGGAGGTGATGTGCATCATCGGCCCCTCCGGCTCGGGCAAGTCCACCTTCCTGCGGTGCATCAACCACCTGGAGAAGATCGACGGGGGCCGGCTGTCGGTCAACGGCAACCTGGTCGGCTACCGCCGGCGCGGCAACAAGCTGCACGAGATCAAGGAGCGCGACGTCTGCCGGGAGCGTGCCGACATCGGCATGGTCTTCCAGCACTTCAACCTCTTCCCGCACATGACGGTGCTCGGCAACGTCATCGAGGGACCGGTCCAGGTCCGCCGGATGTCGCGGAAGGCGGCGACCGAGCGCGGCATGGCGCTCCTGGAGCGGGTCGGCCTGGGCCATCGCGCCCACGCCTACCCCGGGCAGATGTCCGGTGGCCAGCAGCAGCGGGTGGCGATCGCCCGGGCGCTGGCGATGGAGCCGCGGCTGATGCTCTTCGACGAGCCGACCTCCGCCCTCGACCCCGAGCTGGTCGGGGAGGTCCTCGACGTGATGAAGGATTTGGCCCGCTCGGGCATGACGATGGTCGTGGTCACCCACGAGATCGGCTTCGCCCGCGAGGTCGCCGACACCATCGCGTTCATGGACCAGGGTCGCGTGGTCGAGTGCGGGGACCCCGACTCGGTCACCAGGTCGCCGCGCGAGGCGCGCACGCAGGCGTTCTTGAGCAAGGTCCTGTGAGCGCCCGATGAGCACCTCCGTGATCCGTGCGCTGGTGATCCTCGAGCTGCTCGCCGCGTCGGAGAAGCCGCTGACGCTCGCCCGAATCTCCGACCAGCTCGAGATCCCGAAGAGCACCGCGCACGGCATCCTGCGGTCGCTCGCCGAGCGCCGGTTCATCTCCGCGGACGCCAGCGGTGCGTTCAGCATCGGGATCAAGGCGTTCGAGACCGGGTCCGCCTACGTGCGGCACGCCGACCTGGTGAACGTCGTCGCCCCCCAGCTCGTCGGGGTCACCCGAGAGCTCGAGATGACCTCGCACTACGCCGTGCTCGACGGGCTCGACGCGGTCTACCTGTGCAAGGAGGACC
Organism: Marmoricola sp.; assembly: GCA_051961835.1. Taxonomy (GTDB): domain Bacteria; phylum Actinomycetota; class Actinomycetes; order Propionibacteriales; family Nocardioidaceae; genus Marmoricola. The sequence goes on along the minus strand of JBQCCW010000170.1, from coordinate 9,686 downwards.
CGCCGCAGCTCGGCGTACAGCTGGCGAGCTCGCTCGGCGCGCGGCTGCCCGCCCGCCAGACCGCGGTGGGCAAGGCGTGCCTGGCATGGGTGCCCGCCGGCCGGCTGGCCCAGCACGTCGCCGCCGCCGACGGCGGCCCGGTGAGCGAGGACGACCTGGCACAGCTGCGCGCCGAGCTGGCGGCGGTGCGCGAGGTCGGCTTCAGCACCGACGACGGCGAGACCGCGCGCGGCATCCGCTGCGTCGCGGCCCCGGTGTTCGACGTCAACGGAGGCTGTGGCGCGATCGGCGTGAGCTACCTGCGCGACGACGAGGTCGACGGTGACGCGATCACCGCGACCGTGGTCGAGGCCGCGGCACGGACCACCGAGCTCCTCGGCGGAAAGGCAACCCCATGACGCTCGCCCCTCGATCCTGGCTGGACCGGATCGACCCCTACCGGCCGGGACGGCACGCCCTGACCCCGACCGGCTCGATGGCCTCCAACGAGTCGGCGCTCGGAGCGAGCCCGCTGGTCGTCGAGGCGATCGGCCGGGCGGTGGACTCCGTGCACCGCTACCCCGACCCGCTCGCCGACGAACTTCGGGGCGAGCTGGCCGCTCGCCACGGCGTGCACCCCGACCAGATCCTCGTCGGCAACGGCTCGGACGAGCTGATCTACCTGCTGGCGTGGACGTATCTGGCCCAGGGCGGTCGTGCGGTCTGCGCCGACCCGGCGTACCGGATCGACGAGATCAGCACGTACGTCGTGAACGCCGAGCTGGTCAAGGTGCCGCTGCGCGACTGGGCGCACGACCTGGACGCGATGGCACGGGTCGAGGCCGACATCGCCTACGTCGTCAACCCGCACAACCCCACCGGGACCGTGCGGTCCCGGGAGGACATCGAGCGGTTCGTCGCCGCGTCGCCGGCCCGGCTGGTCGTGGTGGACGAGGCGTACGTCGACTTCGCCGACGACCCCGACGGTCTCACCGCCGTGCCGATGGTGACCGGCGGGCGGGTCGCGGTGCTGCGCACCTTCTCCAAGGTGCACGGCCTCGCCGGTCTGCGGGTGGGCTACCTGGTCGCGCCCGCGGAGGTGGTCGCGGTGCTGCGCAAGGTGCGCGCGCCGTTCACCGTGGGCAGCCTGGCCCAGGCGGCGGCCGTGGCCGCAGCCCGTGACGACGCCCACCGCGATGCGGTCCGCCGTCACACCCGCGCGGCGCGCGACGAGGTCGCCTCGCTGCTCGCGCGCTCCGGCTTCGAGCCGGTGCCCTCCCAGGCGAACTTCGTGCTGGTGAAGGTCGACGACGAGGCCGCGTTCGTGGCGCACCTGGAGACGCACGGGATCTCCGTGCGGCCCGGATCCGCGCTCGGGCTTCCCGGCTGCGTGCGGATCAGCGTCCCCACCGCCGACGGGGTCGCGCTGCTGCGCGAGGCCCTCGCCCCATTCCGACCCGCCGTGGAGGCGGCGGCGAACCGATAGGAGCTCCCATGTTCGTGCGCAACGCGTGGTACGTGATCGCCTGGTCCGAGGAGGTCACCCGCGACCCCCTCAAGCGGACCGTCCTCGGGGAGGACGTCGTCCTCTACCGCAAGCAGGACGGGACCCCGGTCGCCCTGGCCGACCGGTGTGCCCACCGCGCCTACCCGCTGTCGGCCGGCCGCCTCATCGGCGACAACATCCAGTGCGGCTACCACGGCTTCGAGTACGACTGCGAGGGCGTCTGCGTCAAGGTCCCCGGGCAGGACCGCGTGCCGCAGCGCGCGCTGGTGCACAAGTTCCCCCTAGTCGAGGCGCACCGGTGGGTGTGGGTCTGGGTCGGCGACCCCGAGAAGGCCGCGGACACGCCGGTGCCCGACACCCACTGGATGACCGACCCCGCGTGGGACCGGGTCACCCACCTGCGGCTGTTCGAGTGCAGTGCCGACCTGATCCACGACAACCTGCTCGACCTGACCCACGAGGCGTTCCTGCACACCTCCTCGATCGGCGACGAGGCCGTTTACGAGAACGGCGTCACCGTCGAGGTCGACGGCACCCAGGTCAGCGTCGACCGGTTCATGCCGCAGTGCCACCCCTCGCCGCTGTTCGAGAAGGCCACCGGCCTCACCAAGGTCGACCGCTGGCACACCACCGAGTTCCAGATGCCGTCGCTGCACACGATCCACGCCGGCGTGGTCGAGCCGGGCGGGCGCCGCGAGGACGGCCACCTCCTCGAGGTGCTCAACGCGATCACCCCGCAGACCGAGACCACCGCGTGGTACTTCTACGGCTTCTGCCGCAACTTCGCGGTGGGCGACGAGTCCCTGAACGAGCTGTTGGAGAAGAGCCTCGGCGCGGTGCTCGACGAGGACGCCGACGCCCTGGAGCTGCAGCAGCAGCGGATGGCGACCCGCCCGAGCAACCTGCCCGACGTGCTGATCGCCCAGGACGCCGGCGTGGCCAAGGCCCGCCGGATCATGAGCAAGATGATCGCCGAGGAGAGCAGCGCCCGATGAGGCTGCTCCTCCGTGCCAACGCCCACCGGCCGGTGGGGGAGACCGGCCTGGAGCTGGCCTCCTCGCCCGACACCGCCGGCCGCGAGCAGTGGCAGTGGCACCTGCGGCTGGACGACGGCGCCGGCGCACCCGCGCCGGACCGTGACGCGGTGGTCGCGCGGACCGCGCTGGCCCGCCCCGCCGACCGGAGCTCCGAGCTCACCTTGAGCACCGATCCGGACCACGTCACCGGAGCGGTGGAACAGCTCGAGGTGAACGCCGCCGAGCGGATCCACCGCGAGGAGCGCGAGCTGCTGGTGCTCGTCGTCGGCTCGGGCCACGTGCTGGTCGAGGGTCGCCACCGGCTCGGCGAGCTCGACGCGATGGTGCTCGAGGGCGACGACCCGTACGACGTCTCGGTGGCGCCGCTCGACCACGGGTCGGCGGCGATCGGCGTGGCCCGGCTCGAGCCGGTCGACGACACCCGCATCGCCTGGGTGCCATGAGCGCGCTCACCCTGCTCCAGGAGCGGCTCGGGCCGGAGAGCAAGCTGATCACCGACCCCGCGGTGATGGCGGCGTACTCCCGCGACGAGGCGCACCTGGTGGTCCCCGGCGAGCCGACGGCCGTCCTGCTGGCCGGCAGCACCGCCGACGTGTCGGCCGCCCTCGCCTGGGCGCACACCCACCGCGTGCCGGTCGTGCCCCGCGGCGCCGGCACCGGCCTGGCCGGCGGCGCGGCAGCGCTCCCGGGCTGCCTGGTCGTCAGCACCGCCCGGATGCGCACGATCCACGAGATCTCCACCGACGACGAGCTCGCCGTCGTCGAGCCCGGGGTGATCACCGCCGACCTCGACCGGGCCGCGGCCGAGGTCGGCCTGATGTACGCCCCCGACCCGAGCAGCGTGGAGATCTGCACGATCGGCGGCAACGTGGCCACCAACGCCGGCGGGCTGCGCTGCGTCAAGTACGGCGTCACCCGCGACTCCGTCCTCGCCCTGGAGGTCGTGCTGGCCGACGGCCGCGTGATCACCACTGGGCACCGCACCGTCAAGGGCGTCACCGGCTACGACCTCACCGGACTGTTCGTCGGCTCGGAGGGGACGCTCGGCATCGTCACCCGGGCCACGCTCCGGCTGCGGCCCCGGCCCGCCGGCGACCCGGTCACCGTGGTGGGCAGCTTCGCGACCCTGCGTGCGGCGGCGGAGGCGGTGGCCGCGCTCGTCCGCGCCGGGGTGCGACCTGCCCTGCTCGAGCTGATCGACCGGGCCACGCTGACCGCGATCAACGACTGGAAGCAGATGGATCTCGACGACGGCGCCGCCGCCCTCCTGCTCGGCCAGGCCGACGGTGCCGACGCCGCCGCGGTGGCGGCCGCGATCGAGACCGCCTTCACCGCTGCCGGCGCCGACCTGGTCGCGGTCTCCGCCGACCGTGCCGAGGCCGACCAGCTGCTCGCCATCCGCCGCCTGGCCTACCCCGCCGCCGAGCGGCTCGGTCGCTGCCTCGTCGAGGACGTCGGCGTCCCGCGGTCGCGGCTCCCCGACCTCCTCGAGCGGATCGAGCAGTCCGGTCGACGCCACGACGTCACCATCCTCACCGTCGCCCACGCCGGCGACGGCAACGTCCACCCGACCTTCGTCTTCGACCCGCTGCCCGACGGCGAGGTGCCGCCGGCGGTGTGGGCCGCCGCCGACGAGGTGTTCCGGGCCGCCCTCGAGCTGGGCGGCACGCTGACCGGCGAGCACGGCGTGGGCCAGCTCAAGCAGCGCTGGCTCGGTCTCGAGCTCGGCGAGACCTCGCTCAGCGTGCAGCGCTCGATCAAGAGCGCGCTGGACCCGCACGGGATCCTCAACCCCGGACGGGGCATCTGAGATGCGGGCCGCCGAGATCCGTGAGCTGCTGCAGTTCCGCTCGCCGCGGCTGCGCCGAGCCGACCGAGTGTTGGCCCGCAGCGCCGACATCGAGGACCTGCGTCGGGAGGCTTGCCGGCGCTGGCCCCGAGGGGTCCGCGGCTACGTCGAGGGCGGCGCCGACGCGGAGGTGAGCCTGGGTCGCAACCGCGCGGCGTACCAGCGCCTGGAGCTGCTGCCCACGGCACTGCGCGACGTCGGGTCGGTCGATCTGACCACCACGCTGCTCGGATCGCGCAGCGCGTTGCCGCTCGCGCTGGGCCCCACCGGCTACACCCGGATGATGCACCCCGAGGGGGAGCGCGCGGTCGCGCGCGCCGCTCGGGAGGCCGGGGTGCCCTACACGGTCACGACGATGTCGACCGTGCCGCTCGAGGAGATCCCGGGCGGCGGCGACCTGTGGTTCCAGCTGTACATGTGGCGCGACCGCAGTCTCGTCGACGACCTGGTGGACCGGGCCGCCGCGGCCGGGCACCGCGCGCTCGTGCTCACTGTGGACACCGCCGTCACCGGGCAGCGGCTGCGCGACGCCCACAACGGGTTCACCCTGCCGCCGACGCTCACCCCGGGCACCGTGCTCGACATGGCGTGTCACCCGGCGTGGTGCTGGGGCCTGCTGCAGGGGGAGCCGATCACGTTCGCGAACCTGCCGCCGGAGGTCACCGGGCCCTCGGAGTCGGTGATGGACTTCGCCGCGCGCCAGTTCGACCCCTCGGTCACGTGGGACGACGTGGCTCGGCTGCGCGAGCGCTGGACGGGGGCGCTGGTGATCAAGGGCCTGGTCCGGGCCGACGACGTCGTCCGCGCCGCCGACGCCGGGGCCGACGCCGTGGTGCTGTCCAACCACGGCGGTCGCCAGCTCGACCAGGCGGCGGCGCCCATCGACGTCCTCCCGGAGGTGCGCGACCACGCCGGCGATCGCCTGCAGGTCTTCGTCGACTCCGGCGTGCGGCGGGGCACCGACATCGCCGCGGCGCTCGCCCTCGGCGCCGACGGGGTGCTGATCGGGCGGCCCTACCTCTACGGACTCGGCGCTGCTGGCCAGGCCGGCGTGACGGCCGCGATCGAGATGCTGCGCCGCGAGCTCACCCGCGCGATGCAGCTGCTCGGTGTCTGCGACATCGCCGCGCTGCGCGCCGAGGGACCGGGCCTGGTGCGGCGCAGTCGCGAGGGGAGCCGGCGATGACCATTCGACACCTCGTGCTGTTCCACCTGCTCGACGGCATCGACGCCCACGACCCCCGCGTCGGCGCCGCCGTGGCGGTGGAGCAGGAGCTGGCCCGCGCGATCCCCGGCGACCACGGCTGGGTCTTCGGTCGCGACGTGTCCCGACGTCCGGTCTCCGCCGACTTCGCCGGCACCGGCGACTTCGGCTCTGCCGAGGAGCTCGCGGCCTTCCTCGCGCACCCGGCCCACGCCGCCGCCGGGGAGGCGTGGTCCGGCCTGGTGCGGCTGACCGTCGCCGACATCGAGGTGGCGTCGTGAGCCGCCCTCGGACCGATCCGCCTGGGGGAGGAGCCTGACCATGCACGTGGCCCATGACGAACAAGAGCTGCGACTGCGCGTGCGCCGGATGGAGTGGGAGGCCGAGGGCGTGCTCTCGGTGGTGCTCGAGGCGCTGGACGGCGGGGAGCTGCCCCGCTGGTCGCCCGGCGCGCACCTCGACCTGCACCTTCCCGGCGTGATCACCCGGCAGTACTCGCTGTGTGGCTCGCCGACCGAGCGCACCCGCTGGCGGATCGCGGTCCTCCGCGAGGTCGAGGGGCGCGGCGGCTCCGCGGCGGTGCACACCCGGCTGCGACCCGGCGACATCGTCGACGTGGTCGGCCCGCGCAACAACTTCGCGCTGCACCAGGCAACGGCGTACCTCTTCGTCGCCGGCGGCATCGGGATCACTCCGCTGCTGCCGATGATCGAGGCCGCCGACCATGCCGGCACGCCGTGGCGCCTGCTCTACGGCGGCCGCACCCGCTCCAGCATGGCGTTCGTCGACGACCTCACCGAGCGGTACGGCGACCGGGTGGAGGTGGTGCCCCAGGACGAGCTCGGGCTGCTCGACCTGGACGCGTTGCTCGCCGAGCCGGAGGACGACACCCTGGTCTACTGCTGCGGGCCCGAGCCGCTGCTGGCCGCGGTGGAGGAGCGCTGCCGGGCGTGGCCCGCGGGCACGCTGCACGTCGAGAGGTTCGCCCCGAAGCCGCGCCTCGAGCCAGAGCCCGGCGAGGAGATCGCCTTCGAGGTGGTGCTCAAGCGGTCCGACACCACGTTCACCGTCCCGCCCGGCATGTCGGTGCTCGAGGCGCTGGAGGCCAACGGACTGGAGGCGCCCAACTCCTGCCGTGAGGGCATCTGCGGCACCTGCGAGACGCCGGTGATCGAGGGGATCCCCGACCACCGCGACAGCCTGCTGTCGCCAGAGGAGCAGGCGGCCAACGACACCATGATGATCTGCGTCGGCCGGTGCAGGACGCCCCGGCTGGTGCTCGACCTCTGACGCCGCTCGCGTCCGGGCCCTTTCACCGGGGCGCGTGCAGCAGCGAGCGCGCGACCACGAGCCGTTGGATCTGGTTCGTGCCCTCGTAGATCTGGGTGATCTTCGCGTCGCGCATCATCCGCTCGACGGGGTAGTCGCGGGTGTAGCCGTAGCCGCCGAGGAGCTGGACGGCGTCGGTGGTCACCGCCATCGCGGTGTCGGAGGCGAAGCACTTCGCGGCCGCGCCGAAGTACGACAGCTGCTCCCCGTCTCCGTCGACACGCGCCGCGGCGGTGTAGGTGAGCGCCCGGGCGGCCTCCAGCCGGATGCCCATGTCGGCGACCATGAACCGGATGCCCTGGAAGTCCGCGACCGGGTGACCGAACTGATGGCGCTGCGTGACGTACACGATGGCGTAGTCGAGGGCTCCCTGCGCGATGCCGACGGCCTGCGCCGCGATGTCGATGCGGGTGCGGTCCAGGGTGCCGAAGGCGATCCGGAGGCCGTCGCCGGGGGCGCCGATGATCCGGTCGGCGGGGATGCGGACCGCGTCGAGGTACACCTCGCAGGTCGGCGAGCCGTGCAGTCCCATCTTGTGCTCCGGCGCCCCGAACGAGACGCCGGCGTCGTCGCGGTGCACGACGAAGGCCGAGATCCTTCGGGCGCTGTCGGGGTCGGTCACGGCGAACACGACGTAGAAGTCGGCGACACCCGCCATGCTGATCCACCGCTTCACGCCGTCGAGCACCCAGTGGTCGCCGTCGCGGGTCGCCCGGGTCCGCATCGCGGCCACGTCGCTGCCGGCGTCGGGCTCGGAGAGAGCGAAGGTGAACAGGGCCGAGCCGTCGGCGACCTGCGTCAGGTAGCGCCGCTTGAGCTCCTCGGAGCCCGCGAGCAGCAGCGGGATGGTGCCGAGCATGTTGGAGGAGGGGATGAGGGAGACCGCTGCGGAGACGCGGCCGAGCTCCTCCATCACCAGTGCCGCGGCGAGGGAGTCGCCGCCGGCGCCGCCGTACTCGGTGGGGAGGTGGACGGCGTGGAGGTCGGCGCGCACGATCTCGCGGTAGACGTCGTGTGGGAACTCATCGGTCTCGTCGACCTCGGCCGCCCGCGGCGCGACCACGCGCGCGCCGAAGTCGCGCACGACCTCCCGCAGCGTGGCGTGCTCCTCGGAGAGCCGGAACACCGCGTCGGTCATCGGGTCTCCTGGGGGTCCGGGGCCGGCTCGGTGCCGTCGAGGCGGCCCGCGACCCGCTCCCGCAAGCGGAACCGTTGGATCTTGCCCGAGCTGGTCTGCGGGAACTGGTCGACGCACACCAGGTGGCGGGGCACCTTCTGGTGGGTGACCCGTTGGAGCAGGAAGGTCCGGAGCTCCTCGGCGGTCAGGGTGTGCGCATCGCGGAGCTGGACCACTGCACACGCCTCCTCGCCGAAGTAGGAGTCGGGGACGCCGACGACGCACACCTCGAGGACCGCGGGGTGCCGGCGGATCTCGTCCTCGATCTCGGCGGGGTAGAGGTTCTCCCCGCCGCGGATGATGACGTCCTTGAGCCGTCCCACGATGGCGACGTAGCCGTCGTCGTCGACGGTCGCCAGGTCCCCGGTCGACAGCCACCCGTCGGCGTCCAGCGCGGCGCTCGTCGCGTCGGGCTGGTTGAGGTAGCCGGCCATGGTGAGGTAGCCGCGGGTCTGCAGCTCGCCGGCCTGACCGCGGTCCAGGATCCGGGCCGTGCCGGGTTCGACCACGCGCACCTCGGTGCACGGCAGCGGCCGCCCGACGGTGTCCGCGGCCCGATCGGCGGGGTCGTCGGGTGCCAGGCAGGTGATGGTGGGGGAGGCCTCGGTGAGGCCGTAGAGGACGAGGACCTGCGCGTCCCACGCTGCGCGGACCCGCTCGATCAGCGTCCGCGGGACCGGCGCACCGCTCGTGCCGACGATGCGCAGCGAGGCGGTGTCGGTCGGGTCGGCGGCGTGTCGTTCGAGCAGGCGGCCCAGCATGGTGGGCACCGTCTCCACGAGCGTGCACCGCTCCTCGGCGACGACGCGCAGGACCGTGGCGGCGTCGAAGCGGACCACCGGGCAGTGGGTCGCGCGGGCGATCACGATGCCCAGGCCCATCATCACGCAGCCGGTGGTGTGGAAGAACGGCATCGGGTTGCACCAGCGGTCCTCGGGGCGGATGCCCCAACGCTGCATGGTGAGCCGCGCGTTGTTGACGATGCTGCGGTGGGTCAGCATCGCGCCCTTGGGCTTGCCGGTCGTGCCCGAGGTGTACTGGATCTGGGCCACGGCGTCCGGCCGCACCTCGGCGGACCGTCGTGCCAGCTCGGCGGGGGAGACGCGCTCGTCGCCAAGACGCATCAGCTCCGCCAGTGCGAGGGTGTCGCCGGTGGTCGCGTCGCCCCCGACGAGGGTGACGACGTGCCGCAGCCGGGGGAGCCGGTCCCGGACCGAGCGCAGCGCGCCGAGCAGGTCGGCCGACCGGAACGTCGGCATGACGAGGCAGCAGGTCACGTCCGCGTCCTCGAGCAGGTACTCCGCCTCGTGGGCCCGGTAGGTCGGGTTGACCGTGACGAGGACGGCGCCGGCCTTGGCGATCGCGAACTCGGCGGCGAGCCAGGGCGCGATGTTGGGTGCCCAGATCGCCACCCGGTCACCGGCTTGCACGCCCAGGGCGATGAGGCCCTTCGCGAGCCGGTCCGCGGCTTCTCCCAGGTCGGCGTAGGTCCAGCGCACGTCGAGGGCCGGGTCGCCGGCGGAGACCACGACGGCCTCCCGGTCCGGTGCCTGCGCGACGGCGTCGTCCAGGAGCTGACCGACGACCGCGTCGACGAGGTCATC
>JBQCCW010000169.1:0-8777 GCA_051961835.1 Marmoricola sp. | reverse complement strand
GGTCGACGGTGGGTGTGGTCATGGAGGCCTCCACCCACGGCCAGACGAGCAGCGGCGCCGTGTCGCGCAGTCCGCAGGCCGCGACCGTCGCCTCCAGTCGCCACGGTCCGCCGCCGTCGGGGAGCCGTGCGGTGTCGAGCTCGGCGACGAAGCCGCCGTTGCGCTGATCGGCATGGAAGTGCCCGGTGTCGACGTCGACCCACGGGTCGAAGCGCACCGTGACGTCCAACCCGACCCGGTCGCCGCCGGCACTCACCGCCTCCACCGTCACCTCGGGCGGCGCCGCCGACAGGTCGACGTTGCGCAGCACCGCCCCGCCCTCGAGGCGGAGCCGCCCGGGCTCGGTCCACCGCGCGACCCGGACCCGGGCGTACGCCGAGGTCTCCTGACGCGAGAGCCGGAAGCACTCGGCAGGAAGGTGGGCGTAGGCGGGTCCGAGGTCGAGGACGACCTGCCCCTCGCGCACCACGCAGCGGTGCCGGGCGGCCTCGTGCGACACGTCCTCCTGGAACCGTGCGGCCTCCTCCATCAGGTCCGCCTGGATCATCGCGTCGAGAAGCTTCTTGTAGGCACCCACCTCGGCCACGTAGTCGTCGTGACTGACCTGGTCGAGCAGGAACCGCACGGCATCGCGCAGGTGGGCGAAGTAGGCGGGATCGCGGTGCACCGCATTGAGCTTGAAGAACTGCAGGTTGTGGTCGAGCAACTGCAGCGCCCGCCGCGCGGCGGCGTCGGGGCGGCCGGCGTCGCGCAGCTCCGCGAGGGAGCGCTCCATCGCGATGTTGTGAGCCACGATGTTGCGGATCTCGTTGTGCTGCTGGGTGATCGACGTCCGATCCTCGCGGATCCGCCACTCGACACCGACGTGGGGCAGCATGTCGAAGGACCGGGCGCGGGCGAACGCGCGCATCGACGTCGCCTGGTCCTCGTAGAGGAGCCCGTCGGGGAAGGACAGGTCGGCGTCCTCGTAGAAGCGACGTCGGTAGACCTTGCTCCACGCCACCGCGTTCACCATCGCGCTCGGGAAGGTGTCCAGGTCCGCGGCCAGCCGCTCCTCGGCATGCGCCGCGCGGATCCACGGCGCCGAGGGCGTGAGGGTCGTCCCCTGCAGGCGCCGGTAGAAGAACACCGCGAAGTCGGAGCCCGATCGGCGCAGTGCCTCGATGCTCAGCGAGTACGCGTCGGCGGTGACCCGGTCGTCGCCGTCCACGAAGGCCAGGAACTCCCCCACCGCGGCGGCCGCTCCGGTGTTGCGCGCTGCGCTCAGGCCGCCGTTGGGGCGGGACACCACCCGCAATCGGCGGTCCTCGGCGGCATGCCGCTCGGCGATGGCGCGGCTGCCGTCGGTGCTGCCGTCGTCGACGACGAGGATCTCGACGTGCCGGTAGTGCTGAGCCCGCAACGAGGTGAGGCACTCGTCGATGTAGGCCTCGACGTCGTGCATCGGGACGACGATGCTCAACAGCCCCGGCGTCCACGCCGTCGCCCCGACCGCTCGCCGGGCTTGCGCCGCCAGCGCGCGGCCACGCCGCCGGGCAGAGCCCGCCGCCTGCCGCGCGAGCGCCGCACCGCGCTGCGCGTCCATCCTCAGCCCTCCGTCACCGGCATCCGCTCGTCGACCGCACTGCTCGCCGCGTGCTCGCTCTGATCGCCCAGCGCCGCGGCCAGCGGGTCGACGCGGCGGATGTCGATCACGTGGCCCGTGTTCGCCGACAGCAGCGTGTCCAGCGAGACCCGCGCCACCTCCTCGCTGGCAAGCAACGAGTCGGCCGGCTCCTCGCCGAACGCCTTGGTGCGCATGGGCGTCCCGGTGCGCTCGGGGTTGATGCAGTTCACCCGGACCCCGGACCCCGCCCACTCGTCGGCCAGCGCCTGGGTCAGGTTGACCACGGCGGCCTTCGCCGAGGAGTAGAGGGAGTATCCGCTGCGGCCGCGCGTGTAGGAGCTGGAGGTGAACAGCAGCAGGGAGCCGCCGCTCTGCACCAGGTGCGGGTAGAACTCCTGGGCGATGAACACCGGCGCGAGGTAGTTGATCTCGGTCGCGGCGTAGACGGTCTCCTCGCTCGTCTCCTGGAGCGTGCCCCGGGGCAGCACGCCGGCGGTGTTCACCACGAAGTCGACACGGCCGGTCTCGGCGAGCACCGTCTGCACGGCCGCCTTGATGTCCTCACGACGCTCCACGTGGGTCCGCGTGGCCGACCTGCTGAACGAGAAGACCCGGGCACCCCACCGCTCGGCGCGCGCCGCGATGTCGGCTCCGATGCCGTAGCTGCCGCCGAAGACGACGAGCGTCCGGCCCTCGAGCGCCGCCCGGTAGTCCTCGTCGGTGCGCGCGGAGGGAGCCACACCGCTGGTGAGCTGGAAGAGCTTGTCGGCGATGTAGACGTCGATCGGGTCGGTGACCTTCATGTTGCGCTCCTCCCCGCGGACGACCCCGATCGGGACGTCGGGGAGGTAGCGCAGCACGACGGTGCAGTCGTCGGTCGCCTCGAAGTGCGGGTCGTCGGCCGCCACCCGGTAGGCCTGCCGGATGACGCCGGCGCGGAACCCCTGGGGCGTCTGCCCCCGCATCAGCCGCGAGCGCGGCGGGATCGCGCGGATGGTGTCGTCGTCGTCGATCTCGATGATCGTGTCGGCGGAGGGGATCGCCACGTCCACGGCGTCGTACCGGTCCAGGGCGGCGTAGCACTCGGTGACGATGCGCGGCGCGATCAGCGGCCGCACGGCGTCGTGGAAGAGCACCTTGGTGTCGTCGTCGCCAATCGCGTCCAGCGCCCGGAGCGTCGTGCCGTTCCGCGTGTCCGCGCCCTCGAGCACGCGGGTGACCTTGGGGTAGCTGCCGGAGCGGAGGATGCCGTGCACGGCGTCGAGGTGGCCCGGCGTCATCATCACCACGATGTCGTCGACGTCGGGATGGTCGTGGAGCGCGGCCAGCGTGTGCTCGAGGATCGTCCGGCCGGCGATCTTGATGAGCTGCTTGGGAATGTCCAGCCCGATCCGGCTGCCCACACCTCCGGCGAGGATCACGGCGACGTTCGGACTCACGGGTCAGGGGCACCTTTCCAAGGACGCGCTCGGGCGGGGCCATCCTAGGGTGGCCGGTCGCCCCCCGCGCAGGCGCTGCTCGCGGGGGCTGCGCTGTTAGCATCCGCGCCATGGCTGAGGAGCACGCGCCGGACCTCGCCAGCTCGCCGGCCATGACGTTGGCCCGACGTCCCCTCGGGGGGCGTTCCTACGTGCTGCCCGAGCACAAGGTGATGTTCGCGTCGGTGGCGAAGAACGCGTGCACGAGCATCAAGTGGCTGCTGGCCGACCTGTCACGGCAGGATCCCGAGCGGTTCCACCAGACCTTCGCGATGGTGAGCGATCCGGCGGACACCATCCACCAGCGCGAGCTGTGGCGGGGCATCGAGAAGTACGACGTCGCCGACGAGGCGCAGCGCGCCGAGGTGAACGCCGCCAACGGCTGGTTCGTCTTCGGCGTCGTGCGGGAGCCGCGGGCCCGGCTCTTCTCGGCCTGGCAGTCCAAGTTCCTCAACCACGACCCCTGGTACGCCCGCTACGCCCACGAGCCCTTCTACCCGGCGTTGCCGACGAGCACGGCGGACGTCGTCGGCTCGTTCGCCACGTTCGTGCGCTTCCTCGCCGAGAACCCCGAGCATCCGCTGGCCACGACCGACACCCACTTCGCCGGCCAGGCGGCTCTCCTGCAGACCTGGCGGGTCGGCTACAGCCGCATCTACGACGTCGGCGAGGTCGGCGAGCTGGTCGGGGACCTGCACGCCCACCTGGCGCGCTTGGGCAAGGACCGCCCCGAGCTGCAGCTGGCTCGGGACAACAGCACGCCCTTGAAGGCGCACCGGCTGCTCTTCGCCGACGGCGTCGGGGAGCTCGTGGACGCCCGGTACGCCGCCGACCTCGCGGAGTTCGGCGACCGGTGGGATCCCGAGGCGATGCCGGGTGGCGATCCCGGCTGGACCCCCGAGGTGTTCCGCGCGATGGCAGCGACGGCGACCGCCTACGACCAGATCCGCGCCCTCACCCGCTACCGGCGCCGCTTGCAGGAGCGCCTGGAGCGGACCGAGGAGCGGGTCGCAGAGCTCGAGGGCGGCGCCGGCCACCTCGACGGTCGCACCCTGGCCCGCGAGCTGGCGCAGCGACTGCGCCGGCGCGTGCTCCCGCGCTGAGCCTCAGGCCTCTTCGGGGCGCAGCTCGAGCACCCGCTCGGGAACGCTGCCCGGGGAGAGCACCGGAACGTCCAGGAGGGTGCGGCCGCCGGGTCGGCGCACGCGGGGCAGCGGGCCGCTCACCGCACGTCGATGCGCGGCCACCGCGACCGCGTCGTCCCGGCGGTCCTGGGCGACCAGCCAGCCGAGGAGCCGGTGCACCGGTGGCAGGTCGGCGTCGAGCGGCCCCTCGGCACCCCAGATCCGGCGGACACCCTCGACGAGCAGGGCCCACCACGCGTCGTCGGCCTCGGGCACCAGCTCGAAGTACCGCCACAGGTCCCCGGCGAGCACCTGGCTGCGGAACGCGGCGAGCAGCGCCGGGTCGTCCCGTCCGGCCACCGTGGCCAGGGCCATCTCCTTCGTGCGCCACCGATCCCGGAGGTCCTCCGCGGTGCCGCGCTGCTGGGTGATCGACGAGCCGTCGTGCCGGATCCGCCAGTGGTAGACGGGCTCTCCGGCGACGGCGACCCGACCGGCGGCGAGGAACGCTGCTGTGGTCGTCGGCTGGTCCTCGTAGCGGACGCCTTCGGGCCAGCGGAGCCCGGCCGCGTCCCAGGCCTCCCGCCGCCACAGCTTGTTCCAGGCGAAGACGTCGCCGAGCAGGGCGGGACGGGCCGCCACGTCGAGCACCGGGCCGCCGGCGTGCAGGCGCTGCAGCCACGGCATCGGATGCAGCCCGTCCTCGCGGAGCGTGAGCACGTCCCCGAGGGCCAGGTCGGTGCCATGGCGGCGCAGCGCCTCGCTCAGCGCGGCGTACGCACCGGGCGGCACCACGTCGTCGGAGTCGGCGAAGGCGAGCAGCTCGCCCCGAGCGTGGGCCACCCCGACGTTGCGAGCCGAGCCCAGGCCACCGTTGTCCACGTGCACGACGCGGACGCGGTCGTCGCGGGCGGCGTACTCCTCGGCGATCCGGCCCGAGCTGTCGGGAGAGCCGTCGTCGACGACGACGACGTCGAGCGCGCGGTGGCGCTGGCCGAGGAGGCTGTCCAGGCACGCCGGCAGGTACGCCTCGACGGCATACACGGGCACGACGACGCTGATCAGCGGTCCCGCGCCGCGGCCCCACCGCATCCGTGCCCGCACCCCACTACGAGCCCACGCCCTCGGGCGAAGGCCGGCTGCCGGCCGTACGGGGAGGACGCACATGCGCGGAGCCACCCGGGCCCGGCGTGCCGCCGTCCATGTCGCACGCGGCGCGGCGCGGCGCAGCGGCGGCCGGTGGAGCGTCCCCGGCCTCCTCACCGTGGTGCTCACCACCGGCGAGGGGTCGGACCATCTCGAGGAGTCGCTGGGCGCGGCGCTCGGCCAGGGGCACCAGCGGCTGGAGGTGCTCGTGGCCGGAGTGGGCGACGACCCGGTCCTGCCCCGTGGCCCGCGGGACGGCCGCGTCCGACTGCTGGGCCGGCACGCCGACCTGGCGCAGGCCCGCGCCGCCGGGCTCGACGCGGCCGCCGGGCGCTTCGTGGCGTTCCTCGACGCCGACCACCTGCCCACTCACCACGGGTGGTCCCAGGCGGTGGCCTCCCTCCGGTCGACGGGCTCGACGGTCGCGCTGCTCGCGCACCGGACCCATCGACGCGGCCGCGTCTTCGACGCCGACGACTGGGTGCGCTGGGTGCACGGGGAGCCGGCCCGCGGCGTGACGTGCGCGGACCGGCCGCGGCTGCTCGCGGACATGGAGGCCGCGGCCGCGGTGTTCGACACCGCGGCGCTGCGCGCCGCCCTGGCCCCCGTGCGGGACGATCTCGGCCACGACGCGACGCTGCTCGCCGCCGCCCTGCGACCCGCGACGGTCGACGTGCTGAGCGCCGTCGGCGTGCACCTGAGAGCCGCCGGCGACCGGACGGGGCCGGCGCGGGTGCCGCTGGACGGCGGGGGCCTCACCCTCCACATCGCGGCGCTCGAGCGGGCGCACGCCCTGCTGTCCTCCTCGGAGCCGGTGGCCGCGTGGCACACCGGCCTCGGCCTCGGCCGCCTGCTGCCGCCCGCGTTGGACGTGCTCTGGCACGAGCCGGAGCTGAGCGCGGCAGCCGCGACGGCCTTGGAGCGCCTGGTCCCCCTCGCCGGCGCGGCCTACGCCTCTGCCGTGCCGGCCCAGCAGAAGGGCCTGCACCACCTGCTCCTGCACGAGCCCGAGCGGGCCCGCACGTTCCTCGGCGCGGTCCGGCCCTCGGCTCGCCGCCATCCCACCCGGCTCGCCGAGGCCGGCGCGGGCGCCCCCGACGCGGTGCTGCTCGACCTGGAGGAGCCGTGGACCGGCCTCCCGGCGGTCGCTCGGGTGCTCGCCGAGGTGGAGACCCAGGCACGAGTCGAGGTGACCCGGCTCGACCTGACCGCCGGCGAAGGGGTCGTCGAGGGATGGGCGTTCGTCGACGCGCTCGACCCCGCCGGACCGCCGACGACCGCGGTGACCTGGATCCGAGACGACGGGCGCCGCGTCCCGCTCGAGGTCGAGGTCGTGCCCGCCCCGCGCGCCGACCGGCTCAGCGACCTGGTCTGGGCCGACGTGACACCGACCGGGTTCCGGGGGCGCTTCCGCCCCACGGACCTGGGCGCCGGCACCTGGACACTCGAGGCGGTGGTGGCCGAGCGCGGCGTCCGCCGCCAGGCGCGGGCGGTCGTGCGGCCCTGGACCATGGCCGGCATGCCGGTGCGCGGCGACGCGGCGCGCCGTCGGCTGGTCGTCGACCACGACGACCTGCACCAGCTGCAGCTCGTGGTGCGGGAGGACGGATTCAGGGTCGGAGTCGAGGACGACGGGAGCGGCCTCCGGCTCGCCGTCCAGGGTGCCGGGCTCCGCACCCTCGCACTGCGACCACGAGGCGGGGGTGCCGCGATCCGTGTCGCTGCGCGGCGTACGCCGGCCGGTCTCGCCGCGGAGATCGATCCGGCGTCGCTGGACCCGGCCGGCTCGCCGTACGCGCTCGAGGTGGGCACCTCCGCCGGCCCGACGGTGGCAGACATCGCGGTCGACGGCGCCACCGCGTGCTCCTGGACCGCCCGACGCGGCGGGCTCCTGCTGGGTGCACCGGCAGCGAGCGCGCAGGTGCTCGCTGCCCGACTGGAGCCGGAGGAGCTGGTGGCTGTGCTCGGGTTGCCGGCCGGCGTCAGCCGATGGCGCACGGCGCTCGTCCAGGGTGTCACCGAGACACCCGGCAGCCTCCGGTCCCTCGGCGACGGCCGGCACGAGGCGCGCTACCGCCTGGTCCGCCCGCACGGGGAGGCCGTCCTCGCGCTGCCCTCGGGCGACCACGTGCTCTGCACGGCGAACGACGCGCTGCCGGGGTGGACGCGGGCTCGGCCGGCCCCCGACGTGCTGCTCGGCGCGGAGGAGCTGCAGCCCCGGATGCGGCTGCGTGTCGAGGCCTTCTCCCCCGACCTGCCGGCCGTGCGCCTCGTCGTGTCACCGCCGCTGACCGACCACGAGCTGGGCGAGCGGCACCAGCGCCTGCTGCGCGAGGCCACGCACGTCGATGCCGCCGACCGCGGCAGCGTGTTCTTCCGGGCGATGTTCGGCGAGCACACCAGCGGCAACGGCCTCGGCGTCCACGAGGAGCTGCGCCGCCGCGGCAGCCACCTCGCGCTGCTCTGGGCCGTCGCCGACCTGTCGGTCCCGGTACCTGCGGGCGGCGTCGGGGTGGTGGAGCGGAGCCGGGACTGGCACGAGGCGATCGCCCGGTCGCGGTACCACATGGTCGACGTCCACCAGGTCGAGTGGTTCCGGCGGCCCGAGGGCCAGACGCTGATCCAGACGATGCACGGCTACCCCTACAAGCTGATGGGGCACGCCTGGTGGCGCCGGATGGGCAACAGCGTCCAGGAGATCGCCAGTCTCGACCGGCGTACGCGGGACTGGAGTGTGCTGGTCTCGCCGGCGACGTACGCGACACCGCTGCTGCGCGCTGCGTTCCTCGCCCCCGCCTCGGCGGGCGCCGTGCCGGTCCTGGAGACCGGCTACCCCCGCAACGACGTTCTGCTCCGCCCCGAGGCCGCGGCCGTCCGCGCCCGCACCCGCGCGGCGCTCGGCATCGCCGGGGACCAACGGGTCGTGCTCTACGCCCCGACGTTCCGCGACTACCTCTCGGCGGAGGACCGGACCGCCCGCGCGGTCACCTTCTTCGACGTCGAGGAGGCGCTGGCAGCGCTTCCCGAGCAGTACGTCGTGCTGCGGCGCGGCCACGCCTTCAACGCCAGGGTGCGCGACGACCGGCTGCGTGCCTCGGCGCGGTTCCGCGACGTGACCGACCATCCGGACGTCAACGACCTGATCCTGGCCTCCGACGTCGGCGTGCTCGACTACTCCTCGCTGCGCTTCGACTACGTGCTCTCGGGCAACCCGATGGTGTTCCTGGTGCCCGACCTCGAGGAGTACGACCGGCACCGCGGCGGGGTGATCCCCTACGGGCCGACGGCGCCGGGACCCTGGACGTCGTCGACCGCGGAGACCGTCGCGTGGCTCACCGACCTCGACCGGCTCCGCAATGAGTACGCCGCCGCGCGGGCCGTCTTCCGGGCCGACTACGTCGATCTGGAGGACGGCCGTGCGGC
>JBQCCW010000168.1:0-5188 GCA_051961835.1 Marmoricola sp. | reverse complement strand
GGCCTCCTGGGTGCGTCGATCGTCGTCCTGGCGTTCGGCAGCGAGGCACCCCACGTGCTCGAGGGCTTCGGCTTCGGTGCCGCGCTGCTCGCCATGTTCATGCGGGTCGGCGGCGGCATATTCACCAAGGCCGCCGACGTGGGAGCCGACCTGGTCGGCAAGGTCGAGAAGGGCATCCCCCAGGACGACCCCCGCAACGCCGCCACCATCGCCGACAAAGTCGGCGACAACGTGGGCGACTGCGCCGGCATGGCCGCGGACCTGTTCGAGTCCTACGCCGTCACGCTGGTCGCCGCGCTCATCCTCGGCTCGCAGGTCTTCGGTGAGAAGGGCCTGGTGTTCCCGCTGATCGTCCCGGCGATCGGCGCGCTCACCGCGGTGCTCGGCGTCTACCTGTGCCGTCCCCGGCCCGGCGAGGGCGGGCTGGTCACGATCAACCGCGCCTTCTACATCTCCGCAGCCGTCGCCGCGGTCGCGTGCGTGCTCGCCGCTCTGGCGTTCCTGCCCGGCAGCTTCGCCGACCTCGGGGTGCAGGCCGACGGCAACCCCAAGGTGATCGCCCTCGTGGCCGTCCTCATCGGCATCGTCCTGGCGGCGATCATCCTCTCGCTCACCGGCTACTTCACCGGCACCGAGCACCGCCCCGTCCAAGACGTCGGTCGCACCTCGCTGACCGGCTCCGCGACGGTGATCCTGTCCGGCCTCGGCGTCGGCTTCGAGTCGGCGGTCTACACGACGCTGGTGATCGGCGCGGCGGTCTTCGGGGCGTTCCTGCTCGGTGCGGGGTCGGTGTCGGTGGCGCTGTTCGCGGTCGCGCTCGCGGGCTGCGGGTTGCTCACCACGGTCGGCGTGATCGTCGCGATGGACACCTTCGGGCCGGTCTCCGACAACGCCCAGGGCATCGCGGAGATGTCGGGCGACGTCCACGGCGAGGGCGCGCAGATCCTCACCGAGCTCGACGCGGTGGGCAACACGACCAAGGCGATCACCAAGGGCATCGCGATCGCGACGGCGGTGCTCGCCGCGAGCGCGCTGTTCGGCTCCTACACCAGCTCGATCCTCGACGCGGTGCGCGACGCCAACGTCACCAAGGAGCCGGGCAAGCTGACCCAGCAGGCGTTCAGCTTCGACGTCTCCAACCCCAACATCCTGGTGGGCCTGCTGCTCGGCGTCGCGGTGGTCTTCTTGTTCTCCGGCCTGGCGATCAACGCGGTCGGCCGGGCGGCCGGCGAGGTCGTGTACGAGGTGCGCCGGCAGTTTCGGGAGATCCCCGGGATCATGGAGGGCACCGGCCGTCCCGAGTACGGCAAGGTCGTCGACCTGGCGACCAAGGGGAGCCAGCGCGAGCTGATCACCCCCGGGCTCCTCGCGGTGCTCGCGCCGGTGGCCGTGGGCTTCGGCCTCGGCGTCGGCCCCCTCGCCGGCTTCCTGGCCGGAGCCATCGGGTCCGGCACGCTGATGGCCGTCTTCCTGGCGAACGCCGGCGGTGCGTGGGACAACGCCAAGAAGCTGGTCGAGGACGGGCACCACGGCGGCAAGGGATCCGAGGCACACGCCGCCACGGTCATCGGCGACACCGTCGGCGACCCGTTCAAGGACACCGCGGGGCCCGCCATCAACCCGCTGCTCAAGGTGATGAACCTGGTCTCGCTGCTCATCGCCGCGGCGATCGTCAAGCTGTCGGTGGGCGAGCACGCGAACGTCCCGCTGCGGATCATCATCGCGCTGATCGCCCTGGCCATCATCGTCGCGGCGGTGTACGTCTCCAAGCGCCGCCCGAACCCGATGGACGACAGCGGGCCGGCCACCCCCGTGGGCACCGAGCCGTACGAGGCGATCCCCGCCGGCGTGGGTGGGGGAGCCGCCGCGGCGCCGATGACCGCACCGGTGGCGGCGCCTCCGACTCCTCCGGCGCCCGCCTACCCTGCCGAGCCGATGGCCGCACCGCAGCCGCCGCCGACCGCTCCTCCGGTGGTGCCCCCCACCACCGACCCGGGCGAGGGCTACCCGGACGACCCGACCCGTCCGATGCAGCTGTGACGGCGCGCTGACCGCCATGCAGGGGCTCCCGCGATCGCGGGAGCCCCTGTGTGCGTAGCCTGCCGGGATGCGCGACTCCTCACAGGGACGGGACTGGGTGCTCGCGTTACGCGACGCACTGCACCGGGCGGACTACCGCTACGACACCGTGGCGGACGCTCTCGGGCCGGTGGCACACGCCGCGCTCTCCCGCAACGAGACGGTCCCCGGCCTGCGGGCAACCTCGGGAGGGTCGCCCGTCGAGACGCTGACGCGGCTCTGGCTGCTCCAGGCGGTGCTCCCGGTCGCGGCGGTGGAGGCGGCGCTCCCGGGCCTCCTGGACCCGCTGTGTGCGGCGGGGGTGCTCGAGCGGTCCGTCGGGGAGGTCGCTGCCCGCATCGACGTACGCCCCTATGCGGTGGACAGCCCGGCGCCGGGTCGAGACCTGTGGGTCGCCTCAGACCTCACCCCGGGACTGGACGGCACCGCTCAGCGGGTCGGCGCCGACCACGTCCTCGGCATCAGTCCCGCGGCGACCTCGTTGGCGCAGCTCACCGTCCGCCGCCCGGTCGGCCGTGCCCTCGACCTGGGGACCGGCTGCGGCGTGCAGGCGCTGCACCTGGCCGTCCACGCCGACCACGTCGTCGCCACCGACGTCAACCCGCGGGCGCTGTGGCTCACCGGTGTCAACGCGCTCCTCAACGACGTCGTGCTCGACGTGCGTGAGGGCAGCTTCTTCGAGCCCGTCGTCGACGACGACCCCTTCGACCTCATCGTGACCAACCCGCCGTTCGTGATCAGCCCCGCAGGCGGCGAGCGGCTGGTGTACCGCGACTCCGGGCTGCCCGGGGACCGCGTGGTGGAGGACCTGGTGCGGGCCGCGCCACGCCACCTGAGCGCCGGTGGCGTGTGCGAGGTGCTCGGCAACTGGATGGTGCTCGCCGACCGGCCGTGGGAGGAGCGGCTGGCCGGCTGGCTGGAGGGCTGCGACGCCTGGGTGGTCGAGCGGGAGCGAGTCGACCTGCCCACCTACGTCGAGCTCTGGCTCAAGGACGCCGGCCGGCACCCGGGCACCGGCGGCGACGTCGACGACTATCGACGCCGCTACGACACGTGGCTCTCCTGGTTCGCCGAGCAGGGCGCGGTCGCCGTCGGCTTCGGATGGATCACGCTCCGGACGCGCGACACCGGCGGCAGCGTCCCCGACGTACGGGTCGAGCAGTGGCCCTACGAGGTCGCCGAGCCGCTGGGCCCCGAGGTCGCCGCGCATTTCGACCGCGTCGCGTGGCTCCGTGCCGTCGACGACGCAGCACTCGCCGCCACGCCGCTGCGGCTGCGTGCCGACGTGCTGCAGGAGGCGGTGGGCCCCGCAGGCGCCGAGGACCCGGCCACGATCGTGCTGCGTCAGCAGACCGGGATGCGACGCGCCCGGCAGGTCTCGACCGCGGAGGCGGCGCTCGCGGGAGCCTGCGACGGCGAGGTGCCGGTCGGACCGCTGCTCGCCGCCGTGGCGGAGCTCGTCGGGGACGACGCCGACCAGGGCCTGGGGCTGGAGACCGTGCGCGAGCTGGTGGGGGAGGGCTGGCTGGAGCCGGCGACGGCTCCCTGATTGACGCCTCGCGCTACCTTGTGTGCCGTCGGGCCGCTCCCGGCGCCCATCCCCTGACGAAGGACATCTCCGCCTCGTGGCACACAAGCTCGTGATCGTCGAGTCGCCGGCCAAGGCCCGGACCATCGAGGGCTATCTCGGCTCCGGGTACGTCGTCGAGTCCTCGATCGGTCACATCCGCGACCTGCCGCACACCGCCGCGGAGATCCCCGCGAAGATCAAGGGCGAGCCGTGGGCCCGGCTCGGGGTGGACATCGACAACGGCTTCCAGCCCGTGTACGTGGTGGCCCGCGACAAGAAGTCGCACATCACCAAGCTGAAGTCGCTGCTCAAGGACGCCGACGAGCTCTACCTCGCCACCGACGAGGACCGGGCGGGCGAGGCGATCGCCTGGCACCTCCTCGACGAGCTCAAGCCCAAGGTGCCGGTGCACCGGATGGTGTTCCACGAGATCACCCCGGCGGCGATCCGCGCGGCGGTGGAGACGCCGCGTGAGCTGGACATGGACCTGGTGGAGGCACAGGAGGCCCGGCGCATCCTCGACCGTCTCTACGGCTACGAGGTCTCCCCGGTGCTGTGGAAGAAGGTCATGTCGGGGCTGTCCGCCGGGCGCGTGCAGTCGGTGGCCACGCGGCTCGTGGTGGCCCGCGAGCGGGAGCGGATCGCCTTCCGCAGCGCGTCGTACTGGGACCTGGAGGGGACCTTCGACGCCGGCGAGGCGCACGAGCAGCGGATGTTCCCCGCCAAGCTGCACTCCCTGGACGGAAGGCGCGTGGCCTCCGGCCGCGACTTCGACTCGCTCGGGCAGCTCGCCGGCAAGGACGTCGTGCACGTGGAGCGGGCGCGCGCCGAGGCGCTGGTCGAGGCGCTGCACGACACGACCTTCGAGATCCGCTCGGTCGAGGCGAAGCCCTACAAGCGCTCGCCGTACGCGCCGTTCCGGACCACGACGCTGCAGCAGGAGGCCGGCCGCAAGCTCGGCTTCGCCGCCTCGCGAACGATGTCGGTGGCCCAGCGGCTGTACGAGAACGGCTTCATCACCTACATGCGTACCGACTCCACGACGCTGTCGGAGACCGCGATCGCAGCAGCTCGGGAGCAGGCCCGCCAGCTGTACGGCGCGGAGTACCTGCCCGACGCGCCGCGCGTGTACGCCTCGAAGGTGAAGAACGCCCAGGAGGCGCACGAGGCGATCCGTCCGGCCGGCGACTCCTTCCGCACGCCCGCCCAGACCGGGTTGACCGGCGACGAGTTCCGGCTCTACGAGCTGATCTGGATGCGCACGATCGCCTCCCAGATGCGCGACGCCACCGGGCAGTCGGTCTCGATCCGGCTCGGTGGGGCCGCGGCGACCGGCGAGGACGTCGTCTTCGGGGCCAGCGGTCGGGTGATCACCTTCCACGGCTTCCTCAAGGCCTACGTGGAGGGCCGCGACGACGAGAGCTCGACCGACGATCAGGAGACCCGGCTGCCGGACGTCTCCGAGGGCGACACCGTCAGCGCCGCCCGACTCGAGGCGAGCGGCCACGAGACCAAGCCGCCGGCCCGCTACACCGAGGC
>JBQCCW010000167.1:0-6697 GCA_051961835.1 Marmoricola sp. | reverse complement strand
GTCAGCACCCCGCTCCCCTTCTGCCCGCCGCTGTGCACGAGGACCAGCGCGACGTCCTCAGCCGGGGCCGCGGCGTAATCCAGGAGCCCGTCGACGGACACCTACGGGAGGTTCTCCAGGGCCCGCACGACCACGCACCGCGTGGAGGAGAAGAGCGAGGGCGCCGACAGCTCCCCCAGCGTCGCCATCGTGAGCCGGTCACCGGTCGACTCGCTGAGCTCGGACTCGGTGTCGTGGGCGCGGACCGCCGCGCGCACCTGCATGACGGTGCGCTCGGCCAGGAACTCCTCGGGACCGGTCACCAGGGTGACCCGTCCGAGCACGTCGGCGGGCTGCGGTCCGGACATGCACGCACCTTCTCACGGCCCACCGACGCACAAGCCGTGGCGGTCAGGAGTGGGAGACCACGCGCACCCCGGCCGGCGCACGCGGATCAGGCACCACGGCGAGGTCGCCGCCCCGATCGGTACGCCGGACCTCGATGCCGGCCTGCTGCAGCAACCGCAGGGTGGCCGGAGCGGGGTGGCCGTAGTCGTTGCCGGCCCCCACCGAGATCAGTCCCCACCGGGCGCCGAGGGAGTCCACGAGCGACGCGTCCTGCTTCGCGCTGCCGTGGTGGGCGACCTTGAGCACGTCGGCCCGCAGGCCCGGATACAGCGCGTGCAGTCGCCGTTGGGAGCCGGTCTCCTCGTCGCCCATCATCAGGATCCGCACGCCGCCGGTCTCGACGTAGAGCACGACGCTGTCGTCGTTGGGTGGCGAGTCGGAGTCGGCGGGCGCCGGCCCGCTCGGGGCGAGCACCTGCCACCGCACCGCCCCCAGCCCGCGCTGCTCGCCCCACTGCGCGACCACGACCGGGATGTGCGCGGTCGCCGCGATGCCGTGGACGAGGTCGGACCCCGACGCCGGATCGGCGTACGGCGAGACCTCGATCCCCCCCACCCGGCGACCGTCGACGACCCCGGCAAGGCCGCCGACGTGGTCGGCGTGGAAGTGCGTGAGCACGATCAGCGGCACGGTGGTGACGCCCAGCCCGCGCAGGCACCGGTCGATCGCCTCGGGGTCCGGACCGGCGTCGACCACCACCCCGGCGTGGGCCCCTGCCGCCAGCACAAGACCGTCGCCCTGGCCGACGTCGCACGCCGCGAGCAGCCACCCGCGTGGGGGCCAGCCGAGATCGGGCAGCGGGACCAGCACCACGACGACGAGCAACGCTGCGGCACCCGCCGCCCAACGACGCCTGCCCAGCAGCGCCCGGGCGCCGGCAGCGAAGAGGAGGCAACCCATCGAGGCGAGCGCCGCTGTAAGCGCTCCGGAGGGGAGCGCGATCGATGCCACCGGGAGCCCCGCCGTCCAGCGCGCCACGGTGATGATCCAGCCCGCGGACCACGCTGCGGGCGCCGCCACGACCACCCCCAGGGGCGCCACGAGCACCGCCAGCACGCCACCGAGGAGGCCGAGCACGGTCGCGACGCCGACGACGGGCGCCGCGAGCAGGTTCGCGAGGACCGCGACCACACTGAGCTGGCCGAACAGCGCCGCGATCAGCGGGGTGCAGGCCACCTGAGCCGCGAGCGGCACGGCCACCGCCTCGGCCAGCGCACGCGGCAGCCACCGCGCGAGGGCGTCCCGCCACGGCGGCGCGAGCACGAGGATCCCCAGCGTGGCCATCGCCGAGAGCGCGAACCCGGCGGAGCGCGACAGTGCGGGGTCGAGCACCATCAGCGCGACGACGGCGGCGCCCCACGCGCGCAGCCCGCGACCGCGTCCTGCCGAGCCGAGACCGAGCAGCGCGACCGACCCCATCGCGGCGGCACGCACCACGCTCGGCTCCGCGCGCGCGAGCAGCACGAAGCCCGCAACGCCGAGAGCGCCCACCACGGTCAGCCCGCGGGTTCGCACACCGAGGAAGCGCGCGACGATCAGCAGGAAGCCGACCAACAGGGTGAGGTTCGTCCCCGACACCGCGAGCAGGTGGGAGAGGCCGGTGGCCCGGAAGGCGCTCTGGAGGTCTGCGGACATGGCGAGGTCGTCGCCGTCGACGAGGGCCGGGACCAGGGCACGGGGCCCCGGGGACCGGCCGGCGACCGCGCGACGGATGCCGGACCGGACGGCGGCCACGGCATCGTCGACCCGTCCAGGCTCTGCCAGGACCCGAGGACTGCCGCGAGCGAGCAGCAGCGGTGCGTCACCGGGCCGGTCGGCCGGGACCAGCCGCCCCACTAGCGCGAGCCGCGCACCGAAGGCGAGGCGGTGCCAGGGGCCGGCGCCCACGCTCGGGCCGAGCGCCACCACCGGCGTGTGGGCGGCCCACGCGTGCCCGCGCCCCTCGACCCGGCGCACGACGCCTCGGAACAGCACCCGGTCTCCGAAGCGCCCCGTGACCACACGGGGGTCCGACCGAACGTCCACCACGGCGCGCACCGACGCCTGCTGGGCAGCCAGAGCGGTGACCGGCGACGCCGCGACCGCCGCCGTCCGCAGGCACGCCCCGGCACCGACACAGACAGCGACCGCTGTCCAGGCGAGGAGAGCCAGGGCGGCGCCGCGCCGACGCCGACAGCAGCCGACACCGATCAGCAGGGCGGCGACCAGCCCGCCGAGGAGGAGCGGGCGCGCTGCGGCGAGCGCCGCGACCCATGCCACCGCGCCCAGGGCCAGCAGGCGCCGGTCGCTGTCGGGAGGCGCCGGTCCGGACGGGGGCGGCACGGGCTCGACCGTCACAGAGTGAGGTGCGGCACCAGCTCGGCAAGGGTCTTGGGACCGATGCCGTCGACCTCGAGGAGCTCGTCGAGGGAGGAGAACACACCGTGGGCGGTCCGCCAGGCCAGGATCCTCTGCGCGGTCACCGGGCCCACCCCCGGCAGCGACTCGAGCTCGTCCTGGGACGCGGCGTTGAGGTCCACCAGGGGACCCGCCGGCGCTTCCCCGGAGGCAGCGGCCGCGCTCGGCGTCCCCGCCGCCGCGCCGCGCACGCCGACGAGCACCTGCTGGCCGTCGGTGAGCACGGCCGCGAGGTTGAGCGCGGTGAGGTCGGCATGGGGACGGGCGCCGCCGGCACGCCGGAGCGCGTCGACGACCCGGGAGCCGGCCGGCAAGGTCACGACCCCGGGGCGGCGTACCTTGCCCGCGACGTCCACCACGACGACCCCGCTCGGCGAGGCGGCCCCCGACGGCGACGCGCCGGCCCGCGGATCCCCGGACGGGGTGGCGAGCAGGGCGGAGGAGGCAGGGACGGGCCCGGCGGGCATCGCCGTGCTGACCGCGTCGGCGTCCGAGCGCAGGACCGCGAGCGCGGCGATGCCGAGCCCGACGGTGACCACGAGGACGACGAGCACGACCTCCCGCAGTCCCAGGCGCCACCGGCCGCGCAGCACGAGCGGCAACCGGTCCGCCACCCATCCGGCGACCCGATCGTCCGCCTGCACCCGCCGGCGAAGGTGCCGTCCTGCCGGCTGGACGGCAGGGGCGATGGCAGGGGCAATGGCAGGGGCGATGGCAGGCGCGTCGGCCGGGTCGTCCGGCAGCGGCTCGCCGAGTCGGTGCTCCGCGAGCTCCCGAGCAGACCGGTGCGCCGAGGCCCCGAGCTCCTCGGCCATCACCTCCAGGCGACGGCGGGTCGCCTCGGTCACCGCGTCCGTGCCATCCCTGCGCATCTGCCCGACGCTAGGTGCGGCCGGTCAGCGGCCGCGCGGCCCCCGCGCGGGCTGTGGAGAACCGCCGGCTCAGCCGGCCTGTGGATCCTCGCGCCGAGGGATCCGGGCGACGCACGCCGCGACCATCCCCGGGCCCACGTGGGCGCCCAACACCGCCCCGATCTCGGCCGTGAGCACGTCGCCGTCGATCTGCTCGCCGAGACGCGCGCGCAGTGCCGCCGCGAGCTGCTCGGCCCGTTCCGGACTGGCGAGATGCGCGACCGCGACGCGGCACGGCGCGTCGCCGGCGGCCTCGACGGCAAGGTCCTGGAGGCGGCCGAGCGCCTTGCCGGCGGTACGGACCCGGTCGCGGGGACCGATCCGGCCGTCGTCGATCTCGAGGATCGGCTTCACGGCCAGAGCCGACCCCAGCAACGCGGCCGCCGCGCCGACCCGACCGCCGCGACGCAGGTACTCCAGGGTGTCGACGTAGAACAGCGACGTGGTCGCCTCGCCCTGAGCGCGCGCGGCGGCCGCAACCTCCTCGGGCGTGCCACCCGCGTCTCGCGCCTCGGCCGCGGCGAGCACGGCGAACCCGGTTCCGATGCCGACCTGGCGCGAGTCGACGGCATGCACCGGTACGGGTGCGTCCCGCGCTGCGAGCATCGCCGACTCCCAGGTCCCGCTGAGCTCCGCGGAGAGGTGCACCGACACGATCGCCTCGGCGCCCTCAGCCGCCAGTTGCCGGTAGGTCTCGAGCATCTGTGAGGGGTTGGGCCGCGACGTGCTGACCGGCGTCCACTCCTTGAGGGCGGCCGCGATGAGGTCCGGGGTCGCACCGCCCTCGACACCCTCGTCGAGGGACTCGGCCCCGATCACGACCTGCAGCGGTACGACGGTGACGGCGTACCGCTCCACCACCGCCGGCGGCAGTGAGGCGGTGGAGTCGGTGACGAGCGCGATCACGCCTCAGCCCGCGACCACGTTGACGAGCTTGGGTGCCCGGACGATCACCTTGCGCACCTGCTTGCCCTCGAGCGCGCGCTGCACCGCCTCGTCGGCCAGCGCGGCCGCCTCGAGGTCCGCCTCGGTGATGTCGGGCGCGACCTCCAGCCGGGCCCGGACCTTGCCCTGCACCTGCACGACCGCCGTGACGGACTCCTCGACGAGCAGCGCCTCGTCGACGGCCGGCCAGCTCGCGCGGGCGACGGTCGGCTCGTGCCCGAGCCGAGCCCACATGTCCTCGGCGGTGTACGGCGCGACCATGCTGAGCAGGATCGCGACCACCTCCACGGCCTCCCGTACGGCGGGATCCGCCGGACCGCAGCCGCCGTCGATGGCCTTGCGGGTGGCGTTCACCAGCTCCATCACCCGCGCGACCATCACGTTGAACCGGTAGGACTCCACCAGCTGGCCGGCCTCGTGCACGGTGCGGTGGGTGACCCGGCGCAGGCCGAGGTCCCCGGTCCTCGGGTCGGTCCCCGGGTCGGAGGCGACGTCACCACTCAACCGCCAGGCCCGCTGCAGGAAGCGCAGGGAGCCGGCGGGCGACACGTCGGCCCAGTCGATGTTGTCCTCGGGCGGGCTGGCGAAGACCAGGGTGAGCCGGACGGCGTCGACGCCGAAGGCGTCCAGCTGCTCGCCCAGACTCACGCCGTTGCCCAGCGACTTGCTCATCTTGCGGCCGTTGTTGATGACCTTGCCCTGCGACAGGTACGCCGTGAACGGCTCGTCCCAGTCGATCAGCCCCATGTCGCGGATCACCTTGGTGAAGAACCGGGCGTAGAGCAGGTGCAGCACGGCGTGCTCGTCGCCGCCGATGTAGAGGTCGATCGCGCCCCACGCCGCCGCCAGTTCCGGGTCGAAGGCCTGGGCCTCGTCCTGCGGAGACAGGTAGCGCAGGAAGTACCACGAGGAGTCCACGAAGGTGTCCATCGTGGCGGTGTCGCGCAGGGCCGGGCCGCCGCAGGTCGGGCAGGTGACGTTGACCCAGTCCTCGGCGGCGGCGAGCGGCGAGACCCCCTTGGGCTTCAGGTCCGCTCCGCGCAGCTCGGGCAGCCGCACCGGGAGCTGGTCCTCCGGCACCGGCACCTCGCCGTCGAGCGGACAGTGGATGATCGGGATCGGCGCGCCCCAGTAGCGCTGCCGCGACAGCAGCCAGTCGCGCAGCCGGAAGTTCACCGTGCCGGTGCCGCGGCCGTCGGCTTCGAGGATCTCGATCGCGCGGCGGATCCCGGCGGCCTTGTCGGTGATGCCGTCCAGGGGTCCCGAGCTCATGTAGGGACCGCTGCCGGTCGTCGCGACGAAGGAGATCGCCGGGTCGTCCTCGCCCGGCACGTCGACGACCCGGCGCACGGGGAGGTTCATCGCCCGGGCGAAGTCCAGGTCGCGCTGGTCGTGAGCGGGCACCGCCATGATCGCGCCGGTGCCGTAGTCGGCCAGCACGTAGTCGCTCGCCCACACCGGGATCTGCTCGCCGGTGACCGGGTTGGTCGCGTGCACCCCGAGGAACACGCCGGTCTTGGGCCGGTCGGTCGCCAGCCGGTCGATGTCGGAGGCCTTGCGGATCTCGGCGACGTAGTCCTCCAGCGCCTGCCGGTGGTCCTCGGAGACCAGCGCGGCCGCCAGCGGGGCGTCGGCGGCGACCACCATGAAGGTGGCGCCCCACAACGTGTCGGGCCGGGTCGTGAACACCGTCAGCGGGTCGTGCCCCTCGACGTCGAAGGTGACGTGGGCGCCCTCGGAGCGGCCGATCCAGTTGCGCTGAGCGTTGACGACCTTCCCGATCCAGGTCTCCTGCAGCTCGTCGAGGCAGTCGGCGAGCTCCTGCGCGTAGGCCGTGGTCCGGAAGTACCACTGCGTCAGCTCGCGCTTGGTGACCTCCGCGCCGCAGCGCTCACAGGTGCCGTCGGCGAGCACCTGCTCGTTCGCGAGCACCGTCTGGTCGTTCGGGCACCAGTTGACGGGTGAGTTCTTCCGGTAGGCCAGCCCCCGCTCGCGGAACTTGAGGAACAGCCACTGGGTCCAGCGGTAGTACTCCGGGTCGGAGGTGTGCAGTCGCC
>JBQCCW010000166.1:0-12183 GCA_051961835.1 Marmoricola sp. | reverse complement strand
GTCGCCGGGCCGACCGAGCAGGAGGGCCGGCCCGTCGGCACCGTGTACGTCGGCATCGCGGGGCCGGCCGGCGTCCGGTCGGTCCACCTCGACCTCGACGGCGACCGGATCGCCATCCGCGGGCGGGCGGTGCGCCGCGTGCTCGAGGAGCTGATCCGTGACCTCGCCTGACCCGCTCGTCGCGATCGCGGACCGGCTCTACGCCCTCCGGCCCGAGGAGTTCACCGCCGCGCGGGACGCCGCCGCCAAGGACACCGACGACAAGGGACTCGCCGCCGGGATCCGGAAGCTGCGCCGGCCGGCGCTCGGCGCCTGGGCGGTCAACCTGCTGGTGCGGCGCGAGGGCGACCAGGTCGAACAGGCACTCCGGATCGGAGCGTCGTTGCGCGACGCCGCTCATGCGATGGACGCCGACCAGCTACGCGAGCTGACCCGGCAGCGCCGCCAGCTCACCGCCGCCCTGGCGACCACGGCTCGATCCCTCGCCCACGACGCGGGCGTCCGACTCGCCGGCGCCACGGTGGACCAGGTCGAGGGCGTGCTCACCGCCGGCATGCTGGACGCGACCGCGGCCGAGGTGGTGCGCACAGGTCAGCTGGTCAAGCCGTTCACCTCGACCGGTGTGGACGCGATCGATCCGGGTGAGCTGCTCGCGGTGCCGCAGGCCTTGGGATGGCATGCGGAGCCGGGAGCAGCGCCGCCCCCACCGGCGCTCCGCGTGGCGCCCGAGAGCGTTGCGCTGAAGCGCGAGCGCGCCGAGCAGGCGCTGCAGGACGCCGAGGCCCGCCTTGCCGAGGCCGAGGAGGACCACCGCCGGGCCGAGGAGGAGCTGGCCCGGTGGAACGCGCGCCGGCTGCAGGTGCACGGCGAGCTGGACGAGGCGCGTCGCCGGATCGCGGAGCTGGAGTCGGATGCCGACCGGGTCGACGTCGAGCTCGAGGATGCGGAGGTCGTGCGCGCCGATGCCGACGAGGCCCTGAGCGAGGCCCGAGCAGCGCGCGACGAGGCGCGTCGCCGGCTCGACCGGCTGTGACGCTCAGTCGGTGACCGGGAGGCTCAGGCCGAGGAACGATCCGGGATCGGTGCGCACGCCCTGCCAGGAGCCCAGCACCTCGGGAAGCGCATCGACCGGGATCGCCGCCGCGGCGCACGCCGCCGGCGACCATCGGCCGTCGGCGGTGGTGCGGTCCGAGCGCCGCGTCCACAGCGGGACGGCCACGTGCCAGACGCCGCGGGTCATCCGGGCCACCAGATAGGACTCCAGCGGCCCCACCGCGTACCGGCCCTCAGTCACAAGCGCCCACGTACGCGGCGCCTGTCCCCGAAGGTCCGCCAGCGTGGCGGCGAGGAAGCCTCGGTCGCCCGCCCCGGAGACCACGATCGGCGCCGGGCTGCCGAGGGTCTCCCGGTCCCAGAGCACCACGCTGTCGAGTCGAGTGCCGATCCGCAGGGACCCGGGCGCCGCCCCGCCGGTCCCGATCGCCTCTCGGCTTGCAGCCAGCGCCGCGGCCCACGCGTCCTCCGCGGCGAGCACGAACCGATCCCCTTCCTGCTGCGCCTCGACCCGGGCATGCGCCAGCGAACGCTCTCGCCCGTCCTCGAGCAGCTGAGCGCTCACGCCGGTGGGGTCGGCCACGACGGCGAGGACGAGGTCGGTGCTCACCCGCGGCATCCTCGCAGCCGGGTCGGGGTACCGCCGACCCCATGACGCGCTACGGCTACACCCTGATGACCGAGCAGTCCGGCCCCCGTGAGCTCGTCCGGTACGCCGCCGGGGCGGAGCGCGCCGGCTTCGACTTCGAGGTGATCAGCGACCACACCTTCCCGTGGCTGGAGAGCATGGGGCATGCGCCGTACGCCTGGGCGGTGCTCGGGGCTGCGAGCCAGGTGACCGAGCGCGTCGAGCTGGTCAGCTACGTCACCTGCCCGACGATGCGCTACCACCCGGTGGTGGTGGCGCAGAAGGCGGCCACCGTGCAGCTCCTCTCCGAGGGCCGCTTCGTGCTCGGCCTCGGCGCGGGGGAGAACCTCAACGAGCACGTGCTGGGCGAGGGGTGGCCGGACGTGCGGGAACGCCACGACATGCTCGCCGAGGCCCTCGACGTGATCGGGCGGCTCTTCGACGGAGACTGGGTCGACGCCGAAGGCCCGCACTTCCCGGTGACGTCGGCCAAGCTCTGGGACCTGCCCGAGACGCGCGTCCCGATCGGGGTGGCGGTCTCGGGCCCGGAGTCGGTGTACCGGTTCGCGCCGCTCGCCGACCACATGATCGCGGTGACGCCGGATGCGACGCTGGTGGAGCAGTGGGAGCCCGCGGGCGGCGACGAGGGAGCGCGGCGCATCGGCCAGATCCCCGTCTGCTGGGGTCCCGACGAGGCGGCGGCGGTGCAGACCGCCCACGAGCAGTTCCGGTGGTTCGCGGGGGGCTGGCGGGTCAACGCCGACCTCGCGACTCCCGCCGCGTTCGCCTCGGCGTCGCAGTACGTGCGACCCGAGGACGTCGCCGCGTCGATCCCCTGCGGTCCCGACATCGACCGGATCGTCGAGGCCGTGCAGGCGTTCCCCCAGGCGGGGTTCACCGACGTCGCGCTCGTCCAGGTCGGCGACGCGAGCCAGGAGGCGTTCCTCGAGATCGCCGAGAAGGAGCTGCTCCCGGCACTGCGGGAAGCCTCGTGAGCATCAGCCGCGGATGATCCCCAGCACGCGCCGATCGATCCACGAGGCGTCCTCCGCCACGCGCATCTCGTAGTTCTCCGCGCCGACCCACGACAGGAAGTCGCGGTGTCCGGCGGCGCGCGCCCGGTCCTCCAGCTCCGCGGCGAGCTCGGGCGTCACCGGCACCTTCTCCTCCTCGGTGGAGGCGGTGAGGTAGAGGTCGTTGAGGTCGAGCAGGCGGGAGAGCTCGGCGACAGGGTGGGCATGGTCGTCCACGCGCAGGTCGACCGCGACGTCGTCGAGACCGCCGTACCCGGCGCCGTCGCGTACGACGAGCAGCGCCGCCGACTGGCGCCCCCGCTTGTCGCCGCCCGCGGCGTCCCCGGCGGCGAGTGCGGCCAGCAGCCGTCGCGCGAGGGTCTCGCCCTCACCGGCGTCCCACGCGCGGCGCATCTCCTCGACGACCTGGGGGCCGGCCAGGATGTTGCCCTGGATCGCCACGCCGGGGCCGGTGACGCCGCCCGCCCAGTCGAAGCACTCCTCGCCGGTGTGGCTGGCGGCGTTCCCCTCGACGTCGACCAGGCCCACCTGCCGGTGCGCCGGCTTGGTGTCGTCCTCGAGCATCCGCTCCAGGGCCACCTCGGCCGTCGCGCCCTCGTCGAGCAGCGACAGCCCGATGCCCTTCCAGGCGACGTTGCTGTCGGCCTGCGTGGCGACCGCGCCCACGCCGGCGACGGCAGCCGGGACCGCGGAGCCGACGGCGAGGAACTTCGACGCCACGGCGACGCCCCAGGAGGGCTCCCCGGTCGCCGGGTCGGTCGCCATGCCCACGATCGAGAAGGTCATGGCCGCACGCTAGCCGCTACCTGCCTGCCGCCACGAAGGTGTCGCCCTGGAGAAGCGGCACCACCGAGGACGCGTCCCGCTCCGCCGCGATGCGGACGTCCTCGGCGAACCCGCTCCCCACCAGCTCGAGCCCGCTGGCACAGCCGAGGAGCGCGTCGGGCAGCGTCGCCGCGACCGCGCGGAAGGCGTCGCGCGCCGTCTGTGCCTCCACGGACAGGGTGAGTGCCCGGTCTCGTCGCGCCAGGGCGTCGAGGACGGCTCCGGCGCCCCAGAGGTCCTCCACGGCGGGACGCAGGGTGCCGTCGGTCCATCGCTCTCCGGCGGCGATCACCGCCACCCGTCCGGCTCCGCGGTCGGCGACCCAGCGGCCCACGGCGGTGGCGTTGCGCAGACAGCCGGCGACGCAGGCGGCGCCCGCGGCGGCGAGGCGGTTCGCGAGCGTGGCGCCGTTGGGCGACGGAAGCAGCACCTCGCTGCCCGGTCGCGCCGCACGGCGCATCGCTGCGGGGGAGAGGCTGACCGATCCCTTCTCGCGGCCTTCGCGCCGTCCGACCGCGAGGACGGCGCCGCGAGCGCGTGCCGCGGCGGCCGCGGAGGCGTCCTTCCACGGCCACGGGACGACCGTCGCGCCCGCCTCGAGCGCGATGGTGGTCGTCGTGGTGAACGAGAGCACGTCGACGACCACCACCACGTCGGTGTCCTCCCGGACCGCGTCCGCGCCGGTCGCGCCCCACTCGAACCTGACGGCGCTGCCGGACTGGCGGTGGGCGGGATGCGTCATGCAGGGATCCTTGCTGATCGCGGGCCTCGGAGGCTCCCGGGTCCGGGTCTCCTGTGGGAGCATCGCCGGGTGCTCAGGCGTCTCGGGTTCCCCGATCTGGGCCGGCATCGCCGTTTCGTCACCGCGCTGGGCATCGACGCCGTGGGAAGCGGCGTCTGGACGCCGGTCTCGCTGCTGTACTTCCTGAGCCAGACGGACCTGTCCCTGCTCCACGTGGGGCTCGCGATGACGATCGGCTCGCTCGCCGCCGTGCCGCTGGTGCCGCTCGTGGGCCAAATCGTCGACCGGTTCGGCGCCAAGCGGGTCATCCAGGCCGGCAACCTGGTGGAGGCCGTGGCCTTCGCGCTCTATCCGTTCGCCCACCACCTCGCCGCCGTGATCGCAGTGGTGGTGCTCTCCAGTGTCGGGCGCTCGCTGTTCTACGGCGCCTATGGGCCGTTCGTCACCGCGATCACGCGGCCCGGAGAGCGCGAGACCTGGTTCGGGTTCCTGCACGCCATGCGCAACGCCGGGTTCGGTATCGGCGGCCTACTGGCCGGGGTGGCGGTGTCGGTGGGCACCTCGGCGGCGTACGACGCCGTCGTCTACGCCAACGCGGCGTCCTACCTGCTGTCATTCGCCCTGATGCGGGCGGTTCCGGTGCCCGACCACGGGGGCGCCCGGCCGCGCGGCGGGGGCGCTCGACCGGGATGGGGCCCGGTGCTTCGCGACCGGGGCTACCGCTGGCTGGTGGCGAACAACTTCGGCTACGCGATGGCCGGGATGACGCTCAACATCGTGATGCCGGTGTACTTCGTCCACCTGCTGGGGCTTCCCGGCTGGCTCACCGGCGCGGCGTACGTGATCAACACCACGATGATCGGCCTGGGCCAGGGGGTGGTGGTGCGGGCGATGACGGGGGCCGTCCGGACCCGGGTGATCCTCGCCGCCGCCGCCTTCACCGCGCTCGGGTACGGCGGCATGTGGGGCGCCTCCGGGCTGCCCCAGGGCGCCGCGATCGGGCTCGTCCTGGTGGCGGCGGTGATCTTCACGCTCGGCGAGATGACCGCCGGGCCGGTGCTGGGGGCGCTGGCCGCGGAGAGCGCGCCGGCGGATCTCCGGGGCCGCTACATGGCGGTCGTGCAGCTCTCCTGGACGGTGTCGTCGGCGATCGCGCCGCTGCTCTACGCCGCGATGCTCGACCGCGGCACGGCGGTGACCTGGGGCGGGCTCCTCGTGCTGGTCGCCGTGTGGGCGGCGACGTGCGCGCCGTTGCGCCGGCGGCTCCCGCTGGCCTCGCGGCGGGTCACCAACGCGGTCGAGGCGCCGGCCCCGGCGGTGTCCGTGGCGTCCGTGATGGATCCCGGCGGGGCCGATAGGGTCGAGTCGACTTGAACGATCCAACGGGAGGTAGGGCATGCAGGTCGGAGTGCTGACCGGGGGCGGGGACTGCCCCGGGCTGAACGCCGTGATCCGGGCGGTCGTCCGCAAGGGCGTCAAGGACCACGGCTTCGACTTCGTGGGCTTCCGGGACGGGTGGCGGGGCCCGCTGGAAGGGGTCACCACCCCCCTTGGAATCGAGCAGGTCCGGGGCATCCTCCCACGCGGCGGCACGATCCTGGGCTCCTCGCGCACCAACCCCTTCGCCGTCGACGGGGGCGTGGAGCGGATCAAGGACAACCTCGCCTCTCTCAGGGTCGACGCCCTGATCGCGATCGGCGGCGAGGACACCCTCGGCGTGGCCACCAAGCTGCACGACCTCGGCGTGTCGGTCGTCGGGGTCCCCAAGACCATCGACAACGACCTCAACGCCACCGACTTCACCTTCGGCTTCGACACCGCGGTCAACATCGCGATGGAGGCGATCGACCGGCTGCACACCACCGCCGAGTCGCACCACCGCGTCCTCGTCATCGAGGTGATGGGCCGCCACGCCGGCTGGATCGCGCTGCATGCCGGGATCGCCGGGGGCGCCAACGTCGTGCTCATCCCCGAGCAGCCGTTCGACATCGCGGAGGTCTGCGCGCACGTCGAGGAGCGGTTCAAGAGCCAGTACGCCCCGATCGTGGTGGTCTCCGAGGGCGCCGTACCGGCGGACGGGACCGGCATGACGCTGCAGTCGGGGGAGAAGGACGCCTTCGGTCACGTGCGACTGGGCGGGATCGGCGACCGGCTCGCGGCCGAGATCGAGCAGCGCACCGGCAAGGAGTCGCGGGCGGTGGTGCTCGGGCACGTCCAGCGCGGCGGTACGCCGACCGCCTTCGACCGCTGGCTCGCCACCCGCTTCGGTCTGCACGCTGTCGACGCGGTCGCCGACGGCGACTTCGGCACGATGATGGCGCTGCGGGGCACCGACATCGTCCGGGTCCCGCTCGCCGAGGGCACCGGTGAGCTCAAGCTCGTCGACCCCGCGGAGTACGCGGAGGCCGAGGTGTTCTTCGGGTGACAGGCCGCCCGCTCAGGGCACCAGCACGATCTTCCCGCCGTGGTGGCCGCTCTCCAGGGCGCGGTGCGCCTCGGCCGCCTCGGCCAACGGATAGGTCGCGCTGACCCGCACGTGCAACCGCCCCGCGCCGGCGAGGCGGGCCAGCTCGGGCCGGGCGGCCTCCCGGATGTCGTCCCCCGGGTCGGCGCCGGGCCCGTTGCCGAGCACCCGCACGCCCGCGGTCGGTCCGCGGTCGAAGTTCGCGATGGTGGCGATCCGGTCCCGGTCGCTCACGAGCGCCAGTGAGGTGTCCAGCGCCTCGTCGGTGCCGACGAGGTCGAGGGCCGCCGTGACGCCCCCGGGTGCCAGCGCGCGCACCCGGTCCAGCAGCCCGCCGCCGTAGGTGACCGGCTCGGCGCCGAGCCCGCGCAGCAGGTCGTGGTGAGCCTCCCGGGCGGTGGCGAGCACCCGCGCACCGCCGAGCGAGGCCAGCTGGACCGCCATCTGACCGACGCCGCCGGCACCGCCGTGCACCAGCACGGTGTCGCCCGGTCCGACTCCCGCCGCGGTCAGGGCGTGCACCGCGGTCGTGCCGGTGAGCATCAGCCCGGCCGCCTCCGGCCAGGGCAGGCCGTGCGGCTTGGCGACGAGGGCGTCCTCGTCGACGAGGAGCGCCGAGGCGTACGCGCCCCGCACCCGGAACGCGATCACCTCACTGCCCCGTCGCCACGGCGTTCCCTCCCCGCTCGCGCGCACGACACCGGCTGCCTCGTAGCCCAGCCGGAGCGGCAGCGCGGCGGGGTCGTCCCCGAAGGCACCGGCCCGCACCTTGGCGTCGGCCGGGTTCGTGCCGGCGGCGCGCACCTCGAGGAGCACCTGTCCCCGCTCGGGAGGGGCGAGCTCCTGCTCGACCAGCTCGAGGACCTCGGGTCCGCCGTAGCGGGGGGCGATGACCACCTTCGCGACGTCAGCCATGGTCCCCACGCTACGAGGGGCTACAGCTGCACCACCAAGGCGCGGTGGTCCGACACGCCGAGCAGGGGGGCGGAGGCGTCTCCGGGCGGCAGGTCGCGCCCGAGCAGGTGGTCGATCTGCTCGACGGGCTCCGTCGCCGGGAAGGTCGGCTGGTCGGCCAGCGAGGTGAGCCCCGTCGTCCGCGTGGCCGTGGGCAGGTCCATGTTGAGGTCGCCGGCGAGGAGCTGGGGCGAGCGCCCCGCGACCGCGTGCAGCACCCGGCGCAGCTGGAGCCGGTTCCAGCGCCGCAGGAACGACAGGTGCGTGGCGGCGACGGTCAGTGGGCCGTCCGGGGTCGCCACGTCCGCCACGACGGCGACGCGCGGCTCGTCGCGGACGAGCGTGGGTCGCCGCGAGCCCGAGAAGCGCATCGGCACCGGCACCGGGCAGGCGGGGAGTCGCAGGACCTCCCAGGAGGTCACCGGCCAGCGGCTCAGCAGCGCGATCCCGTACCCAGCGGCGTCCGGCTGCTCGGTGCCGTCCGCGGCGATCCAGGTGGCCGGGCTCCCGGTGAGCGCCGCGACGAAGCGGTGCTCGGGAGCGCCCATCGCCTCGGCCGCGATCGCGGTCAGGTCCGCGTGGTCGGAGCGGGACTGGTTGCGGTCGACCTCCTGCAGGGCGAGGACGTCGGCGTCCAGGGCGCGCACCGCCTGCGCCAGGCGACCGGTGTCGACGTGGTCGTCCTCGGGGCAGCGGCCGTGCAGGATGTTGAAGGTCGCAAGGCGCATCGCCGCTCCGGTGCCCGCGTCCGCGGTGGCTCATTCACCCGCCGCTGGTGGGCGTGTGGCCGGGTACCTTCCGGCCATGGCCAGCAGCGGATCGGATCCGGAGGAGGGGTCGGCGCGCGCGAGCCGCCGGGAGGCGTTGAAGACGGTGGCGGTGCTGCTCAAGGAGTCCGGTCGCCCGTTCGCGCTCGCCGGCGGGTACGCCGTCTGGGCCCGCGGCGGCCCCGAGTCCGAGCACGACGTCGACTTCCTCATCGCCCCGGAGGACGCCGAGGGCGCCGCGACGCTGCTCGCCGGCGCGGGCCTCGAGGTGGTGCACCCTCCGGAGGACTGGCTGTTCCAGGTGTACGTCGACGGCGCGCTCGTCGACGTCCTGCACCGGTCCGCGGGCGAGCCGGACACCGGCAGGGCACTGGACCACGCGAGTCCCCTCCACGTGCTGTCCGTCGAGATGCCGGTGCTCGCCGCCACCGACCTGGTCACCCACAAGCTCGCGGTCCTCGACGAGCACTACTGCGACGTCGCCCAGGTGCTGCCGAGCCTGCGGGCGCTGCGCGAGCAGGTCGACTGGGGCCGGGTCCGGGAGGTCACTGCGGCCAACCCGTTCGCGGAGGCGGTGCTGCTGCTCGTGGACAGGCTGGGGATCGCCCCCGGCGCGGTTACCTAGACTTGTGCGGTGACCACGCCTGCGCCCTCGCTCGCCCCGGGGTCGGTTCCCGACCTCGCCACGCTGCACTCCCTGGGCGCCGCCCAGCAGCCGGTCTACCCCGACGCCGGCGCCGTCGAGGCGGCCGTGGCGCGGCTGCGGTCCTTCCCGCCGCTCGTGTTCGCCGGTGAGTGCGACGAGCTCACCGACAAGCTGGCCGCCGTGGCGCGGGGCGAGGCGTTCCTGCTGCAGGGGGGCGACTGCGCGGAGACGTTCGAGGGCGTCACCGCCGACAACGTCCGCAACAAGCTCCGGGTGCTGCTGCAGATGGCGGTCGTGCTGACCTACGCCGCCTCCGTGCCGGTGGTGAAGCTCGGCCGCCTCGCCGGCCAGTACGCCAAGCCCCGCTCCAGCGACTGGGAGACCCGCGACGGCGTCACGCTGCCGGCGTACCGGGGGGACGCGGTGAACGGCTACCCGTTCACGACCGAGGACCGGATCCCCGACCCCGCCCGGCTGGTCGACGTCTACCACGCGAGCGCCGCGACGCTGAACCTCGTGCGCGCCTTCACCACCGGCGGGTACGCCGACCTGCGTCAGGTGCACACCTGGAACACCGACTTCGTGAAGACCTCCGCCGTCGGGCGCCGCTACGAGAAGATGGCGCACGAGATCGACAAGGCGCTGTCGTTCATGGGCGCCATCGGGGCCGACCCCGACGAGTTCCACCGGGTGGACTTCCACTCCAGCCACGAGGCGCTGGTGCTGGAGTACGAGCACGCGATGACGCGCACGGACTCCCGCACCGGGGACCCCTACGACGTGTCGGGCCACTTCCTCTGGATCGGCGAGCGCACCCGGCAGCTGGACGGCGCGCACGTCGAGCTGCTGTCGAAGGTGCGCAACCCGATCGGCGTCAAGCTCGGACCGACGACGAGCGCCGACGACGCCCTCGCACTGGCCGAGCGGCTGAACCCCGACAACGTGCCCGGCCGGCTGACGTTCATCACCCGGTTCGGCGCCGCGCGGATCCGCGACGGCCTGCCGCCGGTGCTGGAGAAGGTCAACGCGGCCGGCGTGGTCGCGGCCTGGGTCTG
Source organism: Marmoricola sp. (assembly GCA_051961835.1). Taxonomy (GTDB): domain Bacteria; phylum Actinomycetota; class Actinomycetes; order Propionibacteriales; family Nocardioidaceae; genus Marmoricola. Next base: position 2,015 of record JBQCCW010000166.1, on the reverse strand, counting down.
CGACCCGATGCACGGCAACACCTTCGAGGCGTCGTCGGGCTACAAGACCCGGCGCTTCGACGACGTGATCGAGGAGGTCCAGGGCTTCTTCGACGTGCACCGCGCGCTCGGCACCTGGCCGGGCGGTGTGCACATCGAGCTCACCGGCGACGACGTCACCGAGTGTGTCGGCGGTGGCGAGGAGCTCGGCGAGATCGACCTCGCGCACCGGTACGAGTCCGTGTGCGACCCGCGCCTGAACCGGGTGCAGTCGCTGGAGCTCGCCTTCCTCGTCGCGGAGATGCTGCGCCAGGTGTGAGGGCCAGGTGTGAGGGCCAGGTGTGAGGGCCAGGTCTGAGGGCCCTCAGTCGTCGCTGACGCCGATGTCCTCGGGGTCGGCCGCGATGCCGGGGCCGGTGGGGTGCGGGTGGCCCGGCGAGCCCTGTGCGGGGTCGTACTCGCCCTCGGCCGCGGGTCCGCCGGTGGTGGAGGACTGCTGGCCCTCCTCCTGGGCGTCGTCGAGGCGTCCCCGCGCCTCCGTGCTGCTGTCGTTGCTCTCCGTCATGGTCGCGCCGTACCCGTCGCTCCTGCCGCCATGAGGCTTCTCTATCGTCGCTGCGTGATCGATCTGCGCTCCGACACCGTGACCCGGCCCACCGACGCCATGCGGCATGCGATGGCGACCGCGGACGTGGGCGACGACGTCTACGGCGAGGACCCGACGGTGCGCGCCCTGGAGGAGCGGGTCGCCGCGCTCTTCGGCAAGGAGGCGGCGCTGTTCACCCCGACCGGCTCGATGGCGAACGTGCTGGCCGTCGGCCTGCTCGCGGGCCCCGGGCAGGAGGTGCACTGCGAGGCGCGTGCCCACATCGTCCGGGCCGAGCTCGGCGCCCACGGGGCCCTCACCGGCCTCACCACCCGCACCTGGCACAGCCCGACCGGCCGGCTCGACCTGGCGGCGATCGAGGAGCTGTACGCCCCGGACCTCGGTCCGTTCTTCGTGCGGACCGCGGCGGTCTCGGTGGAGAACACCCACAACTTCGCCGGGGGAGCGGTCGTCCCTGTGGAGGACCTCCAGGCACTGCGGTCCTGGGCGACGTCGGTCGGCACCGCCGTGCACATGGACGGCGCTCGGATCTGGAACGCCCACGTCGCCTCCGGGTCGCCGCTCGAGGAGTACGGCGCCTGCGTGGACGTCCTCGCGGTGTGCCTCTCCAAGGGGCTCGGGGCGCCGGTCGGCTCGCTCGTCGTCGGTTCGGGGGACGCGATCGCCGAGGGACGGGTGCGCCGCAAGCGGTTGGGGGGCGGCATGCGGCAGGCCGGCATCCTCGCCGCGGCGGGCCTCCACGCGCTGGACCACCACGTCGAGCGGCTCGCCGACGATCACGAGAACGCCCGGCTGATCGCCGAGGCGGTCGGCCTCGACCCGGCCGGTGTGCCCACCAACATCGTCGTGCTCGACGTGCCGTCGGCACCCTCCGTCGTGGAGGCGGCCCGCGCCGAGGGCGTGCTGATCGGCGCCGTCGGCCCGCGAACCGTCCGGCTGCTCACCCACCTCGACGTCACCCGCGAGGACGCCCAGCGGGCCGGGAAGGTGCTCGCGGGCGTGCTGGCCGGCTGATCAGGAGCTCACCGCGCGAGCGCCGAGGCGTCCTGACGGCCGAGCACCGGCGGCAGCTGCCGGCACGCCTGCGCGAGCTCCCGGAGCTCGGGTCCCAGCAGCGCCTGGGGTCCGTCGCACAGGGCGTGCTCGGGGTCGGGGTGCACGTCGACGATGACGCCGTCCGCGCCCACGGCGATGGCCGCGCGGGAGAGCGGCACGACGAGGTCCTTGCGACCGCCGGCGTGGGAGGGGTCCACGATCACCGGGAGGTGCGAGGTGGCCTGCACGACCGGCACCGCGGAGATGTCGAGGGTGTTGCGGGTGCTGGGCTCGAAGGTGCGGATGCCGCGCTCACACAGGACGACGTCGAGGTTGCCGCGCTGGGCGACGTACTCGGCGGCCATCAGCCATTCCTCGATCGTCGCGGTCATGC
>JBQCCW010000165.1:0-4811 GCA_051961835.1 Marmoricola sp. | reverse complement strand
GGTTCGCGTCGACCACCTGGTTTTTGGGATTGCATTCACCCCCTCGCAACCCGCGCCGTGTGCGGCGGTGGGCCCCCGGCCCCCCCCGTCCGCACTCGACTCAGCAGAAATCAGGAAACGACGGCCAGTACGTCCCGGGCGGAGAGGATGAGGTACTCCTCGCCGGCGTACTTGACCTCGGTGCCGCCGTACTTGCTGTAGATGACCTTGTCGCCGACGGAGAGGTCGAGCGGCACGCGGTTGCCGTTGTCGTCGACACGGCCCGGGCCGATCGCGAGGACCTCACCCTCCTGGGGCTTCTCCTTGGCGGTGTCCGGGATCACCAGGCCCGACGCGGTCGTCTGCTCGGCGTCGAGCGGCTTGACCACGATGCGGTCCTCGAGGGGCTTGATGTTGACCGACACGTGTCGACCTCCACTTTCCACAGAACTCGGGTTGGATGTGCGCGGGTGCAGCAGCACGGCGCTGCCAGGTTTCTGGCACACTCACGGGGAGAGTGCCAAGGACGAAACTAGCACTCCCAGCAAGCGAGTGCCAGGCGGGTCGAGGGTCTCCTCGCGACCCGCTCGGCTCCTGCCTCGGCAGGCCGCCTGCCACCGCCCTGACACCATGGCGTGGTGGACCTCGCAACGGCCGCATGGCTGGTCACCCCCGCGGGGCAGCAGGCACTCGCCGCGGCCGAGGCCCTCCTCGCCCAGGGGTACGACGAGCTGCGGGCGGGCACCCGCCTGCGCCGGACCCTCCCCGCCGAGCAGGCCGCCGGCGCACTGACCCAGGCGGTGCTGCGACGCCGCGCGGTCGAGAAGTTCCTGCCCGCCGACGCCGCCCGCATGTACTTCACCCCCGACGGCCTGGAGCAGGCGACGCGCCACCGGGTGGCGGTGCACCGGGCCTCGCGGCTCGTCGCCGCGGGGACGCGCTCGCTCATCGACCTGGGCTGCGGCATCGGCGGCGATCTGATCGCCTCGGCGCGAGCCGGCCTGACCGTCGCGGGCGTCGACCTGGACCCGGTGCGCGCCCAGGTCGCCGCCGCGAACCTCGGCGCGCTGGGCCTGGGCGGCGTGGCGCGGGCCGCCGACGCGACCACGCTCGACACCGGGCCCTTCGACGTCGCCTTCGCCGACCCGGCGCGGCGCGGCGGCCGCGGGCGCACCTTCCAGCCCGAGGACTGGACGCCCTCGTGGGACTTCGTGCTGGCACTGCTGCACCGGGACGCCTGCGTGAAGGTGGCCCCCGGCATCCCGCATGAGACCGTGCCGCCCGGCGTCGAGGCCGAGTGGGTCTCCGACGACGGCGACCTCAAGGAGGCGGCGTTGTGGTCGGGCCGGTTGGCCACCACCGCCCGCCGCGCCACGGTGATCCGCGGCGGCGGCCTCGCCACCCTTACCGACACCGACGAGGCGAACGACGAGGTGCGCGCCGTCGGACGCTTCCTCTACGAGCCCGACGACGCGGTGATCCGCGCCGGGCTGGTCACCGTGGTCGCGGCCGGGGTGCAGGGCGGCTTGGTCGACCCCCACCTCGCCTACGTGACCTCGGACGCGTCGTTCACAACGCCTCTCGCGCGCTCCTACGAGATCCTCGAGGAGCTGCCTCACCGCGAGCGGCCGCTCCGCGAGGCGTTGCGGGCGCGGGGCGTCGGCCCGCTCACCATCAAGAAGCGCGGCGTCCAGGTGGTGCCGGAGGACCTGCGCCGCCGGCTGGCGCTGTCCGGCGAGCAGGAGGCGACGATCGTGCTCACCCGCGCCGCCGGACGGGGCGTGTGCTGGCTGGTCCGCCCCTTCGGAGCCCGATGAGCACGAGCGACCCGGCGGCCTACGAGCCGTCTCCGCGTCGCTGGCTGGCGCTCGGAGTCTGTTGCAGCGCGCTCTTCATGACCCTGCTCGACGTCAGCGTGACCAACGTGGCGCTGCCCGCGATCGGCCGCGCCACCGGCGCGGGGAACGCCGGCCTGCAATGGGTGATCAGCGGCTACACGCTGTCCTTCGGCCTCGTGCCGGTGCTTGCCGGGAGGCTCGGCGACGACCACGGACGGCGGCGGATGTTCCAGCTCGGTGTCGCGGGCTTCGTGGCCACCAGCATGCTGGCCGGCCTCGCTCCCTCCGCCGGCCTGCTCATCGCCGCGCGCGTCCTCCAGGGCCTCGCCGGAGGGCTGATCAACCCGCAGGTCTCCGGCCTGGTGCAGCAGCTCTTCCGCGGCGACGAGCGCGGCCGCGCCTTCGGGGTGATCGGCACCGTCGTCGGCCTGGGAACCGCCCTGGGACCGCTCGTCGGGGGCGCCCTGATCGAGCTCGGCGGCCCTCACCTGGGGTGGCGGCTCGTCTTCTTCGTCAACGTGCCGATCGGCATCGCGGTGATCGCGCTCGCAGCGAGGCTCCTGCCCGACGACCCTGCGTGGGGCAGGCACCGGCTCGACGTGGGCGGGGCGTTGCTCCTCGGCGCGGCGACCTTCTGCGTGCTCTTCGGAGCCGTGGAGTACGACTCGCTGCACAACCTGCGACTGCTGTGGCTGGCCCTGCCCGCGGCGGTCCTGCTGGCGATCTTCTGGCATCGCGAGCGGGCCCTCACCGAGCGACGCGCCGATCCCCTGGTCGACATGCGGCTGTTCCGCGAGCCGTCCTACACCGCCGGGGTGGTCCTCGCCCTCGCCTACTTCCCGGCGATGGCCGGCCTGCCCCTCGTGCTGGCCCTCTACTACCAGCGCGGACTCGGCTTCTCGGCGCTGCACTCCGCCCTCGGCGTCACGGCGTACGCGGTGGGCAGCGCGGTGTCGGCGCCGCTGGCCGGCCGGTTCGTGACCCGGATCGGCCGGCCGCTGATCGTCGCCGCGGCGAGCACGTTCGGCGTGGGCGCGATCGTCCTGGGCGTCGTGGCCCATGCACACCCCGACGCCCACGCCGCGCTCCTGCTCGCCGGACCGCTCTTCGTGATGGGGATCGGCTCGGGGGCGGTCATCACCCCGAACCAGACCCTCACGCTGAGTGACGTCGACCCGGTCGTGGGCAGCACCGCCGGAGGCGTGCTCCAGACCGCCCAGCGGATCGGCCTCGCGGTCGGTCAGGCGGTGATCGGTGCGGTGTTCTTCAGCGCCATCGTCGGCACCGGGCCGGTGGCGTACGGCCGTGCCATCGCGACCGCCGTGCTCGCCTCCCTGGGATTCGTCACCCTGGCGGTCGTGGTCGGCGTGATCGACCTGCGCACCAGCCGACGGCGCGCACGAGCAGCAGGGCCAGCACCGCGCCGGTGAGATCGGCGACCGCGTCGTGCCAGTCGCCGTCGCGGCGGATCGGCAGCACGGCCTGCAGGATCTCCGAGACGACGGCGTACGCCGCGAGCGCCGGGAGCAGCGCTCGCACCGGGTAGCGCGCCAGGCGGCCGGTGAGCGCCAGCATGACGAAGATCGCCGCGTGCTCGATCTTGTCGGAGATGTCCGGACCTCGGGGCAGGTCCGGCCCTGGAGTGAAGAATCCGAGCAGGGACAGCGCTAAGACGCCCCAGAACGGGCCGACCTCGTAGCGTTGGCGCACGGCGCCACCCTCTCAGCAGCGGCGCGCCGCCCGACGAATCGGTGCAACCATGCGCCCTGGAAAGGCGTATCCCCTCATGCGAGAGAGGGGTGCGCGCCATGCACACGACCACGGGGAGCCCGCCGGTGCGGACGGACGACCATGCGGCCGCTGACGGGTTCGAAGCCTGGATGGCCGCGCGCCAGCGGCGCCTGCTGCACATCGCCTGGTTGCTCTCCGGCGACGTGCACACCGCCGAGGACCTGGTGCAGACGACGCTCGCCAAGCTGTACCTGGCCTGGGACCGCGTGGACCGTGACGGCAATGTCGATGCCTACGCCCGGCGCATCCTGGTCAACGAGCACGCGTCCTTGTGGCGACGACCGTGGCGGCGTCGTGAGGTCAGCACCGACGACTTCAGCGGGCACGAGCCGAGCACCGAGGACGCGCCGTACGACGGGACCGGCACGGAGCTGTGGCGCCACGTCCACGCCCTGCCGCGAGGACAGCGGGCGGTGATCGTGCTGCGCTACTACGAGCAGCTCACCGAGGCCGAGACGGCGACCGCTCTCGGGCTGTCGCTGGGCACGGTGAAGTCGCAGGCGAGCCGAGGGATCGCGACCCTGCGCAGTCGGATGGCCGCCGAGGCCGGAGCGGAGGAGGAGCGATGAACCACTCCGAGGAGGAGCTGCAGCGCGACCTCGCCCGGGGCGCCGGCGTCTTCGAGGCGCGCGGTGGCCGGGAGCGGACGATGGCCGAGGTGCTCGGCACCGCCCGCACGATCCGGCGTCGGCGGCAGGCTGGAGCGGCGCTCGTCGCCGCGGCCGTGGTCGCCGCCGTCGCCGTGCCCGTCACGGTCGGCAGCGCTCACCGCTCCGCGGCGCCGCCGCCGGCGAGCTCGGTGACGCCGCGACCAATCGAACGAATCGCCCTGGGCGGCCTGCCGATCGGCCCCGCACCGGCCGCCGGATGGGTGCGAGGGACCACCTGGCACGACGGCTCGGGTCACCGCCAGCCGGTCGTCCGGAACCTGCCGGCCGACGACCACGTGACCGGCGCGGCGCTGTCCGGCGACGCGCTGGTCGCCACGCTGAGCACGGCCGACGGCTCCCGCGCCGTCCTCCTGCGCTCCGGCCGGGACGCCACCGCCCTGGGGCCGACGTCCGGCGGCCTCGCCGCCTCCTCCTCGCCCGGGCGCGTCGCCTTCGTGACCCCGGACGGGAAGCGGGTGACCGTCGTGAGCGACGGCGGCCGCTCGGTCCGGACGCTGACCGCGCCCGGCATCGGCGAGGGCGCCCTGCAACC
>JBQCCW010000164.1:0-8024 GCA_051961835.1 Marmoricola sp. | reverse complement strand
CGCTCGGCCTGCTCCTCGTGGCCGTGCCACTGCCAGGTCGCCGAGTCGTAGACGCGGTTGTCGGGCTGGAAGCCGGAGAAGAGACCGTCGAGGTCGTCGGTGTCGCAGAAGTCGTCGCTGACGATGTTCGCGGCGTTCGTGTAGTGCACGACGTACTCGCGGAAGTCGAGCTCGTTGCTGAGCACGTAGTTGATGACGCCGCCGAGGAAGGCGATGTCCGTGCCGACGCGCAGGGCGACGTGCTGGTCTGCGAGAGCGCTCGTGCGGGTGAACCGGGGGTCGACGTGGATGACCTTCGCGCCACGCGCCTTGGCCTCCATCACCCACTGGAAGCCCACGGGGTGGGCCTCGGCCATGTTCGAGCCCTGGATGACGATGCAGTCAGCGTTCTGCAGGTCCTGCAGGAAGGTCGTGGCGCCGCCGCGACCGAAGCTGGTCCCCAGACCGGGAACCGTGGAGCTGTGTCAAATACGGGCCTGGTTCTCGATCTGGATCGCGCCCATCGCGGTGAACAGCTTCTTGATGAGGTAGTTCTCCTCGTTGTCCAGCGTCGCCCCGCCGAGGCTGGCGATGCCCAGCGTGCGCTTGACGTGCTGGCCCTTCTCGTCGTGCTCCTGCCAGGTCTCCGCACGGGCCTTGAGCACGCGCTCGGCCACCATGTCCATCGCCTGGTCGAGCGGGATCTCCTCCCACTCCGTGGCGTAGGGACGGCGGTACTTCACCTTCGTCTGGCGCAGCTCACTGGTGACGAGGTTCTTGCTGGCGGCGCCCTTCGGGCACAGCCGGCCCCGGGAGATCGGACTGTCGGGGTCGCCCTCGATCTGGATGACCTTGTCGTCCTTGACGTAGATCTTCTGGCCGCAACCCACGGCGCAGTAGGGGCACACGCTGCGGGCCACCTTGTCGGCGGTCTCCGTGCGGGCCTCGAGGCGGTCGGTGTGTGCGGAGCGTACGGCGGTCCCGCGGCCGAGGGTGTCGCCCCCGGTCAGCTGCCGGAGGACCGGCCAGTCGAGAAAGGTCGTCACGAACGCGACCGTACCCCCCGGCACGGTGCTCAACCAGCGTCGCCACCGTTTTCGTGCGACCGCGCAATCGTCGGCCGGTCGCCGGCCCTCAGCGCACCACGAGAGGGGTGTCGCCGGCCGCGATCACCTCGCCGACCACCGGCCACCCGGGCACCTCGCCGACCACCAGCAGGCCACCGGAGGTCTGGGCGTCGGCGAGCAGGAGCAGCTCCTCCTCCGCCAGGGACGACTGGAGGTGCGGGGCCACCCACTCGAGGTTGCGGCGGCTGCCGCCGGGCACGAATCCCGCGCCCAGCGCCTCCCGCGCTCCCTCGAGGTACGGCACCGCGGTCGCGTCGACCACGGCGGTCACCCCGCTGGCCCGCGCGATCTTGTAGAGGTGACCGAGCAGCCCGAAGCCCGTCACATCGGTGGCGGCGCGGGCGCCGGCGGCGAGCGCTGCTCGTGACGCCTCGGCGTTCAATGTGGTCATGGTCGCGATCGCCTGGGGGTGGACCTGGCCGGTCGCCTTGTGGTGGTTGTTGAGGACACCCAGACCGAGCGGCTTGGTGAGCGTCAACGGCAGCCCCGCCTCGGCCGCATCGTTGCGCAGCAGGCGTGAGGGGTCCGCGAGCCCCGTGACCGCCAGGCCGTACTTGGGCTCGCGGTCGTCGATGCTGTGTCCGCCGGCGAGATGGGCCCCGGCCTCGGCGCAGACCTCGAGGCCGCCGCGGAGCACCTCCCGCGCGAGGTCGAAGGGCAGCACCTCGCGCGGCCACGCGAGCAGGTTGACCGCGACCAGCGGCTCCCCGCCCATCGCGTAGACGTCCGACAGCGCATTGGCGGCGGCGATCCGCCCCCAGTCGTAGGGGTCGTCGACGACGGGCGTGAAGAAGTCGGCGGTCACGACCACCGCGCGGTCGCCGTCGATGCGTACGGCGGCGGCGTCGTCGCCGTGCTCGAGGCCGACGAGGAGGTCGCCCGACCCGCCCTGGCCTCCGGGCAGCCCGGAGAGGACCCGCTCCAGCTCCCCGGGCGGCACCTTGCACGCGCAGCCGCCGCCGGCGGCGTACTGGGTGAGGCGGATCGATGCGGGAATCTCGGCGGAGTCGCCGGCGGTGAGGGGCGGTTCGAGGGCGGTCACGCCCCCCAACCTAGGGCCACGATCGAAGACTCGGCGGGCCACAACTGAGGACTCGGCGGGCCAGGGGTGGCAACTCGACGGTAGGTTGGGGGGTGGAGGCGTACCTCGTCTGGTGATGGGCGCGGTCCTCAAAACCGTTGTGGCCGAGCACCTCGGTCAGGCGGGTTCGATTCCCGTCCGCCTCCGCCAACTTCCCTTCCCCAGGAGGCGCCGGATGTCGGACCCGCGGCGCGCGACACCGGGGACCGACACGGTGCTCGCCGACGCCCGGCTCGCCGACGCCCGGGAGCGCCTGGGCGACGCGCTGGTGACCCGGACGGCCCGCGCCGTCCTCGACCGGTGTCGGGCCGGTGAGCTGGCCCCGGCGGACGTCGTCCCCCAGGTGCTGGCGACCCTCCCGGCCGCGGCCACCGCCCTGCGGCGGGTCCTCAACGCGACCGGTGTGGTCGTCCACACCAACCTCGGTCGCGCGCCGCTGTCCGCCGCGGCGGTCGAGGCGCTCACGGTGGCGGCGGGTGCCACCGACGTCGAGCTGGACCTGGACAGCGGCCGGCGGGGGCGGCGCGGCCGCGGCGCGCTCGACGCCCTCGCGGCTGCGGTGCCCGAGGCCGGTGGCGTCCACGTCGTCAACAACGGTGCGGCGGCGTTGGCGCTCGTCGTGCGCGCGCTGTGCACCCCCGAGCGCCCCCACGTGGTGGTGGCACGGGGCGAGCTGGTGGAGATCGGCGACGGGTTCCGGATCCCCGAGCTCCTCGAGTCGGTGGGGGCGGTGCTGCGCGAGGTCGGTACGACGAACCGGGTGCACCTGCGCGACTACGAGCAGGCCGTCGACGACTCGGTCGCGTTCGTCCTCAAGGTGCACCCGTCGAACTTCGTGGTCACCGGGTTCACCTCCAGCGTCGACATCGCCGCGCTGGCTCGCCTCGGCTCCCCCGTCGTCGCGGACATCGGATCGGGGTTGCTCCGCCCCCACCGCCGCCTCCCCGACGAGCCGAGCGCCTCCGCCGCCCTCGCGGCCGGCGCCGACCTGGTCACCGCCTCGGGTGACAAGCTGCTCGGCGGCCCGCAGTGCGGGCTGCTGCTCGGGCGCGCCGCGCTGGTGGAGCAGCTGCGCCGGCACCCGTTCGCCCGCGCCCTGCGGGTCGACAAGCTCACCCTGGCGGCCCTCGAAGCGACGATCGCGGGGCCGCCGGCGCCCGTCGTGGTCGCCCTCGAGCGGGACCGGGGTGCCCTGCTCCGTCGGGCTCGTCGCCTGGCCGCCGACCTCGCGGGCGCCGTCGAGGTCGAGGCCGTCGCGTCCCTCGGTGCCGTCGGCGGCGGCGGCGCCCCCGGCGTCACCCTGGCGAGTGCGGCGCTGGCTCTGGACCCTGCGCTCGCCGCCCCGTTGCGCCGCGACCCGGCGCTCCCCGTCGTCGGTCACGTCGAGCGCGGGCGGCTGCTGCTGGACCTGCTCGCCGTCGACCCCGCCGACGACCTCGCGCTCGCCGACGCCGTACGGCGGGCTGCGAAGCAGGTGCCCTGATGCACGTCGTGGCGACCGCCGGCCACGTCGACCACGGCAAGTCGACGCTGGTGCGCGCGCTGACCGGGATGGAGCCCGACCGATTGGCCGAGGAGCACCGGCGTGGTCTGTCGATCGAGCTCGGCTACGTGTGGACGCAGATGGACGGCCTGGGCGAGGTCGCCTTCGTCGACGTCCCGGGCCACGAGCGCTTCCTCACCACGATGCTGGCCGGAGTCGGCCCGGTGCCGGCGGCGCTGCTGGTCGTCGCCGCCGACGACCCGTGGATGCCCCAGGCGGCCGAGCACCTCGCCGCCCTCGATGCCCTCGGCGTGCGGCACGGCGTGGTGGCGGTGTCCCGATCGGACCTCGCCGACCCCCGGCCCGCCGTGGACCGGGCGCGGGCGGAGATCGCGGCGACGACCCTGGCCGGCGCCCCGGTGGTGCCGGTGAGCGGACGGTCCGGTGAGGGACTGGACGTGCTGCGCAAGGAGCTCGAAGGCATGCTCGCCGCCCTGCCGGCACCCGATCCGGCGGCGGACGTGCGGTTGTGGGTCGACCGGCGCTTCACAGTGAAGGGCGCCGGGACCGTCGTCACCGGGACGCTGCCCGGCGGCACCGTCCGACGGGGGGACGTGCTCACCACGCCGGACGGCGGGTCACTGCGGGTGCGGGGCGTGCAGTCGCTGGGCCGCAGCGTGGACTCGGTCTCGGGTGTCGCGCGGGTGGCGCTCAACCTGGTCGGAGAGACCGCGGCCCGGCTGGAGCGCGGAACGCCGCTGCTCACCCCCGGCGCGTGGCCCCTGACACGCACCGTCGACGTGGCGGTGCGCGGTGACTCCGCCCTGCCCGCCGTACCCCAGCTGCACGTCGGCGCGGCGGCACTCGCGGTGCGCGCCCGTCCGCTGGACGCCGACGGCCGACTGGTCCGGCTCCAGGCCGACCGGCCGCTCCCGCTGCGGATCGGCGATCGTGCCCTGCTGCGCGACCCGGGCAGTCGGGAGGTGTGGGAGGTGCGCGTCCTCGACCCGGCGCCGCCGGCTCTGCGCCGGCGCGGTGCCGCCCGGGACCGCGCCGCCTTGCTCGCCGAGCAGCCTCCCGAGCCGAGCGCCGCGTTCGAGGTCCGCCGCCGCGGTGCCACCACGCGTGGCGTGCTGCGGCGGTTGGGGGTCACCGACCTCGACCGGATTCCTCCCGGCGTGGTGGCCGTGGACGACGTGCTGCTCTCCGCGGCGCATGCGGAGGCGGTGCGAGCGAGCATCGGCCGGCTGGTCGCCGAGCAGGCGGCCGCCCGCCCGATGGATCCGGGGGTGCCGCTCGCCGCCCTGAGCGCCCGACTGCGGATGCCCGAGGCCGTGGTCGCCGCGCTCGTGCCGGAGCCGCTGCGCGTGATCGGCGGGAGCGTCACCGCGGCGACCACCCCGACGCTGCCCCCCGCGATCGCCGCCGCGGTCGAGGTGCTCGCGGCGGAGCTCGCGGCTGCGCCCTTCGTCGCCCCGACCGCCGATCGGCTCACGGCGCTCGGGCTGGACGACCGGGCCCTGGCGGTCGCCGCACGCACCGGAGCGCTGCTCCGGGTCGGCCCCGGGGTCGTGCTCCTTCCCGGCGCCGATGACGACGCCGCACGGGTGCTGTCCGGGCTGCCCCAGCCGTTCACGACCAGCGAGGCCCGCCAAGCCCTCGCCACCAGCCGCCGAGTGGCGCTGCCGCTGCTGGACCACCTGGACCGCACCGGGCGGACGCTCCGACTGCCCGACGACCGGCGCCGGATGCGCTGACCCGGCCCCGCCGGCCCCGCCGGCCCGGCGGCGGTCAGGCTGCTCCGGCCGGGTGCACCACGGCCCGGACGGCCTCGCGGGCCGTGCTCGGATCGAGAGCCGCGAGCGCGGCATCGGCCGCGGCCGTGCAGGTCGCGTCGTCGACCGACGCGAGGCCGGCGCCGACGGCACGCACCGCGGCGGGCGCCATCGACAGCGAGGTGACGCCCATGCCTACCAGGGCCGTCGCGAGCAAGGGGTCGGCTGCCGCCTCGCCGCACACGCCGACCGGCTTGCCGGCCCGCTGCCCCGCGGCCGCCGTCATCGCGACGAGGTGCAGCACCGCCGGCTGCCAGGGGTCGGTGAGCGCGGCGAGCTCGGTGGAGAGGCGGTCCGCGGCCATCGTGTACTGGGTGAGGTCGTTGGTGCCGATGCTGAGGAAGTCCACCTCGGCGAGGATCCGGTCGGCCAGCAGGGCGGTGCTCGGGACCTCGACCATGACGCCCGCGGTGAGCCCATGGGCCCGGACCCGGCCGGCGAAGTCGGCGGCCTCCGCGACCGTCGCGATCATCGGCGCCATCACCCACGGCGCGGCACCGGTACGCCGTGCGGCGAGCGCGATCGCCTCGAGCTGCCGGTCGAGCAGACCCTCCCGGTGCGCGGCCAGCCGGATGCCGCGGACACCGAGCGCAGGGTTCTCCTCGCCCGGCAGCGTCGCGTAGGCCAGCGGCTTGTCCGAGCCGGCGTCGAGGGTGCGCACGACGACGCGGCCCTCCGGACCGAACGCCTCGAGCACCTCGGCGTAGATGTCGGCCTGCTCGTCGACGGTCGGCTCCTCGGAGCGGTCGAGGAAGCACAGCTCGGTGCGGAAGAGTCCCACGCCCTCGACCGGCGCCTGGGCGGCAGCCCGGGCCGACGCACCGTCGGCGACGTTGGCCAGCAGCTTCACCGGGGTGCCGTCGGCCGTCGTGGCGGGACCGGTCCACGCAGCCACCGCGGCCCGCTGCTCCCGGTCGCGGGCGACCCGTCCGGCGGCGACCTCCGCGGGGACGTCCACCTCCACGGTGCCGGCGGCCCCGTCCACGAGGACCGGCACGCCTGCGACGAGCTCCGTCGCTCCCGGGACGCCGACGACGCACGGCAGTCCCAGCTGCCGGGCGATGATCGCGGTGTGGCTGGTGGCGCCGCCGCGCTCGGTGACCAGGGCGCGGACGAGCTCGGGGTCCAGGCCCGCGGTGTCGGCCGGGGCGAGGTCCTCGGCGACGAGGACGCACGGACCGTCGGGGGTGCCGACGCCCGGCTCCGGCTCCCCCACCAGGCGGGCGACGACCCGCCGCTCGATGTCGCGCAGGTCCGTGACCCGCTCGGCCATCAGCCCGCCCATGCCGGAGAAGATCGTCACGAACTGCTCGACGCCGGCCTGGACCGCCTCGAGCAGGCCCTCCCCCGCCTTCAGGTGCTTGCGGACCGCGCTGCGCAGCCCCTTGTCCCGCGCCAGGCCGGCGCTCGCGGTGAGCACCTCGGCGGCCGCCCCGGACGCCGAGCCGGCCTTGCGGAGGAACCCCTCGGCCACCGCGCCCGCCGCCTCGTCATAGGCGGCGAGGGCGGCGTCGGCGTCGGCGTACTGCCCCGGGTCGAACGCCGCGACGGCGTCGGGCGAGACGTCGGTCCGGACGAGGTGGGCGGGCGCATAGGCGACGCCCGGGACCACGGGCGTGCCGCGCAGGGCGACGGGAGCGGCGGGAGCGGGCTGGGCGCTGGTCATGGTGCTAGTGAAAACCCGTAGACCCTTGACAGTCAACAGATTCGGGCATAAAAACAACACATACACAGATCGGCGCAGCCTGAGGAGGCCGGATGAGCATGTACGCGGAGGAGCGTCAGCAGGCCGTCGCGCAGCTCGTCGCCGAGAACGGGCGGGTGTCGGTCGCGGCCATCGCCTCGGAGTTCGACGTGACGACCGAGACCGTACGTCGCGACCTTACCGCTCTCGAGCGCCTCGGGCTCGTGCGTCGCGTGCACGGCGGCGCGGTGCCGGCGACCGCGCTCGCCGTGATCGAGTCCGGCCTCGGGGAACGCGACCAGGCCAACACCGCCGCGAAGGACGCCATCGCGCAGGCCGCGCTCGCGTTCCTGCCGCCAGCAGAAGGAGTGCTGCTCATGGATGCCGGCACCACCACCAGCCGGGTCGCCCGGCTGCTTCCCCGCGAGCTGCCGCTCACCGTGGTCACCCACGCGGTGCCGGTGGCGTCGCGGCTGGCGGGCAGCCCGCAGGTCGACCTCCACCTCCTCCCGGGCCGCGTGCGCGCGACGACGCAGGCGGCGGTCGGCGTCGACACCGTGCAGGCGCTCGAGCGACTCCGGTCGGACGTCGCGTTCATCGGGACCAACGGCCTCAGCCTCGACCACGGCCTGTCCACGCCCGACCGCGACGAGGCCGCCGTCAAGCGGGCCATGGTCAGCGCCTCGCGCCAGGTGGTGTGCCTGGCCGACTCGCCGAAGCTCGGCGCCGAGGCGCCGGTGCGGTTCGCCGCGCTGAGCGAGGTCGACGTGCTGGTGACCGACAGCGGGATCCGCGACGACGACCGGTCCCGCTTCGAGGACGCCGGCCTCGAGGT
>JBQCCW010000163.1:0-37892 GCA_051961835.1 Marmoricola sp. | reverse complement strand
GGCGGCCGTGGCGCTCCTGGCAGGGACCGTGCGGCGCACCACCGCCTCGGCTGCCGCTGGGCTCTTCGCGGGTGCGGTACTGGCGCTGACGCCGGTCGCGGTCCTGATGTTCCGGTTCGACAACCCCGACGCGATGCTCGTGCTGCTGCTTGTCGGCGCGGCCTCGGCCACGCTGCGCTCGGTCGAGCCGGATCAGGAGCATCCGGTCCGTTGGGTCTCGCTCGCCGGCGCACTCGTCGGGTTGGCGTTCCTCGCCAAGATGCTTCAGGCGTTCCTCGTGCTGCCGGCGTTCGCCGTCGTCTACCTCCTTGCCGCCCCGACCGGCGTGCTGAAGCGATTTGGGCACCTCGCCGTCGCCGGGATGTCCATGGTCGTCGCCGGGGGCTGGTGGGTCGCGATCGTGTCGCTGTGGCCAGCAGCGAGCCGCCCCTACATCGGGGGATCACAGCACAACTCGATCCTCGAGCTGACGCTCGGCTACAACGGGCTTGGACGGCTGAGTGGTAACGAGACCGGCTCCGTGGGCGGTGGTGGCGCCGGTGGCCCTGGCAACGGCGGGATGTGGGGCTCGACGGGCATCTCCCGGCTGCTCAGCGGCGACGTGGGCGGTCAGTCCGGCTGGTTGCTGCCCGGCGCCGTGCTCCTGCTGGCGCTGGCGCTGTGGCTCACGCGTCGGGCGCCGCGAACGGACCGGGTGCGTGCCGGGCTGGTCGTGTGGGGCGGCTGGCTGATCGTGACGGGGCTGACCTTCAGTTTCATGGCTGGCATCTTCCACGCCTACTACACCGTTGCCCTGGCGCCCTCGATCGCGGCCGTGCTCGCGATCGGCGTGCACACCGCTTGGCGGCACCGCACCTCGCTCGTGGCCACCCTCGGCCTCGGGGCCGCGGTGGCGGTCGCTGCGGTGACCGGGTACGTGCTGCTCGGGCGCAGTCCTGACTTCCTCCCCGGGTTGCGTTGGGTGGTGCTCGTCGGGGGCGCCCTCGCGGCCGTGGCTGTCGCTTTCGTCGGGCGGCTCTCGCGCCGGCTCGCCCTCGTCGCCGCGGTGGCGGCGTTGCTCACCACGATGGCGGGCCCGGCGTCGTACGCCGTCCAGACGGCCGCCACTGCGCACACCGGTTCCCTCCCCACGGCCGGGCCGATGGTCATCGGCGGCGATCGAATGCGCGGGGGGCCGGGCCGCCATGCTGGGTTCGGTGGGCCCCCGCCGGGAATGACCGCACCGGGAGGCATGGCGCCGCCCCGAGGGGGCGCCGTCGGCGCTCCCGGCCGCATCGGGAGCATGCCGGGTGGCAGCCCGGGCGGCACCCGCAACTTCCCGGGTGGCGCGGCGCGTGGTGGCATGTCGGGTCTTCTCGAAGGCAGCGTCCCGAGTGCGGCGGTGACGGCGATGCTCACCCAGGACGCCAGCAAGTACACCTGGGTCGCGGCCGCCGTGGGCTCCAACTCCGCGGCCGGCTATCAGCTCGCGACCCAAGACCCGGTCATGGCGGTTGGCGGGTTCAATGGGTCCGACCCCAGTCCGACGCTGGCGGAGTTCCAGGCGTACGTCGCCGCCGGGAAGATCCACTGGTTCATCGGGGGCGGCGGGTTCGGCGGCTCCATGGGGGGCAGCAACGCGAGCAGCGCGATCGCCACCTGGGTGGCGGAGACGTTCACGTCCACCACGGTCGACGGCGTCACGCTCTACGACCTCACCCAGCCGGGCGCGAGCACGGATGGCGGCACCTCCGCTGGGACGAACGCGTGAGCGCCCCCGTCTGGCAGGCCGGCCCGTCGGCTGAGCAGCACGGGGCCCCTCGGCAGCAGCCCGCGACGACCACGCTCGACGTTGTGGTCCCGGTCTACAACGAGGAGCGCGGCCTGGTCGCGTGCGTCGAACGGCTCCTCGAGCACCTCGACGCGCTGCCGTGGACGGCCCGCGTCACCATCGCGGACAACGCGAGCACGGACGGGACCGCGGTCCTGGCCCGCCGACTGGCCCACACCCACGACCGCGTCCGGGCCGTGCACCTCGCCGAGAAGGGCCGAGGCCGCGCGCTCAAGCGCGCATGGGGAGAGTCGGACGCCGCGGTCCTGGTCTACATGGACGTCGACCTCTCCACCCACCTCAACGCGCTGCTCCCGCTGGTCGCACCGTTGGTCAGCGGCCATTCCGACCTGGCCATCGGCACCCGGCTCGGTCGCGGGGCACGCGTGGTGCGCGGTCCCAGGCGCGAGGTGATCTCCCGGTGCTACAACGTGATCCTCCGGGGCGCCCTGGGGGCCGGTTTCAGCGACGCGCAGTGCGGGTTCAAGGCCATCCGGTCCGACGTGGCGCGCGCTGTGCTGCCGTGCGTCCAGGACGACGCGTGGTTCTTCGACACCGAGCTGCTCGTGCTGGCCGAGCGCGCGGGTCTCCGGATCCATGAGGTCCCCGTGGACTGGGTCGACGACCCCGACAGCCGGGTGGACATCCTGCGCACGGCCATCGACGACCTCCGCGGCATCGCTCGCCTTGGGCGCGGTCTGGTCACCGGCCGGCTTGCGATCGGGGAGGTGGCCGAGCGGCTAGGCAGGGCATCGGCCGACGGACGTGCCGGCCGGCTCGGCCTGCAGGTGGCGATGTTCGCGCTCACCGGCGTGGCTTCCACGGCGGCTTACGCACTCCTCTACCTGTTGTTCCGCGGCGCCGTGGGTGCGTTGGTGGCCAACCTGCTCGCGCTGTTCGTCACGGCCACGGCGAACACCGCGGCCAACCGGCGCCTCACGTTCGGACTCACCGACCGCACGGGACGCTGGCGGCAGCAGGCCAAGGGACTGGTCGTGTTCGCTGCCGGCGTGATCGTCACCAGCGGCTCGCTGTGGGCGCTTCACCGCACCGGCAACAGCGGGCAGGTGGTCGAGGTCGGCGTACTCACGCTCGCCAACCTCGTCGTGACCGTGATGCGATTCGTGGCGATGCGAACGTGGGTGTTCTCCACGGGGGGGGGGCCGGCCGTTTCGCCGGGTGACCGACGTACGCGAGGACCGGGAGTGAGAACCCTCGCTGAGGGTGTGAGCTGTTCCCGCGCATCGCGTCCGGGGAGCGTCTGGTCGCGGAGATGACGGCTCCATCGAATCGGAGCAGCGAGGGCGAGTGAGGCGAGAACGGACACGAGGCCGCAGTTGCGCGCCGGCGCGCCGGGCGTCCCCGACGTGATGGCCGGCAGCGCGTTCGAGTGCTCGGTCGGCGGCTGCGTCAGAGGAAACGCAGGGGAGCCCTACCAGACGGCGACCGTGCGGTCGTCCCGGACGAGGACCGCCGACCTGCCGGGGCGGGCTCGGAGCCAGGACTCGCCGTCCCGGCCCAGCGCGAGGGTGCAGGTCGCGTCGATGTCGGCCCACGTCAGGTCCCGGGCGACGACGGTGACGGAGGCGAGGCCAGTGGGAGCCAGACCGGTCCGAGCGTCGACGACGTGGGCCCCGCGGCGGGAGGCCCCGGAGGTGGCCACGGCGCCGTTGCGGACGGGCACGACCGCAACGATCCGCTCGAAGGCGCGGGGGTCCTCGATGCCGACACGCCATGCCAGTCGGTCCGGGTCGGCGACAACGCACACCATGTCGCCGCCGGCGGAGAGGCACACGTCGGTGTCGTCGAGGGCCAGCAGCGGCGCCGCCGCCCGTTGCGCGGCCCAGCCCTTCACCACGCCGGAAGGGTCGAGCACTGGTCTGCCGCCGGCGTCACGCCGATGTACGTCGAACGCGCCGGCGGACGCGCGCCGCGCCTTCTCGCCGAAGTCGAGAACCTCGGATACGACGGCGGGGCAGTCGTCGAGAGTCACCTCGCCGCGGGCCAGCCGGCTGATCCACGAGTCGGCGCGGTAGGTGCTGAACACCGCATCCGCCTCGTGCAGTTCCGCGAGGGCGGCCGCCCACGCCGATGCCCCGTCGGCCGTGCCGGCGTGACGCCCACGCAGGGCGAGGCTGATCGGCATGCCCATGACGTGCTCGACCTCGCGGTGCACCCGCTGCTCTCTGGTCGCGCTCGTCACAGGTTCGCCTGATCCAGTGCGCTCTGCAGGGACTGCAGGTAGCCGGTGCTGGTGACCGTCGCGCCGCTGACCATGTCGATGTTCACGCTCTGCGCTTCGGTCGTCTCCTGGACGAGGATGGGCAGGGCATAGCTGTTGATCTCGGCATCGCGGGGGTTGCCGTTGGGATACTCGATCACGTCGACCTGCTTGATCTTGCCGCCCGTGATCTCGAGTCGGACCTGCACGGGCCCCACTGCGTCTGCGCGACGTCACCGGTGACGGTGGAAGTCGTCGCCGCCGAGGACGCCGAGGACGCCGAGGACGCCGAGGACGCCGAGGACGCCGAGGACCCCGAGGACCCCGAGGACGCCGAGGACGCCGAGGACCCCGAGGACCCCGAGGACCTGGACGAGCCGCTGGCCGGCGAGGAGATCGCCGGTGTCGCTGCAACCGCCGGCATGTGAGAGGACAGCGAGGTGCGGTAGCCGAAGAGCAGCACCAGCACGGTGACGGTGGACAAGAGCCAGAAGGAGATACGTCGCATCAGATCACCATGTGAAGGTCTCGAGGTGGAGTTGGTCGGGACGGAGGCCTGCGCTGCGAACCGTTTGCTCGACGAGCGCGGCCCAGCCGGGCGGCCCGCAGACGTAGACGTCGCGCTCGGCGATGTCGGGTATCCACTGGAGCAAGGCGGAGCGGTCGTCGACTTGGGGGTGGATGCCGCTGCCGAGCCAGGACCCCTGATAGCGGCGACGGCCAGGGAGGCCGATGAGCCCGAGGCCCCGCTCTCGCGCTAGGACTTCGAATTCCTTCCCGAAGAGCGGCCGCTCGCGGTGCCGGTGCAGCAGAACCGCCTGGCCCGGGCCGTAGTCGAGTGCTTCGGCAAGCGCCCGCAGCGGGGTGATGCCCACGCCGGAGCCGATGAGCGCCACCTTCCGCTTCGTCCGGGAGCGGTCACTGAGCCGTCCGAACGGTCCCTCCACGAGCACTGCTGTCCCCGGCCGGGCCCGGGACAGGGTCGCGCTGTCGTCACCGTCAGCCTGGACCGTGATCCGCAAGCTGCGGCCGTCCGGTGCAGCCGAGAGCGAGTACGGGTGGGCGCGGCTCCGACCTGGTGCGCCGAGGAAACGCCACGAGAAGAACTGCCCGGCCTCGACCCGGAGCCGGTCGAGCCGCTGCCCGGTGACGTAGACCGAAACGATCCCGTCATCCTCACGGACCACCGAGGAGACGCGCAGCCGATGTCGGAGGTTCCTCGCCACAGGGACGGCGAGCCGCCACCAGAGAACCGCACCGGCGGAAACGGCCCAGGCGGTCCACCAGAACAACGTGCGACCGGGTGAGGACAGGAACTGCTGACCGGTCCACAACTGGTGCGGCAGCGCGAGGCCGACGCCCAGGTAGGCGTAGAGGTGCATCAGGTGCCAGGACTCGTACCGCAACCGCTTGCGTGCTGCCTTCGCGCTGGTCACCACCACCATCACCAGGGCGCCCGTGCCGGCGACAGCAAGAAGCATGCCCGGGTAGTCGACCGCCAAGTGCCACACCGTCGATGGCAGCTCACCGAACGACGCGCCGGCGTATCCCAGCGAGATCGCCGCTCCATGAACCACCATCACGTTGAACGAGGTGAACCCGACGATCCGGTGAATCCGAGCCAGACGGTCCTGCCCGAAGGCGTGCTCCAGCACCGGTACGCGTGCCATCAGCATCACCTGCGCCAGCAGCAGCACGGAGGCGATCAGGCCGCTGAGCCGACCGAGGGACACGAGCGCCACGGCCGCGCTGTCGAGGCCGCGGAGGCCGCCGTCGGCAGCCCACCAGTACGTGGGCAGCAGCATTCCCAGCCACAGGATCGCTGCGGCGCCCGTCCGGACCCGTGCGTCCACCAGGGCGCGGCGACCGCTGGAGCTCGTGCGGCTCCACGATCGCCCGGGCGCGAGGTCGGGCGACCAGGTCGTCACGAGTCGTAGCCCTGGTCGCCGGGTGCCGCGGCGCTGGAACCGTCCGGCTGGCCCGGGAGCTGACCCTGCGGTCCCAGCTGCCCCGGCTGGCCGGGCAACTGTGCCGGGGGCTGGAAGCCGTCGTGGTGCCCGCGGCCGTCGAACCGCTGGCCGAACCCCTGCCCGTCGAAGCCGTCGTGGTGGTCGCCGGCGGTGGCGTGGCCGAGGGCGAACCCTCCGACGCCGCCTACGATCAGCGTGGCAACTCCGGCTGCGACACCCGTCTTCGCCTGCTGCCCGCGCCAGGGTCGCCGGCGGAGCCGGTCGCGCCAAGACGTGCCCTCAGCGTCCACGGCATTCGCTTCGGTAGGGCGCGCTCCGGGTGGGGTGGTCGGCGCGGAACCCCGGGGAGTTGCGGCCAGGGGTGCGGATTCGTCCGCCGCGGGGCGGTCCGTGGCGGGGCGGTCGGCCGCGGGCTCCCAACGGTTGCCGCTGGGACCGGCGGCGCCGCGGGTGGTGGGTCCAGGAGTCGTCTCGTCGGTCATGCCGAGGATCGTGCAACCGGCCCCTGCGCTCGCCCTGCGCCCGACCTGGAGGGATCCTGTGAACGAGGACCGCTCCGACGGAGCGCAGGACGATGTCGACGACCCGCCGTCTCGGCGTACGACGGGCAGCAACTCAGCGCCCCCTACAGCCCGAGGCCACAGGCGACGTACAGGAAACCTCCAGGGTGGGTGGAGGCAGGGGCGACATGCTGCGAGAGTGCAGATGATGAGTACGCCCGGTCCCAAGCCGCGACCGGGCACGACCAACGCCGGGGAGGCTCGCCTGCTGGTGGTCGACGACGAGCCGAACATCCGGGAGCTGCTGGCCGCGAGCTTGCGCTACGCAGGATTCGACGTTGTCGTGGCCGCCGACGGCTCAGAGGCGCTGCGGGCGGCTGCCGCGCAGGACCCCGACGTGGTGCTGCTCGACGTGATGATGCCCGGTCTTGACGGCTTCGAGGTGGTGCGTCGGATGCGGAGCGAGGGCCGCGAGGTGCCGGTGCTGTTCCTCACCGCTCGTGACAGCACCCAGGACAAAGTGACGGGCCTCACCCTCGGCGGCGACGACTTCGTCACCAAGCCGTTCTCTCTCGAGGAAGTCATCGCTCGCATCCATGCGCTGCTGCGCCGTGCAGGCAAGGTGATGCTGACGGAGTCCGAGAGACTTTCGTTCGGCGACATCGAGATGGACGAGGACGCACACGAGGTCCTCAAGGCCGGGAAGCCGGTCAGCCTCTCTCCGACAGAGTTCAAGCTGCTGCGCTACTTTCTCTCGAACCCGAACCGGGTGCTGAGCAAGGCGCAGATCCTCGACCACGTCTGGCACTATGACTTCAACGGTGACGCGAACGTCGTCGAGTCCTATGTCTCCTACCTGCGCCGGAAGGTCGACACCACCGAGCCGCGGCTTCTCCACACGGTTCGCGGCGTCGGCTACGCCCTGCGTCTCCCGCGATGACGCCACGGGCCCACGGCTGGGCGGGCGCGCGCACGGCGGCGCGGGCAGTCCCGACCACGTTGCGTAGGGCCTGGAACCGCACCTCGCTGCGGGTCCGGCTGGTCGCCGGGATGCTCGTGCTCGTCGTGCTCGCCCTTGCCGGGAGCGGCTCGGTCGCAGCGGCCACGCTGCGCGGCTACCTCGTCCAGCGGGTGGACGACCAGCTCCGCGGGGCCGCGGGCGCCATGCTCCACGAGCGGATCAACGACGGCCCCGGGGGCGGTGACCCGGACGGCCACGACGCCCGGCTCCCCAGCCAGTTCGTCCGGGAGGTCCTGGCCTCCAACGGCACGCCTCTCGGCGGCACCCTCAGCAACCTCGTCGACGGCTCCCAGTCGCTCCCCGACTTCCCCCACCTCACCATCACCCAAGCGCGGGCCAAGGGTGGTGAGCCGTTCACCGTCGGCTCCACCCGTGGCGCGACACGCTGGCGAGTGCTGGCCGTGCCGTTGTCTGACGGCTCGGGCACGCTCCTCGTCGCGTCCGGTCTCGGCGACGTCAACGCCACGGTGGCTCGCCTCGAGACCATTGAGATAGGAATCGGCCTCGCCACGCTGGTGCTCGTCGTGCTGGCCGGAGGCCTCGTCGTGCGCACGGCCCTCCGGCCGCTCCGCGAGGTGGAGAGAACGGCGACCGCGATCGCCGCCGGCGACCTGAGCCGGCGAGTCGCCGACGACGATCCGCGCACCGAGGTCGGCCGTCTCGGGGACGCCTTCAACACGATGCTGGGCCGCATCGAGGAGTCGTTTCTCGCCCAGGCCGCCTCGGAGGAGGAGGCGCGGCGCTCCGAGGCACGGATGCGCCGGTTCGTCGCCGACGCCAGCCACGAGCTCCGCACGCCGCTCACCTCGATCCGCGGCTTCGCCGAACTGCACCGACTCCAGCAGGGCGCGCCGTCGCCGACACCGGCGGACGTCGGGCGCTCCATGGAGCGCATCGAGTCCGAGGCCACCCGAATGGGGCACTTGGTCGAGGACCTTCTGCTGTTGGCGCGCCTGGACCAGGAGCGACCGCTGGCCAACGACCCCGTAGACCTCCTCGCATTGGCCGCCGATGTCGTGCACGACGCCGCGGCCCGGGCACCGGACCGCGTCGTCCGCGTTGTCGCGGTGCCCTCGGCGGACCCGCCCGTGGTTGCCGGTGACGACGCGAGACTTCGGCAGGTGCTGACCAACCTGGTTGACAACGCGATCCAGCACAGCCCCACCGGGTCGCCGGTCGACGTGCGGATCGGAACGGAGCCGGCGGACCGGGCAACCGGATCCGGGCCGGCCGCCGTCGTCGAGGTCGTCGACCACGGACCTGGCCTGAACACCGTGGAGAAGGAGCACGTGTTCGAGCGGTTCTGGCGCGCGGATGCGTCACGCAATCGGGCGGAGGGCGGCGCCGGCCTCGGCTTGGCCATCGTCAGCGCACTCGTCGACCGCCACGGCGGGTCTGTCGAGATCCACGACACGCCAGGTGGGGGAGCGACGTTCCGGGTCGGGCTGCCCCGCTCGTCGCCTGACCGGTAGGGATGGATCACTGACCCGTTGAGTCGCTGCCAATCGGGCGGCCCGATGTGCTCACGGGAAGCGGGACCATGTCGCGGAGGCTTCGAGTGACCACCGATTCCGACAGGCGGCTCCGTGCCACCCTGGTCTGGTGCCACGCCTCCACGCCTTCGAGCTCGTGCCCGACGAGGCAGGTCGTCGGGCCGTCATGGCTGACTGGCAGGCGCTCCGCGACGCCGGCCTTCCCTCGCAGCTCGATCATCCTGGAGCGACGAACACGCCGCATGTCACGGTGCTCGCCGCGCCGGCGCTGCCGTCCGACGCGAGGGCGGCGGAGCTGGTGGCGCCGCTGCTGCCGATCCGGGTGCGGGCTGCGGGCCTGCTGCTCCTCGGTGGGCACCGTCTCACGGTGGCGCGCGCACTCGACGTCGACGATGCGCTCCTCGCAGCCGTGCTCGAGCTGCGGCAGGGAGTGCCCGACCTGCAACACCCCGGCTGGCTGCCGCACGTCACCCTCGGGCGGCGCGTTCCGCGCGACGCCGCGAGCAGCGCGTGCACCGTGCTCGGTTGGGCGGACGTGGACCTGGTCCTGACCGAGCTCCGGCGGTGGGATCCCGAGGCGCGCACCGTGACCACGGTCGCTCGTTGACCTCCCGTCTCGCGGCCGGCGGTCGTACGATCCGTGGGTGCTCGTCACCCTGCTCTCCTTCCTCCTCGCCGCGACGGTCATCGTGCTGCTGCCGGGACCGGACAGCCTCGTGGTGGTGCGCGGGCTCGTCCGGGACGGGCGGCGCGGCGGTGTGCTGACGGCCGCGGGGGTGATGTGCGGGCTGCTCGTCTGGGTCAGCGCCGCAGCGCTCGGGCTGTCCGCGGTCCTGCGTGCCAGCGAGGTCGGCTACACGGTGCTGAAGATGGTGGGTGCGGGCTACCTGCTCTGGATCGGAGTGCGGTCGCTGCGGTCGCTGCGCTCGGGCGGCCTGCACCCGACATCGACGCAGGGCGCGGGTGTCGGCAGGTCGGGCTTCCTGGCCGGCTTCCTCACCGACGTGCTCAACCCCAAGGTCGGCGTCTTCTTCGTCAGCTTCCTGCCCGGGTTCGTCCCGGCGGGGTCTCCGGTCGCCGTCACCACGCTCGGCCTCGGGGCGCTCTACACGGTGCTCACCGGCCTCTACTTCGGGGTGCTCGTCGTGGCCGCCGGCTCGGTCTCGTCCTGGATGGCCACGCCGGCCGTCCGGCGACGCCTCGACGCAGTGACCGGCCTCGTGCTCGTCGCCTTCGGCTTGCGGCTGGCCACCGAGCTCTGAGCCGGGGGCTGGAGCCGGCGCCGGTTGTCCAGTCCAGTTCGTGCGGACTTCTCCCTCCCGCTGCGGGATCGGCCCCGGTGGCCGATGCTCCAGGTGATGGACGCGAAGACTCGGGGCTCGGGGAGAAGCCGACGCACCCACGACACCCACCGCCCACCGGAGACGGCGGCCCGCCGCCGGGGGGTCGCCGGACTGCGGTCGCTGGGTGCGCTCGTCGCCATGCTGCTCGCCGGCCCGGCCGTCCTCCTCCTCGCGCCGCCCGCCCAGGCCGCCCGTCCCGACGTGCCCTCCACCGCGCCGGCCCAGCGCGTGCAGCCGGGCGTGATGCTCGTGCCGAAGCCACGTGCCGGTGAAGAGCGGTACGGCGTGGACGTCTCGTGGCCCCAGTGCGGCGGACCGCTGCCGGCCATCCCGCTCGACTTCGTGGTCGTCGGGCTCACCAACGGGCACGCGCGGAGCATCAGCCCCTGCCTGGCCGGCCAGGCCGCCTGGGCGGCGAGCGTGCGGGCCAACGTGAGCGTCTACGTCGTGCCGAACGCGCCCGATGCCCCGACGTACCAGCGCGGCGAGCTGTGGGCACGGACGGCGGACCGCTGTCCCGTCGCGGCTCCCCGGTGCGCGTCGTACGGAGCCGGTGTCGTGCAAGCACAGCACGCGCTCCGCGCTGCAGCACGTCTCCACCTGACGCCACGCTCGTGGTGGCTGGACGTCGAGGACACGCCCGGACGCACCCTCTGGAGCGCCGACACGTTCGCGAACGTGGCAGTGCTCCGTGGGTGGGTGGACACCGTCCGGGCTGCCGGTCGCCGTGTCGGGGTGTACTCCACGGCGGGCTACTGGCAGATGGTCACCGGCGGCTGGCAAGTCGACCTCGCCCAGTGGGTCGCTGTGGGTGAGGCCGGGATCGACGCGGCCCGCGAGGCCTGCGGAGAGCCATTCACCGCCGGCCCGGTCCTGCTCACCCAGTGGCTCACCGGCCCCCTCGATGGCGACCTGGTCTGCCCGGGTCACCGGGCGATGGCGGTGGCGTTCCTGCACGCCTGGCATCGGACCCGGACAGCCGGGGTCCCGGCCCTGTTGACGATCCCCGTGCCGCACCCGCATCCCGTGGCGACGCCGAAGCACCACCGGCGGCCCCACCACCGGCACCATCACGATCACCCAGGCGCGACGACGAAGCACGCCGCGACGAGCCACGCCGCGGCGCAGCCGCCTCAGCCGCGACCTGCCCCCTCTCCCCACGCTCAGCCCGGGCGCCAGCCGTCCGCCACGGCGCCGCCTGTCACGGCGACGCCGCACCCCGCGCCGGCACCGCCGGCACCGCCGCGGCCCGCGCCCTCACACGCTCCGGCGCCGGCTCCCAGCGGCACCGCGACGCCGCCCGAGCCGCAGCCGAGCACCCCCGAGGGAAGCAGTGGGGACGCGGTCCCCGCGCCGGCCCCGGCATCTCCGGCAGAGGTCGGCATGGAGACACCAGCGCCGGTCGTCTGAGCGCGGGGCCCGATCGAGGATCAGTCGAGCGCCGGCAGCCGATGCCGGCCCTCGGGGTCGCTCACCAGGTCCCGGGCGAGCTCGTCGAGCTTGGCTGCCAGCCGAGCGTCGTGCTCGTCGGCCCAGCCGCCCAGGCGGACCTCGAGCCGCGCACGGCGTACCGCCACCAGGCGCTCGATCGCCGCGTGCCCCGCGTCGGTCACCTCCACCGTGCCGTCCGCGACGGCGACGAAGCCCTGCGCGCACAGGGGATCGAGCAGGACGTGGAGCGGTTCGGGCCGCAGGTGGAGCCGCTCGCCGAGGGCCGTGACCGAGACCCGCGGTCGGCCGTCGAGCCGGTAGAGCAACCAGGTGGACCCCGGTTTCAGCGGCACGCCGGCCTCGGCGGCCAGCTCGGTGTAGATCCGCTCGCGGTCCTCTCGGCTGGCCAACAGGGACAGCGCCCGCACCACTTCGTCAGCGGAGTCGTCGGTCGAGGGCATCGAGGTGGGCGCCAGCGCCTGGGACTGGTCGGGCGCCTTCGCGGTCTGGCGCAGCGGCACCTCGCGCAGGAACCAGGTCAGCACGAAGGCGATGGCCGCGATCGGCACGGCGGAGAGGAACACCGTGTGCAACGAGGCGGCGTAGGCGTGGATGAAGCCGCTGTGCACCGCCGGTGGCAGCTGCGCGAGCGCGGCGGGGCTCGCGCCCTGCTCGGCGTTGAAGCCCGGCGGGACCGGTGTGCCGGCGAGATACCGCTGCAGGTTGCCGGTCAGCTGGTTGGCGAAGATCGCCCCGAAGACCGCCGTACCGAAGGAGCCGCCGATCGACCGGAAGAACGTCGCGCCAGAAGTGGCGACGCCGAGGTCCTTGTAGGGCACCACGTTCTGCACGGCGATCACGAGCACCTGCATGACGCCGCCGATGCCGACGCCGAGGACGAACATGAACACCGTGTACTGGATCGCCGGTGTGCCGACGTCGAGGTGCGAGAGCAGCCACATCCCCAGCGTCATCACCGCGGTGCCGGCGATCGGGAACACCTTGTAGCGGCCCCACTTGCTGATCAGGATCCCCGACGTGGTCGAGGTGAGCAGCAGGCCCGCCATCAGGGGCAGCAGCTGCAGACCCGAGCTGGTCGGGCTCTGCCCTCGGACGACCTGCATGTACTGCGGCAGGTAGGTGATCGCGCCGAACATCGCGAAGCCGACGACGAACCCGACCAGGCTCGCGACGGTGAACACCCGGTTGCCGAACAGCCGCAGCGGGAGCACCGGTTCCGCGGCGCGCCGCTCCACGACCACGAACAGGCCGATGAGGACGACGCCGAGGACGGCGAGCGTCCAGATCGGGCCCGAGCCCCACGGGTACGTCGTGCCGCCGAGCGTGGTCAGCAGCACCAGGGAGGTGGCTGCGCCGGCCAGCAGCAGGGTGCCGAGGTAGTCGATGACGTGACTGATCCGCTGGGGCGGCGCGGGCAGCACGATCGCCGTGGCGATCAGCGCGACCGCGCCGATCGGGAGGTTGATGTAGAACACCCAGCGCCAGGTCAGGTGGTCGACGAAGAACCCGCCCAGCAGCGGGCCCAGCACGCTGGTCACGCCGAACACCGCCCCGAAGAACCCCTGGTAGCGGCCCCGGTCACGCGGCGACACGACGTCGCCCACGATCGCCTGCGCGCCGATCATCAGCCCACCGCCGCCGATGCCCTGGATCGCCCGGAACGCGATCAGCTCGACCATCGTCTGGCTGATCCCGGACAGCACCGAGCCGACCAGGAAGATCACGATCGCGGCCTGGAAGAACGTCTTGCGTCCGTAGAGGTCGCCGAGCTTCCCCCACAGCGGGGTGGAGGCGGTGGAGGCGAGGATGTAGGCCGTCACGACCCAGGACAGCTCCGAGAGCCCGTGCAGCTCGCCGGCGATCGTCGGCAGCGCCGTGGCGACGATCGTCTGGTCGAGCGCCGCGAGCAGCATGCCGAGCAGGAGTGCACCGATGATGATCAGGATCCGGCGGTGGCCCAGCTCGGAGCTGCTCTCGGATGCGGTCCTGCTTCCCACGCGATCTCCGTTCCCCGAGGTGTCCGCCGGTGCGGTCCGCCGTTCCGACTCTAGGGCCCGCCGAGCGCGCCACGTCGCCGGCGTGGAGCCGGACCGAGGGAACCGGCGGGCTGCTCCCTACTTGTGCTGCGGAATACGTGTTGTCTACCGTGCAGCGCGACGGATTTCGTGGCAGGGGAGCGCTGGGGCGGCGTGCTCGCCGTGCAGGAGGAAAAGAGGACGAGGATGAAGGTCGGCGTACCGCAGGAGGTCAAGAACCATGCGGACCGGGTGGCGATCACGCCGGTGGGAGTCCACGAGCTCGTGGCCCCCGGCCACGAGGTGGCGGTGCAGTCCGGCGCGGGCCTGGGCTCGTCGATCGCCGACGAGGAGTACGCCGCCGCCGGCGCGCGGGTCGTCGGCGACGCCGACGACCTGTGGGCGTCGGTGGACGTGGTCCTCAAGGTCAAGGAGCCGGTCGCCGAGGAGTACCACCGCCTCCGGGAGGGTTTGACGCTCTTCACCTACCTCCACCTCGCCGCCGACAAGCCGCTCACCGAGGAGCTGCTGCGCCGGCGGGTGACGGCGCTCGCCTACGAGACCGTCCAGCTGCCCTCGGGTGCGCTTCCGCTCCTCTACCCGATGTCGGAGGTGGCCGGTTGTCTGGCGCCGCAGGTCGGGGCGCACGCCCTGCTCAAGGCGCAGGGCGGCCGCGGCGTGCTGCTCGGAGGCGTGGGCGGCGTCGCCAACGCCAAGGTCGTGATCATCGGCGCCGGCGTCTCCGGCCAGAACGCCGCCAACATCGCGCTCGGCATGGGCGCCGACGTGACCCTGCTCGACACCGACCTGGACAAGCTGCGGATGTCCTTCTGGCGCTACCAGAACCGCGTCCACGGGCTGGCGTCCTCGAAGCTGGCGATCGAGCGCCAGGTCATCGAGGCCGACATGGTGATCGGGGCGGTGCTCATCCCCGGCGCCGCCGCTCCCAAGCTGGTCTCGAACGAGCTGGTCTCCCGGATGAAGCCCGGCTCGGTCCTGGTCGACATCGCCGTCGACCAGGGCGGGTGCTTCGAGGACACCCACGCCACCACGCACGCCGACCCGACCTACCAGGTGCACCGGTCGACGTTCTACTGCGTCGCCAACATGCCGGGGGCCGTCCCGCGCACCTCGACCTACGCGTTGACCAACGCGACGCTGCCCTACGTCGTCGCGCTGGCGGACAAGGGCTGGGAGCGGGCGTGCCGCGAGGACCGTTCCCTCGCACACGGGCTGAGCACCGATGCCGGGCAGCTCACCAACGCCGCAGTGGGCGAGGCGGTCGGCATCGACGCGGTTCCCTTCGAGCGTCTGGTCGGGTGAGCCCGGCCCGTCGGTGACCGCCCGTCAGTGGCCGCCTGTCAGTG
The DNA here is from genome assembly GCA_051961835.1 of Marmoricola sp. Classification (GTDB taxonomy): domain Bacteria; phylum Actinomycetota; class Actinomycetes; order Propionibacteriales; family Nocardioidaceae; genus Marmoricola. The sequence goes on along the minus strand of JBQCCW010000163.1, from coordinate 22,700 downwards.
GCCGCCTGTCAGTGGCCACCCAGCAGCGGCGCGGCTGCGCGGGCGAGCGCCGAGGGGCGGCCGGTGATCCGCTCCTCAGCGTCGGCCACGGTCACCACCCGCAGCCCGGCGTTGGCTCCGAGCCAGCGCCACGGCTCCGGCTCCCACCGCGGCGAGCGATGGTTCACCCAGGGAAGGGCGGTCAGGTCGGAGCGGTGACCGAGGATCAGGTCGCGCAGGGTCCGGCCGGCCAGGTTGGTCGTCGAGACGCCGTCGCCGACGTACCCACCCGCCCACGCCCGACCGGTCGAGCGGTCCAGCCCGACGGAGGCGCACCAGTCACGTGGGATGCCCAGCGGGCCGCCCCAGGCGTGCTCGATCGGCACGCCCCCGAGCACCGGGAACAGCTCGAGCAGGGTCCGGCGCAGGTGCTCGTGCACGCGAGGCACCCGGTCGTAGGCGGTCCGGATCCGCGAGCCGAAGTGGTACGGCGCGCCCCGCCCGCCGAAGACCAGCCGATCGTCTGCGGTGCGCAGTCCGTAGACGATCAGGTGCCGCAAGTCGCTGAACGTCTCCCGGTCACGGAGCCCGATGACGTCCCACGCCGTGCTGTCCAGCGGCTCGGTCGCGACGACCAGCGAGTAGACGGGGGCGAGCGTGCGCTCCTCACCCTCGAGCCCGGCGGTGTACCCCTCGGTCGCGCGCACGACCACCTCGGCGCTCACCGAGCCGGCGGCGGTCACGACGCGGCGGTCGTAGATCGCGAGCACGGCCGTCTGCTCGTGGATCCTCACCCCGGCGTGCTCGACCACCCGGGCGAGGCCGCGGACGAGCTTGGCCGGATGCACGCACGCACAGTCCGGCGTCCAGGTGCCACCGCGCACGCCGGTCGCCCCCAGCCGTTCGCTGGCCTCGGCGGCCTCGAGCCACTGCAGGTGCTCGCCGAGTCCCCACGCGGCGTTGGCGGCGACCGCGTTCCGGCCACGCGCCTCCTGTGCCGCCGTGCGGGCGACGACCACGGTGCCGCCCTTGTGGAAGTCCGCGTCGATGCCTTCGGCGGTCAGCACCGCGCCGACCTCGTCGACGGTCGCCCGCATCGCCGCATCCTGAGCGAGCGCCGCGGTCCGCGAGGAGCCCGGCAGGTCGGCGAGCTTCTCCAGGGAGGCGGGGAAGAGCGCGGAGCACCAACCGCCGTTGCGGCCCGATGCCCCGAAGCCGGCGACCTCGGCCTCGAGCACGACGATGCGGAGGCTCGGATCGGCTCGGATGAGGTAGTAGGCGGTCCAGAGCCCGGTGAGGCCCGCGCCCACGATCGCCACGTCGCACGTGGCATCCGCCTCGAGTGGGGATCGGGGCGTCCAGTCCTCGCCCGCGGTGGCATGCCAGAACGAGAGCGTCTCAGGGGCTGCCGTCACCGCACGCCCCACGAGTAGGTCTGCTTGCGCAGGCTGAGGTACATGAAGCTCTCCGTCGAGGCCACGCCGGGGATGCTGCGGATCCGGGTCGAGAGCACCTCGAGCAGCTCCTCGTCGTCCTCGACGACGACCTCCACGAGGATGTCGAAGGACCCCGCGGTGATCACGACGTAGTCGACCTCGGCCATCGCCGCGAGCGCGTCCGCGACCGGCTCCAGCGGCCCCTCCACGCGCAGCCCGATCATCGCCTGGCGACCGAACCCGAGCTCGAGCGGGTTCGTGACCGCGACGACCTGCATCACCCCGGACTCGATCAACCGCTGGACCCGCTGGCGTACGGCGGCCTCGGAGAGCTGCACCTCCTTGCCGATCGCTGCATAGGACCGTCGGCCGTCCTGCTGCAGCTGGGCGATGATCGCCTTGGAGACGTCGTCCAGGGGCCCGCCGCTCCCGCTCTTGCGCGTGGTCACGTGCCGGATCCTCCCAGCAGCAGCGGACGGCCGTCAAAGGAGGAGGGGCGATTCGGCAACGGATTTCGAAGATGATCGGCGTTGGGGCGACCGGATCACTTGCCTGTGTCCGTCGGTTCTGCCACGATCCGTTGCACCTCGGCACGCGAAGGCGGCGATAGACCGTGTCCACCCTTCCTTCCGATCGCGTCGAGCGCGCGCTGGCCACCGCAGCCCCGGCAGTGTTCTGGCTCGACGACCCCGCCCGTCCCGACGCGCTCCCCACACTGACCGGCCGCCGGGAGGCGGACCTCCTCGTCGTCGGCGGCGGCTTCTCGGGCCTGTGGACGGCCCTGCGGGCCGTCGAGCGCGAGCCGGGCCGTCGCGTGGTCGTTCTCGAAGCGGGTCGCTGCGGGGAGCAGGCCAGCGGCCGCAACGGCGGTTTCGTGGAGGCGAGCCTCACGCACGGCTTCGCGAACGGGCGTGCGCGGTGGCCCGAGGAGCTCGACCGGCTGGACCGCCTCGGCGCGGACAACCTGCGCGGCATCGCCGAGACCGTCGCTCGGTGCGGGTGGGACTGCGACTGGCGAGAGGTCGGAGAGGTGAGCGTGGCGACCCGGCCCCACGAGGTCGAGGAGCTCGCGGCGTACGCCGAGGACCTGCGCGCCGCCGGCAGGCAGGTCCGGTTCCTCGACGCGGCCGGCGTCCGCGCCGAGCTCGACAGCCCGACCTTCCTGGCCGGCGTGTTCGAGCCCGAGGGGACCGCCCTCGTCGAGCCTGCCCGGCTGGCCTGGGGTCTGCGCCGGGCCTGCCTGGACGCCGGGGTCGAGATCCACGAGCGGTCCGCGGTCCAGGACCTGGGGCGGGCGGGCACCGCGATGCTCGCCCGGACGCCGGGCGGCTCCGTGCGGGCTCGCCACGTCGCGCTCGCCACGAACGCGTTCCCGCCGCTGCTGCGCAGGCTGCGGCTGATGACCGTGCCCGTCTACGACTACGTGCTGATGACCGAACCGCTCTCGGCGGAGCAGAAGGACGCGATCGGCTGGGAGCACCGCCAGGGGTTCGGTGATGCCGCGAACTGCTTCCACTACTACCGGCTCACCCGCGACGACCGGATCCTGTGGGGCGGCTACGACGCGGTCTACCACTACGGCAGCCGCATCGACCCGGGCCTGGAGCAGCACGGCCCGACCCATGCGCTGTTGGCCCGGCAGTTCCTCGAGACGTTCCCCCAGCTGGAGGGACTGCGATTCACCCACCGGTGGGCGGGGGTGATCGACACCTGCACCCGCTTCAGCGCCTTCTTCGGTACGGCGTACGCCGGCCGGGTGGCCTACGCCCTCGGGTTCACCGGGCTCGGCGTCGCGGCGACCCGCTTCGGGGCCGACGTCATGCTCGACCTCCTCGACGGCGCGGCCACCGAGCGCACGACGCTGCGGATGGTCCGCGAGCGGCCGCTGCCGTTCCCACCCGAGCCGGCCCGGGCCGCCGGGATCAACCTCACCCGGCGGGCGATGATGCGCGCCGACGCGACCGGGCGGCGCAACCTCTGGCTGCGCGCGCTCGATCGCGCCGGTCTCGGCTTCGACTCCTGACACCGCTCCGTCAGGGCACGGGTCAGAGCTGGGCCCAGGCCTTTTCGAGGACGACTCGCAGAATCGACTCCATCTCGTCGAAGTGCTGCTGCTCGCAGACCAGCGGCGGGGCGAGCTGGATCACCGGGTCGCCCCGGTCGTCGGCCCGGCAGTACAGGCCCTCGGCGAAGAGCGACTTGGAGACCACGCCGTACAGGAGCCGGTCGCACTCCTCGTCGGTGAACGTCTCCTTCGTGGTCTTGTCCTTGACCAGCTCGATCCCGTAGAAGTAGCCGGCGCCGCGGACGTCGCCCACGATCGGGAGGTCGCCGAGCTTCTCCAACGTCGCGCGGAAGGCGCCCTCGGTGTCGCGGACGTGCTCGTTGATCCGCTCGTTCTCGAAGGCGTCGAGGTTCGCCAGCGCGACGGCGCAGGAGACCGGATGGCCGCCGAAGGTGTAGCCGTGCAGGAACATCTCCTCGCCGTGCCGGAACGGCTCCATCAACCGGTCGCTCGCGATCATCGCTCCCAGGGGCGAGTAGCCGGAGGTGAGGCCCTTGGCGCAGGTGATGATGTCGGGCTGGTAGCCGTAGCGCTCGGCTCCGAACATGTACCCCAGCCGCCCGAACGCGCAGATCACCTCGTCGGAGACGAGGAGGACGTCGTACTCGTCGCAGATCTCGCGGACCCGCTGGAAGTATCCCGGCGGCGGCGGGAAGCAGCCCCCGGAGTTCTGCACCGGCTCCAAGAACACGGCCGCGACGGTGTCGGCGCCCTCGTTCTCGATGGCTACCGCGATCTGGTCCGCGGCCCAGCGACCGAACGCCTCGGGGTCCTCGCCGTGCAGCGGTGCCCGGTAGATGTTGGTGTTGGGCACCCGGAAGGTGGACGGCACGAGCGGCTCGAAGGGCGCCTTCATCCCGGGCAGCCCCGTGATCGAGAGCGCGCCCTGGGTCGTTCCGTGGTAGGCGATCGAGCGGCTGATCACCTTGTGCTTGCCGTGCTTCCCGGTCAGCTTGAAGTAGTTCTTGGCGAGCTTCCAGGCGCTCTCCACCGCCTCGCCGCCACCGGTGGTGAAGAAGACCCGGTTGAGGTCGCCGGGCGCGTACGACGCCACCCGCTCGGCCAGCTCGATCGCCTTGGGGTGGGCGTAGGACCACAACGGCATGAACGCGAGGGTCCGCGCCTGCTCGTAGGCCGCCCCGGCGAGGTCCTCCCGCCCGTGGCCCAGCTGGCTCACGAAGAGCCCCGACAGTCCGTCCAGGTACTTCTTGCCGTCGGTGTCGTAGAGATAGACGCCCTCGCCCCGGGCCATCACGGGGACCTCGGTCCCTCCTTGCGCCGGGTCGTAGGCGGAGTGACGGGTGAAGTGCATCCACAGGTGGTCGCGTGCGGCCTGCTGCATATCGAGCTCGCCGTTCATGCCAGGTCCTCCGAGGGGTTCGGGTGTTCGCCGCGGCGTTGTCGCATGCCGGCTCGACGAGTGATTCCGTCGTAATATCGCACATCGGCTACGGAATCAACGTTTCAAGGTCCTTCCCCATCCGTGGATCCGTGATTAGGCTGCGCTCCAATCCACTTGACGAGTCGGAGGAGCCTGATGGGTGACACCGCGTTCCGCAACGTGATCGGGGGCGAGCTGGTCGACGCTGCCTCGGGGGAGACCTACGACGTGATCGACCCCGCCACGGGCGAGGTGTACGCGACCGCTCCGATGAGCGGTCGGGCCGACGTGGACCGGGCCTACCGAGCCGCGGCGACCGCGTTCATGACGTGGCGCGACACGACGCCGTCTGAGCGCCAGCGGGCGCTGCTGAAGATCGCCGACGCGCTCGAGGACCGGGCCCGGGAGTTCGTCGACGTGGAGTCGCGCGACACCGGCAAGCCGATCGGGTTCACCATCGACGAGGAGCTGCCGCCGGCGGTCGACCAGCTCCGGTTCTTCGCCGGCGCCGCCCGGGTCCTGGAGGGCAAGGCCGCGGGGGAGTACCTCGAGGACCACACCTCGTTCGTCCGGCGCGAGCCGATCGGCGTGGTCGGACAGGTGACGCCCTGGAACTACCCGCTCATGATGATGGTCTGGAAGATCGGTCCGGCGCTCGCGGCCGGCAACACCGTGGTCCTCAAGCCGAGCGACACCACGCCCGCCTCCTCGACGCTCCTCGCCGAGCTGTGCCAGGAGTTCCTCCCGCCCGGCGTCCTCAACGTGGTGACCGGCGACCGGGACACCGGACGCCTCCTTGTCGAGCACCCCACGCCGGAGCTCGTGGCGATCACCGGCTCGGTGCGCGCCGGCATGGAGGTGGCGGCCTCGGCGGCGGCACAGCTCAAGCGCACCCACCTCGAGCTCGGCGGGAAGGCGCCGGTGATCGTCTTCGACGACGCCGACGTGGAGGCTGCGGCCGAGGGCATCGCCGGCGCCGGCTACTTCAACGCCGGACAGGACTGCACCGCCGCCACCCGCGTGCTCGCCGGGCCCGGTGTCCACGACGACTTCGTCGCCGCGCTCACCGAGCAGGCGCGGAACACCCGCACGGGCGCCCCGAGCGACGAGGACGTCCTCTACGGACCGTTGAACAACGCCGGTCAGCTCGAGCGGGTGGCTGGCTTCGTCGACCGCCTCCCCGACCACGCCCGCGTCGAGGCGGGCGGTCGACGCCAGGGGGAGACCGGCTACTTCTTCGAGCCGACGGTGCTCTCCGGGCTCCGGCAGGACGACGAGCAGGTACAGGACGAGATCTTCGGGCCGGTGATCACCGTGCAGCGGTTCTCCGACGAGGAGGAGGCGCTCCGGTGGGCCAACGGCGTGAAGTACGGGCTCGCGTCGTCGGTCTGGACCCGTGACCACGGGCGCGCGATGCGAATGGCCAGGCGGCTCGACTTCGGGGCGGTGTGGATCAACACCCACATCCCGATCGTCGCCGAGATGCCGCACGGCGGCTTCAAGCACTCCGGACACGGGAAGGACCTGTCGATGTACGGACTGGAGGACTACACCCGGGTCAAGCACGTGATGTCCTACATCGGGACGGGTTCGTGACCACCCCGGCCAGCACCGCGCCCGCCCCGAAGATGGCCCCGAAGATGACCCCGAAGATGGCCCCGGAGATGGCCCCGGCGGATCCGGCCGTCGCCGCTCCCACTCCGGCGATCGAGCTGATCGGCGTGGCGAAGCACTTCACCGCGAGCGAGGAGAACGTCCAGGCGGTGCAGCGCGTCGATCTGTCGATCGGCAGCGGCGAGTTCTTCTCGCTCTTGGGTCCCTCCGGCTGCGGCAAGACGACGACGCTGCGAATGATCGCCGGCTTCGAGGAGCCGACCGCCGGGCAGATCCTCCTGTACGGCAAGGACATGGTCGGCGTCCCGGCCAACCACCGCGACCTCAACATGGTGTTCCAGAGCTACGCCCTGTTCCCCCACATGAGCGTGTTCGAGAACGTCGCCTTCGGTCTGCGCCGCCGCAAGCTGCCGAAGGCCGAGATCACCAGCCGGGTGCAGGAGATCCTCGAGCTCGTCGACCTCACCGGGCGAGAGAAGCGCCGTCCCCGCGAGCTGTCCGGCGGCCAACAGCAGCGGATCGCCCTCGCCCGCGCGTTGGTCAACCGGCCGCGGGCGCTCCTGCTCGACGAGCCGCTCGGTGCGCTCGACCTCAAGCTGCGCCAGGCGATGCAGTTGGAGCTCAAGCGGATCCAGCGGGAGGTCGGCATCACCTTCGTCTACGTCACCCACGACCAGGGTGAGGCGCTGACGATGTCCGATCGCATCGCGGTGATGAACGCGGGCCGCGTCGAGCAGCTCGGCACGCCGCGAGAGGTATACGAGGCGCCGACGACCCGCTTCGTCGCCGACTTCATCGGGACCTCGAACGTGATCACCACCGTGGCGACCGGGGCGAGCGGGGACGAGGCTCTCGTGGAGTCGCCCGACGGCAGCCGGATCGTCGTCCCGCTGCGCGGGGGAAACCCCCGCGGCGACCTGTGCGTGACCGTGCGGCCGGAGAAGATCGCCCTCGACCACGCGATGCCGCAGGCCGCCGACTGCCGGGTGCGTGGCGCGGTCGAGGAGGTCGTCTACCAGGGGACCTTCACGGCGTACGCCGTCACGACGTCCGGCGGGCACCGGATCGTCGCCCACCGGCAGAACTCCGCCGGCTCCCACGACATCGCCGCCGTCGGCGACACCGTCTGGCTCTCCTGGGCCCGCGACCACTCCTACCTGATCCACGAGAAGCCGGAGGGCGACCGATGACCCACTCCCCGGGAGGCGCCGACTCGGCCCTGCTGCGCGGGCTCACCCAGTCGCGGATGGGGCGCCGCGACGTGCTCCGTCTCTTCGGGGCGGCCGGTGGCGCCGCCCTGCTGGCCGGCTGCGGCGGGATCTCGGCGCAGGGGACGAAGACCAACACGAGCAAGGACGCCGTGGCGGCGTACTGGTCCAAGCAGAAGGAGACGGGCCAGCTCGTCTGGGCGAACTGGCCGCTGTACCTCGACACCGCGGGGAAGAGCAAGCACCCGAGCCTGGACCAGTTCGAGAAGCAGAGCGGCATCAACGTGAAGTACGTCGAGGCCGTCCAGGACAACGGACCGTTCTTCGCCAAGGTGCAGCCGACGCTCTCGTCGGGCCAGTACTGCGGCTTCGACATGGCCGTGATCAGCAGCGGCATCTACTTCAACAAGTTCGTCGACCTCGGCTTCGTGGTCCCGCTCGACCAGAGCCGGCTGACCAACTTCCACCGGTACGCCGGCTCGAAGTACCAGTCCGAGGCGTTCGACCCCGGCAACGTGTACTCCGTCCCGTGGCAGGCCGGCTTCACCGGCATCGGCTACAACCCCGAGAAGTGCGGCAAGGACATCACCAGCTGGGCGGACCTGAACGACCCGAAGCTGCAGGGCCACATCGGACTGTTCGCGAACAACGAGGACCTGCCCAACTGTGCGCTGATGGCGATCGGCGTGGATCCGCTGAAGTCCACGGAGTCGGACTGGCGCAAGGCGGCCGACTGGCTGGAGAAGATGAAGCCGCTCGTCCGCAACTTCTACTCGCAGAACTACATCAACGCCCTCGCCACCGGCGACCTGTGGGTCTCCATGGCGTGGTCGGGCGACATCTTCCAGCAGAACCTGTCGGGCAAGGCGATCGGGCAGCAGCTCAAGTTCGTCATCCCCGAGGAGGGCGGCCTGCTGTGGGTCGACAACTTCTTGATCCTCAAGGGCGCGAAGAACCCGGTCAGCGCGATGAAGCTGATGGACTACTACTACCAGCCCAAGGCCGCGGCCGAGGTGACCGAGTGGGTCAACTACATCTCGCCCGTGCCGGACGCCCAGCAGGTGGTGCGGTCCGACGCGGCAGGCGCGAAGGGCGCGGACAAGAAGTACCTCGATGCGGTGGCGAGCAGCTACGCGACGTTCCCGGACCAGAGCGTGTATGACAAGACCACGATCGGCCTCGCGCCGCGGGGCAAGGACCTGGACACCTGGAACAGCATCTTCGAGCCGGTGTACCAGTCATGAGGCGACGTGCGTAGCCGGCTCGCGCCCTACTGGCTGATCCTGCCGGGCGGCGTCTGGCTCCTGGTGTTCTTCGTGGTGCCGATGCTGGCGATGCTCAACGTGTCCCTGGAGAGCGGCTCGCTGGAGACCGGCTTCCAGCAGACGCTGTCGTGGCACAACTACACCGACATGATCACCAACTACCACACCCAGTTGCTGCGCTCGCTCGTCTACGGACTCGTGACCACGGTGATCACCATCCTGCTGGCGTACCCGGTGGCGTACTGGATCGCGTTCCGGGGTGGGCGCCACAAGTCCACCTACCTGTTCTTGATCCTGCTGCCGTTCTTCGTGACGTTCGTGATCCGCACGATCTCCTGGCAGTTCCTGCTCGCCGACAACGGCATCCTGCTCGGGCACCTCAAGGACTGGGGACTGCTTCCGCAGAGCTTCCACGTGCTGGCGACGCCGTACGCCGTCGTGGGCGGGCTGGTCTACAACTTCCTGCCGTTCATGGTGCTGCCGATCTACGTCGCACTGGAGCGCATCGATCGCAGCCTGCTGGAGGCGGCCTCCGATCTCTTCGCGAGCCGGCGTGAGGCCTTCACCCGTGTCGTGCTCCCGCTGTCGCTGCCGGGGGTGTTCGCGGGCGTGATCCTCACGTTCGTGCCGGCGGCCGCGGACTACGTCAACGCGCAGATCCTGGGAGGGACCGGACAGGTGATGATCGGCAACATCATCGAGTCGCTCTACCTGACCAACTCGCAGTACCCGCAGGCCTCGGCGCTCAGCTCGATCCTGCTCGGGGCGCTGCTGCTCGGGATCTTCGTCTATGCGAAGGCGCTCGGCACCCGCGACGTCCTCGACGTGAGCGCGGGGTGAGCGGGGTGAGCACGACGATGGACACCGCCGCGCCGCTCCCCGAGCTCGTCGAGGACCGCGGCGCCGGCCACCGGGGGCGGACGGGGCGGGGGTGGGGCCTGAAGGCCTACACGTGGCTGGTGATCGGCTGGCTGTCGTTGCCGATCCTCGTGATGATCCTGTTCGGCTTCAACGACACCACGGGCAGGTTCAACTTCGTGTGGCAGGGGTTCACCCTGCACTGGTACCGCGACCTGTTCGCGATCGACGACCTCACGACGTCGTTGGAGAACAGCATCACGATCGCGGTCCTCGTCACGCTGGTCTCGGCGGTGCTCGGCACGATGATCGGCTACGCGATGGGCAAGTACCGCTTCCGCGGGCGCGCCGTCCTCGACCTCGTGCTGTTCGCCAACGTCGCCGCCCCGGAGATCGCGATGGGCACCGGTCTGCTCTCGCTGTTCTTGACCCTCGGCATCCCGCGCGGCTACTGGACGATCGTGATCGCCCACATCATGTTCGACATCGTCTACGTCGCCATCACCGTGCGCGCGCGGATGTCGGCCTACGACCGGTCACTCGAGGAGGCGGCTCACGATCTCGGCGCCGGCGGCTTCACCACCTTCCGGCTGGTGACGCTGCCGATCCTGATGCCGGGCGTCATCGCTGGGTCGCTGCTCGCCTTCGCGCTCTCGATCGACGACTTCATCATCACCGAGTTCAACGCAGGCACCACGCAGACGTTCCCGCTGTGGGTCTACGGCAGCTCCCGGGTCGGCACGCCGCCCCAGGTCAACGTGATGGGCACGCTGGTGTTCGCCTTCGGGGTGCTGCTGGTCGTCGCGAACACGTGGTGGCTGCGCCGCACCCGCAAGCGCGAGGCCGGCGTGCGCCAGGCCGCCTGAGGCGGCGGGCTCACCGGGCGACGTACCGATCCGCCACCGTGAGCGCCTCGTCGAGGATGGCGAGGCCCTCGCGGATCTCCTCGGCCGTCGTCGTGCACGGTGGCACGACGTGGAGCCGGTTGAAGTGGGTGAACGGCCACAGCCCGCGCTCTTTGCATGCGGCCGCGACCTCGCTCATCGGCGCTGCTGCCGAGCCTGTGGCGTTGTAGGGCACCAGCGGCTCTCGGGTGGCCCGGTCGCGGACCAGCTCGAGAGCCCAGAACACGCCCAGTCCCCGGACCTCGCCGATGGAAGGGTGTCGTGCTGCCAGGTCGTGCAGGCCTGGCCCGATCACGTCGGCTCCGAGCGCACGCGCGTGGTCGATGACGCCCTCCTCGCGCATCGCGTTGATCGAGGCGACCGCGGAGGCACAGGCGAGAGGGTGCCCCGAGTAGGTGAGGCCGCCGGGGTAGGCGCGCTCGTCGAAGGTCGCGGCGATCGGGGTGGAGATGATCACGCCGCCGAGCGGGACGTAGCCGGAGTTGACGCCCTTGGCGAAGGTGATGAGGTCGGGGCGGACATCCCACCGGTCGACCGCGAACCACTCCCCGCACCGGCCGAACCCGGCCATCACCTCGTCGGCGATCATCACGATCCCGTGCTCGTCGCAGAGCGCGCGTACGCCGGCCAGGTAGCCGTCGGGCGGCACCAGGATCCCGTTGGTGCCGACGACGGTCTCGAGCACGACCGCGGCGACGGTCTGCGGGCCCTCCACCATGATCGTGTCGCGCACGTGCGCCAGCGCGCGCTCGCACTCCTCGGCCTCGGTCGCGGCGGAGAAGGCCGAGCGGTAGGGATAGGGACCCCAGAAGTGCACGACGCCGGGCATCCCGGGCTCCGATGCCCAGCGCCGCGGGTCGCCGGTGAGGGTGATCGCGCCGGCCGTCGCGCCGTGGTAGCTGCGGTAGGCAGCCAGGACCTTCGGTCGTCCGGTGTGCAGGCGGGCCATCCGCACCGCGTTCTCGTTCGCGTCGGCGCCGCCGTTGGTGAAGAACACCTTCGCCATCCCGGCCGGCGCCGCCTCGACGATCAACCGGGCCGCCTCGCTGCGCACGTCGTTGGCGAAGCCGGGCGCGATCGTGACCAGGCGCTCGGCCTGCTCGCGGATCGCCGCCACGACCGCGGGGTGCTGGTAGCCGATGTTGATGTTGACCAGCTGGGAGGAGAAGTCGAGATAGCGCTTGCCGTCGTAGTCCCAGAAGCAGCTCCCCTGGGCCCGCGCGATCGGGAGCGGGTCGATGTGCGCCTGGGCGGACCAGGAGTGCAGCACGTACGCGCGGTCGAGCGCGCGAACGGTCTCCTCGTCGAGCGGCACGGGCAGGGCGTCCGCCGGGTTGGTCGTCGTCACAGGGGCGCCTCTCGTCAGTGGTTGCGGGGGAAGCCGAGGTCGACCGAGGAGGTGGCGGGGTCCGGCCAGCGGGACGTGACGACCTTGCCGCGGGTGTAGAAGCTCACGCCCTCGGGTCCGTACATGTGCGTGTCGCCGAAGAGCGAGTCCTTCCAGCCGCCGAAGGAGTAGTAGGCGACCGGCACCGGGATCGGCACGTTGATGCCGACCATCCCGACCTCGACCTCGCTCTGGAAGCGCCGCGCCGCCCCGCCGTCGCGGGTGAAGATCGCGGTGCCGTTGGCGTAGCGGTTGGCGTTGATCAGGGCGAGCCCCTCCTCGAACGTCGCCACCCGCACGACGCCGAGGACGGGCCCGAAGATCTCGTCGGTGTAGACCGTCATGTCGGGAGTCACCCGGTCGAGCAGGGACGCGCCGAGGAAGAACCCGTCGCGCTCCCGCGCGCGCTCGCGACCGTCCACGACGATCTCGGCACCGGCTTCCTCGCCGGCGTGCAGGTAGGACGCCACCCGGTCGCGGTGCTCCGCGGTGATCAACGGCCCCATGTCGGTGCCGGGCTCCGCCCCGTCGCCGACGACGAGCTTGGGCAGGCGCACCGCGAGCGCCTGGACGAGCGGGTCCGCCACGTCACCGACCGCGACGGCCACCGACAGCGCCATGCAGCGCTCCCCAGCCGCGCCGTACGCCGCGGAGACGAGGGCGTCGGCGGCGAGGTCGAGGTCGGCGTCGGGCAACACCATCGCGTGGTTCTTTGCTCCCCCGAGGGCCTGGACCCGCTTTCCGTGCGCCGTGCCGCGTTCGTAGATGGAGCGGGCCACGGGCGTGGAGCCGACGAAGCTCACGGCCGCGACGTCGGGGTGCTCGAGCAGCGCGTCCACGGCACCGCGGTCGCCCTGCAGCACGGTGAAGACGCCGTCGGGGAGTCCGGCCTCCTGCCACAGTCGGGCCAAGAGCAGCGAGGCCGACGGGTCCTTCTCGCTGGGCTTGAGGACGAAGGCGTTCCCGCAGGCGATCGCGTTCGCGCACATCCACAGGGGCACCATCACCGGGAAGTTGAACGGCGTGATCCCCGCGACCACCCCGAGCGGCTGCCGGATGCTGTACACGTCGACCCCCGACGACGCCTGCTCGGAGAATCCGCCCTTCAGCAGCTGCGGCACGCCGCAGGCGAACTCCACGTTCTCCAGGCCGCGGGCCACCTCCCCGAGGGCATCGTCGTGGACCTTGCCGTGCTCGGCGGTCACGACGGCGGCGATCTCCGCGCTGTGGTCCTCGAGGAGCTGACGGAACGCGAACAGCACCCGGGCGCGGGTGGCGAGGGAGGCGGCTCGCCAGGCCGTCGCCGCAGCCTTCGCCGACGCGACCGCGGCGTCTACCTCGGCGGCCGTGGCGCGGTCGGCGGCGCCGGTCTGCCGACCGGTGGCCGGGTTGTGGACGGGGAGCGCGGAGGCGTCGGCGCCGGCCTGGAGGGCCCCGTCGATCCAGTGCGAGATCTGCTTCACCCGTCGAACGTAAGCGCCGGATCGGGCCGGCACAATACGCTGCCTGTCATGGAACAAAGCCGGACCCGGCAGCGGATCTCGCAGATCGAGGAGCGGCTCGAGGCTCCCACCGCCCGGGGTCTCGCCGGCGCCGTCGCACGTGCGGTCCGCGACGGCGTGCTCCCGGCCGGCACGGCGCTGCCCCCGGTGCGGACGCTCGCTCGCGAGCTGGCCATGTCCCCGACCACCGTCAGCGCCGCCTGGGCGCAGCTGGGCGCCGCCGGCGTCGTCCGGACCGCGGGCCGGCGGGGCAGCTTCATCGCCGATCCGCGCGCGGGTCTCGACGGTCGCTACCGGAAGGTCGTCGAGCATCCGGTCCGCTTCGCGCTGGACCTCTCCACCGGCGTCCCCGACGAGCGGCTGCTGCCCTCCCTGCGTCCGGCGCTGCACGCGCTGACCACGGCGGGTACGCCGCGCAGCTACCTCGAGGACCCGGTGCTGCCGGAGCTGCGAGACGTCCTGATGGGGTCGTGGCCCTACGTCCCGCCGGCGCTCACCGTCGTCGACGGTGCGATGGACGCCATGGACCTCCTCATCCGCGCCCTGGTCAGGTTTGGCGACCGGGTGGTCGTGGAGCATCCGACGTTCCCGCCCCTGCTCGACCTCCTCGAGTCCGCGGGAGCGCAGGCCGTCGGCGTGACGCTCGACGAGCACGGTGTCGTCGCGGCTGACCTGGCCGCCGCGCTGGCCGCGCCGGTGCGGGCGGTGTTCCTGCAGCCCGGAGCACACAACCCCACCGGCATCGCGATGACGTCGGCGCGTGCGGAGCAGCTGGCCGACGTGCTCGCGTCGAGCGAGGCCGTCGTCGTCGAGGACGACTCCAGCAGCGCCCTGGCGCCCGGCTCGGAGGTGAGCCTCGGGCGGTGGCTGCCGGACCGGGTCGTGCACATCCGCAGCTATGCCAAGTCGCACGGGCCCGATCTCCGGCTCGCCGCCATGAGCGGGCCGCCCGGCGTGCTCGGCGCGGTCGGTCGGCTGCGCCAGCTCGGGCAGGGATGGAGCAGCAGGCTGCTGCAGCGCGTGCTGTTCGAGCTGCTCACCGATCCGGTCACCGTCGCCGCGGTCGCGGCGGCCGGAGTCGAGTACGCCGGACGGCGGGCGGCCTTCGTCGCCGGGCTCGCCGGGCGCGGGATCGAGGTCGTCGGTGCCCAGGGACTGAACGTGTGGGTGCCGGTGGCCGACGAGAGTGCAGCGCTCACCCGGCTGGCCGCGGAGGGCATCGGCGTCGCTCCCGGTGCACCGTTCCGCGTGCTGGGCGACGGCCGCAACCACGTGCGGGTGACCACCGGGCTTCTCGACGAGGGACACGACGCGGTCGCCGCATCCGTGGCGGCCGCGGCGCGGACCCCGGTGTGGCGGGCCGGGTCCCGGTGACCGCACGGGCGGCGGTCCGCGGAGGGTCCTTGACCTGAGCGGCGCGATGCCACACCCTCACGCCTCATGCGACTGATCCAGGCCGGCGTGCCGGACTCCCCGGCGCGCGTGGAGGAGCCGGTGCGTCCCCCGGTGCGGGTAGGACTCGTGCAGCACGCCTGGCGGGAGGACCCGGCCGAGCTCGAGGCCGCCCTGGCCGACGGCATCGCCCTCGCCGCGCAGGCCGGGGCGCAGGTCGTGTTCCTGCCCGAGCTCACCCTGTCGCGCTACCCCGCCTTCGAGGAGCCGGCGGGCGTCCCCGCGGAGACGGCGGAGGACCTCGAGGCCGGGCCCACCGTCGCCTTCGCCGCCCGGCAGGCGCAGCGGCACGCCGTCCACGTCCACGCGTCCCTCTACGAACGGGCGGACCTCGAGGGCAGCGGTGACGGGCTCGGCTTCAACACCGCCGTGCTCGTCGCACCCGACGGGCACCTGGTAGCGCGCACCCGCAAGACCCACATCCCGGTGACGGAGGGCTACGTCGAGGACAAGTACTTCCGTCCGGGCCCGGCCGAGGGTGCCTACCCGGTGCACGACGTCCCGGGTCTCGACGTCCGGCTCGGCCTGCCGACCTGTTGGGACGAGTGGTTCCCCGAGGTCGCGAGGCTGTACGCGCTGGGCGGCGCCGACGTGCTCGCCTACCCCACGGCGATCGGCTCCGAGCCGGGCCACCCCGACTTCGACACCGCGCCGTTGTGGCGGCAGGTGATCGTGGGCCACGCCATCGTTAACGGGCTGTTCATCGTGGTGCCGAACCGCACCGGCAACGAGGGCCGGATCCGGTTCTACGGGTCGTCGTTCGTCGTCGACCCCTACGGGCGCGTGCTCGCCCAGGCGCCGCGCGAGGAGGAGGCGGTGCTGGTCGCCGACCTCGACCTCGACCAGCGCCGGGACTGGCTCACCCTGTTCCCCTTCCTGCGCACCCGCCGCCCCGACACCTACGCCGGGCTCGCATGACCGAGGCGCCTCAATGGCGGATGCCGGCGGAGACCGAGCCGCATGCCTGCACCTGGATGGCGTGGCCGTCGTCGGGCTACACCCTCGGCGCCACCCGGTCGGAGGCCGACGAAGCCCGGCGTACCTGGGCGGCGGTCGCACACGCGGTGGGCGAGTTCGAGCCGGTCCGGATGGTGGTCGACCCGGGGGCGACCGTCGAGGCCCGGCGGTGGCTCGGCGCGGAGGTCGAGCTGTTGGAGGCGCCACTGGACGACGCCTGGATGCGCGACATCGGGCCGACCTTCGTCGTGGGCCGCGAGGGGCTCGGCGCCGTGGACTGGGTCTTCAACGGGTGGGGCGCCCAGGCCTGGGCGAGCTGGGAGAAGGACGCGCGGATCGCCCGGCAGGTCGCGGCATGGGCACACGCCACGCTCGTGCCCTCGACCATGGTGAACGAGGGCGGCGGCATCCACGTCGACGGGGCCGGGACGGTCCTCGTCACCGAGACCGTGCAGCGCGACCCGGGCCGCAACCCGGGCTGGAGCCGTGCGCAGGTCGAGGACGAGCTGCGCCGCACGCTCGGCGTCGAGACGGTGGTCTGGCTCTCGCGCGGGCTCACCAGGGACTACGACACCTTCGGCACCCGGGGGCACGTCGACATCGTCGCGGCCCCGGTCGCGCCCCGCACCGTGCTGCTGCACAGCCAGGGCGACCCGGCGCACCCCGACCACGGCGTGGCGCGGATGCTGCGGCACGAGCTTCCCGCCGACTGGACGGTGCTGCCGCTGCCCGCACCGACGGTCCTGGAGGACGAGGACGGTCCGGTCGACTACAGCTACGTCAACCACCTGGCCTGCAACGGCGGCGTGGTGGCCTGCGGCTTCGACGATGTGCGCGACGCCGAGGCGGCGGCGGTGCTGGCCGAGGCCTATCCCGGGCGGCGTGTCGTCACCGTGGACGCCCGGCCGCTGTTCGCGCGCGGGGGTGGGATCCACTGCATCACACAGCAGCAGCCCGCGGTGGGCTGAGGGCGGCTCGGTCGGCGGGCCAGGTAGCGCAGGCTCCGGGGTCAGTGCGGCGGCACGTCGTAGCGGTCGCAGACGAAGGCGCTGAGGCGCCGGGCGATCGACTCCAGGGTATCGGCACCCGGATGCCGCTCGTCCCACACCGTGACGAGCCGGATGCTGAGCCGGCCGCCCTCGTCAAGGTCGACCGGGAGCGCGACCAGGCCGTGTCGGGGGTCGTCGGAGACCACCGCGACGCCGCGCCCCGCGGACGCGAGCGCCTGCGCGACCGCGCCGGTCGGCGCCTCGAGCAGCCGCTCGGCGGAGGCCCCCTGCTGCGCGAGCGCGGTGTCGAGCGCCTGGCGGGAGGTGAACGTGCTCGGGAGCACGACGAGGGGAGCAGATCTCAGCTCTGCCAGCGTCAGAGCGTCGCGGCCGGCCCAGGGGTGGTCGGCGGGCACCTGCGCCCACACCGGCAGCACCGCGAGCGGTCGGGAGCGGTACGGCGGCCCGGGGCGGGCCGTACCCAGGGCGAGGTCGGCGCCGCGAGCCAGTGCCTCGACCGGGGTGACGTCGTCGGAGCCGACCACATCCGCGGTCGGATCCTCCGGCGAGAGCGTCGCGAGGAACGGCGCGACCACGTCGGTGAGGGTGACCGTCGGGGCCGCCACCGTCACCCGCTCCAGTCGACCCGCCGCATGGAGCGCAGCCGCGAGCCGGAACGCCTCGGCGCGGTCGAGGAGGTCGCGGGCGAGCGGGAGCAGCGCGCGCCCCGAGGCCGAGAGTCGGAGCCGCCCGCCCGACCGGTCGAACAGCGCCACCCCGAGCTCGTGCTCGAGCTGGCGGAGCTGGCGCGACAGTCCCGGCTGCGTGACGTGCAGGGCCGCTGCGGCCGCGCTGACCGTCCCCGCGTCCGCGGTCGCCGCGAAGTAGCGCAGGTGGCGCAGCTCCACGCATGCCTCCCGGGCATCGAGGCGAGAAAGAACAGGTATTGGACAGCATAGAGCCGGCGCCGCACGCTGGTCCTGACCCGAGGAGCAGAGATGACCCACCCCGCCACGTCCGGCCCCGTCCCGCAGCAGCGCCGCCTCGCCACACAGATCCCCGGACCGCGCTCCCAGGAGCTGATGCGACGCAAGCTCTCCTCGGTCGCCGCCGGCGTCGCCACCACGATGCCGGTCTTCGCCGCGCGCGCCGCCGGCGGGATCGTCGTCGACGTCGACGGCAACCACCTCATCGACCTGGGCTCCGGCATCGCGGTCACGACCGTCGGCGCGTCGGACGCGCGCGTGGTGGCGGCGGTCCAGGAGCAGGTCGAGCGGTTCACCCACACCTGCTTCATGGTCACCCCGTACGACGGCTACGTGGCGGTCGCCGAAGCGCTCAACCGGCTCACGCCCGGCGACCACGAGAAGCGCACCGCGTTGTTCAACTCCGGTGCGGAGGCCGTCGAGAACGCCGTGAAGATCGCGCGTGTCGCGACGGGCCGCGACGCCGTCGTCGTGTTCGACCACGCCTACCACGGCCGCACGAACCTGACGATGGCGATGACCGCCAAGAACATGCCCTACAAGCACGGCTTCGGGCCTTTCGCGCCCGAGGTCTACCGCGCGCCGCTGTCCTACCCGTTCCGCGACGACAAGGCGGTCGACGGCCAGCTGGCCGCTGCCCGTGCGCTCGAGGTCGTCGAGAAGCAGGTCGGCGCGGAGAACCTCGCAGCGATGGTGATCGAGCCGATCCAGGGCGAGGGCGGCTTCATCGAGCCGGCACCCGGCTTCCTGCCCGCGCTCGCGGGCTGGTGCCGCCAGCACGACGTCGTCTTCGTCGCCGACGAGGTGCAGACCGGGTTCGCCCGCACCGGTGACCTCTTCGCCTGCGAGCACGAGGGAGTCGTGCCCGACCTGATCGTGACGGCGAAGGGGATCGCCGGCGGGCTCCCGCTCTCGGCCGTCACCGGCCGCGCCGCGTTGATGGACGCGGTGCACGCCGGCGGCCTGGGCGGCACCTACGGAGGCAACCCGATCGCGTGTGCGGCTGCGCTCGCCGCGATCGAGGCCATCGAGGCCGACGGCCTGGTCGAGCGCGCCCGAGCGATCGAGACGCTGATGACGGGCCGGCTGCACCGGCTGCAGGCGGACGACCCGCGGATCGGCGACGTCCGCGGCCGCGGCGCGATGCTCGCGATGGAGCTCGTCGTACCCGGCACCACGACGCCGGACGCCGACCTCGCCCGCGCCGTCGCCGTCGCCGCGCACCAGGCCGGCGTGATCGTGCTGACCTGCGGCACCCACGGCAACGTGCTGCGCTTCCTGCCGCCGTTGACGATCAGCGACGCGCTCCTCGTGGACGCCCTGGACGTGCTCGCCGACGCCCTGGCGAGGCTGCGATGAGGACACCGGTGACCACCGGGGCAGCGACGTTCGCCGTGGAGGACCCGGCAACGCTTGCTGTCCTCGAGCACCTCGCCGACCAGGACGCCGACGATGCGCGCCGCGCCGTCGATGCGGCCGACGCCGCCTTCGGGCCCTGGTCGCGCACGGCGCCGCGCGTCCGGTCCGAGGTGCTCCACCGCACCTTCCAGCTGATGCTCCGCGACCGTGACGAGCTGGCGGCCCTGATCGCCGCGGAGAACGGCAAGTCGCTGGCCGACGCCGCGGCGGAGGTGACCTATGCCGCCGAGTTCTTCCGCTGGTTCGCCGAGGAGGCGGTCCGGCCGGGTGGCGACTACGGCGAGTCTCCCGCGGGCGGCACGCGCACCATCGTGCGGCACGTGCCGGTCGGCGTCGCCGCGTTGGTGACGCCGTGGAACTTCCCCGCCGCCATGGCGACCCGCAAGATCGCGCCGGCCCTGGCCGCGGGATGCACCGTCGTGCTGAAGCCGGCAGCCGAGACACCCCTGACCGCCCTCGCCGTGGTGCGGCTGCTCGCCGAGGCGGGTGTGCCTGACGGTGCCGTCGAGGTGGTCACCACCACCGACGCCGGCGCGGTCGTCGGCGCGTGGATGGAGGACACGCGCGTGCGCAAGCTGTCGTTCACCGGCTCCACGGGAGTGGGCCGGCTGCTGCTGCACCAGGCGGCCGAGCGGGTGGTGAACGCCTCGCTCGAGCTCGGTGGGAACGCGCCCTTCGTGATCACCGAGGACGCCGACGTCGAGGAGGCCGTGACCGGCGCGATGATCGCGAAGTTCCGCAACGGCGGTCAGGCGTGCACGGCGGCGAACCGGTTCTACGTCCACGCCGACATCGCCGAGGCGTTCGTGCCCCGCTTCGGTGCGGAGATCGAGAAGCTCAG
This sequence comes from Marmoricola sp., assembly GCA_051961835.1. GTDB lineage: Bacteria > Actinomycetota > Actinomycetes > Propionibacteriales > Nocardioidaceae > Marmoricola. The sequence continues at coordinate 2,456 of JBQCCW010000163.1, read as the reverse complement.
CGTCGGTCCCGCTGCCGACGGGTGCGCGATCGGCCCGCTGATCAGTGACGCGGCACGACGGCGTGTCGACGGGGCTGTCGCCGCTGCCGTCGACGCCGGTGCTCGGGTCGTCGCGCGCGCCGCACTGCCGGACGCCCGCGGCTACTTCAGCGCGCCCGTGCTGCTCGCCGACGTCGCCCCGGATGCGGCGATCCTCACCGAGGAGGTGTTCGGGCCGGTCGCGCCGGTCGTCACCTGGCGCACCGACGCGGAGCTGCTGGACCTGGTCAACGGCACCGAGTACGGCCTGGCCGCCTACGTCTACGCCGGAGACCTGGGTCGGGCGCTTCGCCTGGCCGAGAGGATCGAGGCGGGCATGGTCGGGGTGAACCGAGGGCTGGTCTCCGACCCGGCGGCACCGTTCGGCGGCGTCAAGCAGAGCGGGCTGGGTCGCGAGGGCGCCCGGGAGGGGATCCGCGCGTTCCAGGAGACCCAGTACCTCAGCGTCGCGTGGCCCGACTGAGCCTCGCGGTGGGGCCGTCGCCGTTCGAGCCGCGCCGAGGCTAGGCTCCCTGGGGTGGCTGTGGCCCAGCGCCTCGACGGCGCCATCGAGACGCTGACTCCGGGCTACTTCGCCCTGGTCATGGCCGCCGGGATCGTCTCGGTGGGGATGCACCTGCAGAGCATCACGGCGCTCGCGCGACCGATGCTCGTCGTGTGCGCCGCCTCCTTCGTCGTGCTGGTCGCCCTCAACGGCTGGCGCCTGCTCGCGCACCGTCCCGCGATGGTCGCCGACTTCATGGCGCCCGAGCGCGCGTTCGGGTTCTTCACCTTCGTCGCCGGCACCAATGTGCTCGGCGTGCGGCTGGGCGTCGAGGGCTGGTACGCCGCGACCGCGGTCCTGCTGGGCGTCTCCGGCCTGATGTGGGTGGTGCTCGGCTATGTCGTGCCGTGGACGGCCGTGCTCAGCCGCAGCGAGCGACCCGTGGTCGCCGCCGCGAACGGCACCTGGTTCATCTGGGTGGTGGCGAGCCAATCCGTGGCGGTCGCCGCCGCCACGCTCGAGCCGCACGCCGACGTGGTACGCCGCGAGCTCGCGCTACTGGCGGTGGTCTCCTGGTCGGTCGGCGTCTTCCTCTACGCGGCCGCGGCGATCTTCGTGTCGCTGCGGATGATGCTCTACCCCTTGCGGCCCGAGGACCTGACGCCGCCGTACTGGGTCTCGATGGGCGCGGTGGCGATCACCGTCCTCGCCGGCGCGCGCATCGTCGAGATGGCCGATGCCCCGATGGTGGCCGTCACCCGCGGGCTCGTCGCCGGCGTCGCGGTCGTCTTCTGGGCCTTCGCCACCTGGCTCATCACGGTCCTGGTCGCCGCCGGGTGGTGGCGGCACGTGCACCACCGGCTGCCGCTGCGCTACGAGCCCACCTGGTGGAGCGTCGTCTTCCCGCTCGGGATGTACGCCGTCGCCGGGATCTATCTCGGTAACGCCGACCACCTGCCGGTCGTGCACGCGATCGGGGTCGGGGAGCTGTGGGTGGCGTTCACCGCGTTCGCCCTCGTCTTCCTCGCCATGTGCGCGCACGTGTGGCGGGCCGTCCTCGCCCCGGGGAGGGCGGCGTGACCACGACCGCCGACGACGACGTCGTCCCCGTGTTCTTCCTCTCCGACTCCACGGGCATCAGCGCCGAGACCATGGGGAACGCGTTGCTCATCCAGTTCCCCGAGTGCCGCTTCGACCGCACCACCCTTCCCTTCATCGGCACCGTGGAGGAGGCGCGGCAGGTGGTCGCGATGCTCGACGAGGCGATGGAGGGGCGGGTCACGCCGCTGGTGTTCTGCACCGCGGCAGACGACGTCGTACGCCAGGAGCTGCTGCGCACGAAGGCTCCGGTCCTCGACCTGTTCGAGATGCACATGAGCCGCGTCGAGGAGATCCTCGGGGTGCGCGGGGAGCGGCGGGCCGCGCGGCTGCACGGGGTCGGCGACATCAAGCGCTACAACACGCGGATGGCCGCGGTGGAGTTCACCATCGAGCACGACGACGGACAGAGCGTGCGTGCGCTGGAGAACGCCGACGTGATCCTGCTGGCGCCCTCGCGCTGCGGCAAGACCCCCACGAGCATGTACCTCGCCCTGCAGCACGGGCTCTTCGTCGCCAACTACCCACTCGTCGACGAGGACCTGGAGGACGAGCGACTGCCGCGACCGGTGCGCGAGTACGCCGCGCGCTGCTTCGGACTCACCACCACCGTCGACCGGCTCAGCCGGATCCGGAACGAGCGCCGGCCCGGATCGCGGTACGCGTCGACGGAGCAGTGCCGGTGGGAGCTCCGCCGCGCCGAGCAGTTGCTGCGCGCCCACGGGGTACCCGTGATCGACACTGCGACCAAGTCGGTCGAGGAGATCTCCACGCACATCCTGCAGAGCCTCAAGGCCGCGGCGCGCGCCGCCGGCCGCCGGGACGGAAGGGCCCG
>JBQCCW010000162.1:0-7302 GCA_051961835.1 Marmoricola sp. | reverse complement strand
CCTGGGTGTCGACCTCAGCACCCGGGTGGGACGCCTCGGCGCGGCCGAGGTGCGGACGCTCCCGGGCACCGTCGCGCTGGAGGTGGACCCCGCGGTCGTACGCCGTACGGCGGTGACGCTGGCCGCCGCGGAGGCAGCCGGCGTCGCGCGCTGGTGCCTGGCGACCGCGGTCGACTACGCGAAGACGCGGGAGCAGTTCGGCAGCCCGATCGGGGCATTCCAGGCGATCAAGCACCTCTGCGCGGAGATGCTGGAGCGGGCCGAGGCGGCGACCGCGGCCGCCTGGGACGCCGCCCGGGCCGCGGAGACGGACCCCGACCAGTGGGCCTTCGCCACCGACGTGGCCGCGGCGATCTCGATCGACGCCGCGGTCGACAACGCCCACGCTTGCATCCAGGTCCTCGGCGGCATCGGGTTCACCTGGGAGCACGACGCCCATCTGTGCCTTCGGCGCGCGCCCTCTCGCCGGGCCCGGGGCGGCCGCGCCGACGCGGCCGCCGGGCGGCTCGCCGAGCGCGCCTCCCACGGCGTGCGTCGCGCGGTGGGCGTCGACCTCGAGGGCCGCGACGCCGCCGTCCGCGAGGCGGTCCGTGCGGAGGTCGCCCGCATCGCCGCCGCGCCTCCCGAGCAGCGGCGCGCCGCCCTCGTCGACAGCGGCTACCTGATGCCCCACTGGCCCGCTCCCCACGGCGTCGGCGCCGACGCCGTCACCCAGCTCGTCGTCGACGAGGAGCTGGCGCGCGCCGGGGTCGTGCGACCGGACATCGTCATCGCCGGCTGGGCGCTGCCGACGATCCTCGAGCACGGCACCACCGCGCAGCAGGAGCGCTTCGTGCGGCCCTCCCTGCTCGGGGAGCTGGTCTGGTGCCAGCTCTTCTCCGAGCCCGGTGCCGGCTCCGACCTCGCCTCCCTGCGCACCCGCGCGGTCAAGGTGGACGGCGGCTGGCGCCTCACGGGGCAGAAGGTGTGGACCTCGGTCGCCCGCAGCGCCGACTGGGGCATCTGCCTGGCGCGCACCGACCCCGACGCCCCGCGTCACCGGGGCATCACCTACTTCCTCGTCGACATGAGGAACAGCGAGGGCATCGAGGTCCGCCCACTGCGCGAGATGACCGGCGACGCGCTGTTCAACGAGGTGTTCCTCGACGACGTCTTCGTGCCCGACGACCTCGTGGTCGGAGAGGTCCACGACGGCTGGCGGCTGGCCCGGACCACGCTCGCCAACGAGCGGGTGGCGATGGCGTCGAGCCGGCTCGGGAGGTCGGTCGAGCGGGCCGTCGCGCTCCTGGACGCCGGCACTTCCGAGGCCGACCGGGTGGCGGTGGGGCGCGCGGTCGCGCTCTCCACGGTGTGCTCGCTGCTCGGCGTACGCACGGTGCTGCGGTCGCTCGCCGGGCACCCCCCCGGCGCGGAGTCCTCGGTGGCGAAGCTGCTGGGCGTGCGCAGCCGACAGGACTCCGCAGACCTCGTCCTGAGTCTGCACGGTCCGGTCGCAGCGCTCGGGGGCAGCGCGGACGACGAGGTGCGCGCCGACGTCTGGGAGGCGCTGAACACCCGGTGCCTCTCGATCGCCGGCGGCACCACGCAGATCCTGCGCAACGTCGCCGGCGAGCGACTCCTCGGGCTGCCGCGGGGCTGAGTCGACCCGGCTCAGGCCGCCCGGCGCTCCCGCAACCACGTGGCGCGGTGCCACTCCAGCCACCGCTGCACGGCCTTGATCACGTGGTGGCTGCGCACGGAGCCGAACACCTCGAAGGCGTGCTGGGCACTGGGCAGCTCGGCGTAGGTGACCGTCGCACCCGTGCGCTCCCGCAGCCTGCGGACGAAGGCGCGCGCCTGGCGGACCGACACGAGCGTGTCGTTCGCGCCGTGGATGACGAAGAAGTCGGGGGAGTCCTCCGAGACGTGCTCGATGGGGGAGGCCCGGCGGTAGTCCTCCCGGTGCTCGCGGGGGTCGCTGAGGAAGACCCGCTTGGCGAGGAAGTGGTCGCGCAGGCCGACGGTGTAGCGGTCCTCGTCGTCGCCGACCATGTCGTAGATCCCGTAGAACGGGACACATGCGACGACGCTCGTGTCGGCTTCCTCGAACCCCGGTTGGTACGCCGATAGGCCGGGCGTGAGGGCCGCGAGCGCGGCGAGATGGCCGCCGGCCGACCCGCCGGTGATCACCACGTAGGACGCATCGCCGCCGTAGGAGCCGATGTGCTCGTGAGTCCACGCGAGAGCGCGCTTGACGTCGATGATCTGGGCCGGGAACGGATGCTTGGGCGCCAGGCGGTAGTTGACCGCGACGCAGACCCAGCCGCGCGCTGCCATCCGGTTCATCAGCAGCAGGCCCTGCTGCTCCTTGGCACCGATCGTCCAGCCGCCCCCGTGGACCTGGAGGAGCACCGGGGCGTCGTGCAGCTCGCGCCCCTCGGGCCGGTAGATGTCCAGGCGGGCGCGCTTGCCGCCCTCGGCGTACTGCACGTCGCGGATGACCTCGACCCCCGGGAGCGTCATGTGGAAGGGACGGGCGAGCACGCGCCACGACGTCGCGAGGTCCTCGGCCGACGGCGGCGGGTCGAGGATGTCCTGGTAGTCGGGTCCGAGCCCTTCGTGCAGGGAGTCCTCCACGACGCGCGCGGAGCCCTGGGCCCGGGCGATGGTCCACGCCAGCGCGCCGGCTGCGCCGGCGGCGAGTGCGACGCCGAGGGTCGTGGTCCGATGTCGCCGGGCCGCGAGCGCGGTGTCCGCGGCCGCGACGGCAAGGAGCTGGGGAGCCAGCTCGCCGGTGAGCCAGCCGGCCGCGAAGGCCGGCGCAGCCGTGGCCTCGGTGTCGAGTGGCTTGACGGCGTTCGCGGCGAGCGCGGCGAGGACCGCCTGCCGGATGGTGTAGGCGTGCGGGCGCGGCATGCCCGCCACGGTACCGAGGGGCTGCGTGGCCCCCGGGCGTGCCGCTGGCCACAAAACTAGAACAGGTTTCAGTTCTGCCCTAGACTCCCGCCCATGGACCGGCTGAGTGGGCTGGACGCGAGCTTCCTCTACCTGGAGACGCCGCAGCAGCTGCTGCATGTGTGCGCGCTGCTGCTGCTCGACCCTGCCACGGTGCCGGAGGGCTACTCCTTCGACGGCCTCAAGGCGGCGCTGGAGGAGCGGGTCCCGCAGATCCCCACCTTCCGCCGCAAGCTCAAGCGCGTTCCGCTGGGCCTCGACCATCCGGTCTGGGTCGAGGACCCGGACTTCGACCTCGACCGCCACGTCCACCGGCTCGCCGTCCCCTCGCCCGGGGGCGACGCGGAGCTCGCGGACCTGTGCGGCCACCTCGCGGGGCTGAGCCTGGACCGCTCTCGGCCGCTGTGGGAGCTGTGGGTGATCGAGGGGCTCGCGAGCGGCCAGGTCGCGGTGTTCCTCAAGATGCACCACGCGAGCGTCGACGGCGTCAGCGGCGCCAACGTGATGTCCTACCTGTGCAGCCTGGAGCCCGGCGCTGCGCCGGTCGAGACGCCTCGGGGCGAGGAGCTCGGCCGCGCTCCGGGCGACCTCGAGCTCGCCGGGAGGGCCGTCCTCTCCGCGGCGAGCCGGCCGGTGCTGGCCGCCCGGCTCGCCGTCCCCACCGTGCGCTCGCTCGTGCGGACCGCCGTCCGGGCGCGCCGGGGAACGGCGATGGCGGCGCCGCTGCGCGCTCCGCGCGCGCCCTTCAACGGCACCATCACCGGGCACCGTGCGGTGGCGTGGGCCGAGCTGCCGCTCGACCGGATCAAGGAGATCAAGAACGCCACCGAGGGCGCCACCGTCAACGACGTGGTGCTCGCGGTCGGTGGCGGCGCGCTACGCCGCTACCTCGATGCGCGTGCCGAGCTGCCCGAGGCGTCGCTGCTGGCCACCGTGCCCGTGTCGGTGCACGCCACCTCCACCAGGCAGTCCGGCTCCAACAAGGTGTCGGCGATCTTCTGCCGGCTCCACACCGACGTGGCCGACCCCCGGGAGCGGCTGGACAGGCTCGCGGTGAGCAACCGGCACTCCAAGGAGCACGGCAACGCGATCCCCGCCGACATGCTCCAGGAGTGGGCCGAGTTCGCCGCGCCCCGCACCTTCGGTCTCGCGATGCGCGCGGTGGCCGACCTCCGGCTGCCGGACCGGGGCCCGGTGATCCACAACCTCGTGATCTCCAACGTCCCCGGCCCGCCGATCCCGCTGTTCTTCATGGGCGCCCGGGTCGACGCGATGTTCCCGCTCGGGCCGGTCTTCCATGGCGCGGGCCTCAACATCACCGTGATGAGCAACGCCGGTCGGATGCACGTCGGGATCATCGCCTGCCGGGAGTCGGTGCCCGACGTCTGGGAGCTGGCGGCGGACTTCCCGCGGGAGCTCGACGAGCTCTACGCCGCGGCGGTGCCTGCTGCCGGCGGCCATACCGTAAACTAGAACGCGTTCTAACAAGAGGGGAGGGCGGGCGTGGACATCTCGCTGCTCGACGAGATCCGATCGGTCACGATCGACGTGCTCGACAAGGGCGACGCCTCCTGGGCGGCCTGCGTCGATGCGGGGCTGACGGCGCTGGCTGCACCCGCGGCGTTCGACGGCGAGGGCCTCGGCCTGGTCGCTCTCGGCGCGGTGCTCGAGGAGCTCGGGGCGCGTGCCGTCGACCTCCCCGTCGGCGAGACGCTGGTGGGCGGTCTGCTGCCGCTGGTGCGCGCCGGCGACGATGCTGTCCAGCAGGCACTGGTGCCCGACGTGGTCGCCGGCCGCCTCCTGCTCGTCCCGGCGACAGACGAGGTCGGTGTCGCCTTCCCCGAGCGTCCCGCGACGCAGCTCCGCGACGGCACGGTCGTCGGCCGCAAGGTCCGGGTGCCGGTGCTGGGCGCGGAGACCGCGGACGGCCGCGTGCTCCTGCTGGTCTCCACCGACGCCGGCGTCGCGGTCGTCGACCCGGCCGGTCCCGGGATCGAGATACGCGAGACCGTGTCGAGCTCCGGCCGTCCGGAGGCGACCGTCGTCCTCGACCATGCCCCCGCACTGCACGTGCTGGGCGGGCCCGAGGGCGCCGACGGCTCCGCGGTGGCGGTCCTCCATGACCACACACGCGCCGGCCTGCTGCTCCGCGCGGCCGGGCTCCTGCGCGGGGCCCGCGACCTGACCGCGGGCTACATCAAGGAGCGCACGCAGTTCGGCCGCCGGCTGGCGGAGTTCCAGGCCGTCGCCCAGCAGATCGCCGACGTCTACGTCGCCTCACGACTGGTGTCGCTCGCCGCCACCGAGGTGGCGCGGCGCCTGGATGCGGGCGAGCCGGTCGGTGACGACCTCGCCATCGCCGCGCACGCGGTGTGCGACCGCGTCCCGCCGGCCCTGCAGACATGCCACCACCTCCACGGGGGCATGGGCGTCGACATCACCTATCCGCTGCATGGCTACTTCAGCCGTGTCGAGGACGTCCGACGCCTCCTCGGCGGGGTGGCCGGAACGCTCGCCCAGGTCCCGGTCCAGGAGCGGGAGGCCAAGAACGCCGAGCTCACCGCCGAGCAGCGCACGTTCAAGGACGAGGTCCCCCGCTACTTCTCCACGCTCGTGAGCGAGGAGGACCGGCGGGAGATGATGACCGACCGCCACGGCCCGGCGTACCACCGGACGATCCGCCAGATGGGCGCGGACGGCTGGATGGGGGTGGGCTGGCCGACCGAGTACGGCGGCAAGGGGCTCGGTGGCATCGAGCAGCAGATCTTCGCCAACGAGGCCGCCCGCAACGACGTGCACCTGCCCTCGGTCACCCTGCAGACCGTCGGCCCTACCCTGCAGGCATTCGGCACGGAGAAGCAGAAGGAGACGTTCCTCGAGCGGATCCTCGCCGGCGACGTGCATTTCGCGATCGGCTACTCCGAGCCCGACGCCGGGACCGACCTGGCCTCGCTCCGTACGAGCGCCCGCCGCGACCCCGCGACGGGCGACTGGATCGTCAACGGGCAGAAGATGTGGACGACCGGCGGTCACGCCGCGGACTACATCTGGCTCGCGGTGCGCACCGACCCCGACGCGCCCAAGCACAAGGGCATCTCGGTGCTGATCGTCGACACCCGCGACCCCGGCTACTCCTGGACCCCGATCATCACCTGCGACGGCTCCCACCACGTCAACGCCACCTCCTACGACGACGTCCGGGTGCCGGCCGACATGCTGGTGGGCGGTGAGAACGAAGGGTGGCGGCTGATCACCACCCAGCTCAACCACGAGCGGGTGATGCTGGGCCCCGCCGGGCGCCTCGAGGGTCTGCGCGACCTCGTGGCGGACTGGGCGTCCCGGCGGACGGCTCCGGAGGGCACGCCGCTGCTCGAGGTCCGCGACGTCGCCGACGTCCTCGCCCGGGTCACGGTGGCATTCCGGCTCAACGAGCTGCTCAACTGGGAGGTCGCCGGACGTCCGGCCGCCGGCCCCCAGGCCGTCGCGGACGCCTCGGCATCCAAGGTCTTCGCCTCCGACGAGGTGCAGGGGCTGGGCCTGGCGCTGGAGGAGGTGGTCGCGCGGTACGGCGACCCCGCGGAGCCGGAGACGGCCCAGCTGCTGCGCTACCTCGACCTCACCGCCAAGCGGAACCTGGTCCTCACCTTCGGCGGCGGAGTCAACGAGGTGCAGCGCGAGCTGATCGCGATGTTCGGTCTGGGGCTGCCGAAGGTTCCTCGATGAATTCCCCCACGAGCGCCGAGACGTCTCGGGACCACGACTGGATCATGGCTCGCGTCGAGGAGATGAAGGCGCTCGGGGAGACCGAGCCGCGGCTGGCGCGCGACCCGGTCAACCAGCCGATGATCAACAACTGGCTCGAGGCGATCGGAGAGGACGACCCCCGATACCGCTCCGGCGAGGCCCCGCCGGCGATGGCCCAGGTGTGGACGATGTACGGCCTCGACCCGCATCGCCCGGCCGGCGACCCGCTCCACGGCACCATGCGGATCCTCGACGAGGCCGGCTACACCTCGGTGCTCGGCACGAACTGCGACCAGGTCTACGTCCGTCCGGTCCGGGTGGGCGAGGAGGTCACCCTGTCGGCGCGCCTGGAGTCGGTGAAGGGCCCGAAGCAGACCGGCGTCGGCGAGGGCTACTTCATCACCACCGAGAACACCTGGCGAGTTGGCGACGAGGTCGTCGCGACGATGCTGTTCCGGGTCCTGAAGTACAAGCCCGGCTCGCGGCCGCAGGCGACGCCGAAGGTCGACCGCACGAAGCTGGTCCGCCCGCAGATGAACCGCGACACGGAGTTCTTCTGGGAGGGCACCGCCGCCGGCGAGCTGCGGATCCAGAAGTGCAACGCCTGCGGGGAGCTGCGGCACC
>JBQCCW010000161.1:0-13820 GCA_051961835.1 Marmoricola sp. | reverse complement strand
AGCCGCCGCTCTCGGCGCGCTCGCCGGCAGTCCGGTCGTCGAGGCGCCCTGGCTCGCGCGTCGACTGCTCAGCGAGCGGGTCCGCCTGGCGGAGGCGCACGACGGGTGGCCGACCCTCCAGCGGACCGTCGTGGCCGATGTGGCCGACCACTTCTGGCAGCGCCGTGGCTCCTTGCTGGGCCGGTACGACGACCTGCCGGCCGTGCCCGCGCACGGCGACGTCGTGCCCGCCAACGTGCTGGCGCCGGCGGCCGGCGGGATCGTGGCGGCGGACTGGTCGGCGTTCGGCCCGGCGCCCGCCGGCGCCGACCTCGGCTACTACGCCCTGACCACGATGGAGCCGCTGGCCTGGCTGCTCGGCGCCTACCTGCCGGCGCTGCGGCGGGCCGGCGTGACGACGGACGGCGACGTCGTCGCCTGGGCCGCGCGGCTGATGATCGCCTACACCGTCCTGTCGCGCGCGGAATGGGCGTTGGCGCGGGTGGCTCCCGGGGAGGGCCCCCTCGAGGCCAAGGTGCGCCACCCGGCGGTGGCGCCCTACCTCCGGTCGCTGCAGCGCCACCTGCCCGACCTCGAGGCCCTGCTCGGGTGAGAGCAGTTCGCTGCGGATCTGAGCCGGTGGGCGGCTCGGATCCGCAGCAGTGGGGCAGCGGGCTTAGGGTCGTGCGCGTGAGCCTGGATCCGCGCCTGTTGCTGGGCCGGTGGGAGCTCAGCCGGGTGATCGACGACCGGTTCGGAGCCGAGCGCAGCGAGGTTCACGGAACCCTCGCGATCATGCCGGGTGCCGGCGGTGCGCTCGAGTGGCACGAGTCCGGGTGGTGGCATCGCGGCACCACCACCGTCGAGGTCAGCCGTCGCCTGCTGCTCCGCGAACGGCACGCCGGGTGGTGGGTGCTGTTCGAGGACGGGCGGCCGTTCCACCCCTGGACGCCCGGCGCGCAGGTGGTGCACCCCTGCGGTGCCGACACCTACCGCGGCATGGTGACCGGCGCGGCCGACCGATGGACCGTGCGCTGGGACGTCGAAGGCCCGGCGAAGGACTACTCGATGACGAGCGTCCTCACGCCGGGCCTCTGACGCAGCGGAAGCCGGTGGCTCAGTCGTGCAGGCGGTCGAGGCCGCGCCAGGCCAGCGGCAGCACGCCGGCGGCCAGCAGGATCTTCAGGGCGTCGCCGAGCAGGTAGTTCTTCATCCCGATGCTCCACGCCGTGCCGAGCCCGACATGCAGGTCGCCCATCAGCCAGGCCAGACCGAAGGCGTAGACGAGCGCGTTGCCGACCACCATCGTGCCGATCGTGGCGAGCGGGTTGCGGTCACCGCCGCGGCTGGCGAGCGCACCGACGACGGTGCCGGCGGCCACGAAGCCGATGATGTAGCCGAAGCTCGCGAGGTGCACGCCGCTCTGGTGGGCGGCGTACCAGGGGAGGCCGGCCATGCCGGCGACCATGTAGAGCGCCATCGCCGCGAAGGCGCGCCGCCAGCCGAGAGCGGCGCCCACGGTGAGGGCGGCGAACGTCTGCCCGGTCACCGGCACCGGGGAGCCGTGCACCGGGATCGCGATCTGCGCGGCCAGGCCGGTGAGGGCGGCGCCGCCGACGACGAGGAGCACGTCGCGGACGACGGTGCCGGGCACGAGGTCGGCGAGGACGAGGGGACGACGCGCGTGGAGCGGGGCGGCGGTTGCGGACACAGGTCCTCCAGATCGGCGAAAGGGACGTCGGGGCCCTTTCTAGCAGGGCCGGCCGCGGTCGCGGTGCCCGGTCCGGCCCCCGATCATCGGGGGCGCCACCGGCAGCTCAGAGCGTGTTGGTGTCGAAGGTGTCGCACCCTTGGATGGTGCCGCCCTTCAGGCCGGTCTCGAACCAGTGCACTCGCTCGGCGCTCGACCCATGGGTCCACGCCTCGCGGTCGACGCGGCCGGTGCTCTCCTTCTGGATCCGGTCGTCGCCCACCGCTTGGGCGGCGTTGATCGCTCGAGAGATGTCGTCCTTGGTGAGATCGGTGATGAGGGTCCGGCCCGACGCGTCCTTGGTCGTGGTCGCGGACTTCGCCCAGACCCCGGCCAGGCAGTCGGCCATCAGCTCGACCCGCACGGAGTCGCTGCGTGGACCCTGCTGGGTGCGCATCTTGGCGAGGATGCCCAGCTGGTCCTCGATGTGGTGGCCGTACTCGTGGGCGAGCACGTAGCCCAGCGCGAACGGGCCGCCCTTCGCGCCGAGCTGGCCCTGCAGCATGTCGCGCATGAACGAGGTGTCGATGTAGACCCGTTGATCGTTCGGGCAGTAGAAGGGCCCCATCGCGCTCTGCGCGGTGCCGCACCCCGAGGACGTCTGCCCGGAGTACTTCACCGTCCGGATGACGTCGTACGCCTTACCGGTCTGCTGCGGGTAGGCGTGGCTCCAGAAGTCCTGGACCGAGTTGGTCAGCAGGTCGATCGCACAGCCCAGGGAGCGGTTCGCGTCCGCGCCGGTGCTGCAGGTGGCGCCGGTCCCCGGGTCGGCGGCGCCGTTCTGGCCACCGTTGCCTCCGCCGGGCGCCGCGCAGAACTGGACGATCAGGTAGATCACGATGATGATCACCGTGCCCAGACCGATCCTCCCGCCGCCACCGCTGGGCAGCGGGATCTGGAAGCCGCTGCCGCCGAGGCCGCCACCGAGCCCGCCGCCACGGCCGGACCTGTTCTCGACCTGGCTCTCGTCGATGCGTGCCTTGGGGTTGAACCGCATAGGCACACCTTTCCCCAACCGGCGGTCAGGATGCGCCCGGGGAGGCACGTAGACTTCCCCTCCCGTGATCGCTACCCCACGAAACCACTCGCTCCGCTCGCGCTTTCGCAGGGACCCCGCATGATCACCGTCCACCAGCTCGAGGTCCGGGCCGGAGCCCGGCTGCTCATGGAGGACGTGTCGTTCCGCGTCGGGTCCGGCGACCGGGTCGGCCTGGTGGGCCGCAACGGAGCCGGCAAGACGACGCTCACGAAGATCCTCGCCGGCGACGGACTCCCGGCCTCCGGCACGGTGCAGCGCACCGGGTCGCTGGGCTACCTGCCCCAGGACCCGCGCACCGGCGATCCCGACGTGCTCGCGCGTGACCGCATCCTCTCCGCTCGGGGGCTCGACGAGGTGGTACGCCGGATGCGGGCGGCCGAGCAGGAGATGGGCAGCGACGACGAGGAGGTGCGCGACCGGGCGATGCGGCGCTATGCCGCCGCGGACGCGGAGCTCCATGCCGCCGGCGGGTACGCCGCCGAGGCGGAGGCCGCCCAGATCGCCGCGTCGCTCAACATCGCCGACCGCCTCCTCGGCCAGCCGTTGCGGACCCTGTCCGGCGGCCAACGCCGCCGCGTCGAGCTCGCCCGGATCCTCTTCTCCGGCGCCGAGACGCTTCTGCTCGACGAGCCCACCAACCACCTCGACGCCGACTCGATCGGCTGGCTGCGGGAGTTCCTGCGCAACTACAAGGGCGGCCTCGTCGTGATCAGCCACGACGTCGGGCTGCTGGAGGCGTGCGTCAACAAGGTGCTGCATCTCGACGCCAACCGGGCGGTCGTGGACGTCTACAACATGGGCTGGACGGCGTACCTCTCCCAGCGCGAGACCGACGAGCGGCGGCGGAAGCGTGAGCGGCAGAACGCGGAGCGGAAGGCCCAGACCCTGCTCGACCAGGCCGACAAGATGCGCGCCAAGGCGACCAAGGCGCAGGCGGCCCAGTCGATGATCAAGCGAGCGGAGCGGATGCTGGCCGGGATCGAGGGCGAGCGGCGCTCGGACCGGGTGGCCCGGATCGCCTTCCCCAAGCCGGCGCCGTGCGGGAAGACGCCGCTCACCGCCCACGAGCTCTCGAAGTCCTACGGGTCGCTGGAGGTGTTCACCGACGTCGACCTCGCCATCGACCGCGGCAACCGTGTGGTGATCCTCGGCCTGAACGGTGCCGGCAAGACGACCCTGCTGCGGATCCTCGCCGGCGTCGACGCCTCCGACACCGGCCGGGTCGTGCCCGGTCACGGGCTGAAGGTCGGCTACTACGCCCAGGAGCACGAGACGCTGGACACCTCGCGAACGGTGTTGGAGAACCTGCACACGGCAGCCCCGCAGCTCACCGACACCGAGGCGCGATCGGTGCTCGGGTCGTTCCTGTTCTCCGGCGACGACGCGCACAAGCCGGCCGGCGTGCTGTCCGGCGGGGAGAAGACCCGCCTCGCACTCGCGATCCTCGTCGTGTCCGCCGCGAACGTGCTGCTCCTCGACGAGCCCACCAACAACCTCGATCCCGCATCGCGGGAGGAGGTGCTGGCGGCGATCCGCTCCTACGAGGGGGCGATCGTGCTCGTCACCCACGACGAGGGCGCCGTGCACGCGCTCGAGCCCGACCGGGTGCTGATCCTCCCCGACGGTGTCGAGGACCTGTGGTCCCCCGACTACGCCGACCTGGTGTCGCTGGCGTGACGGCTCCCGGAGGCGCCGACAGGAACAACGCTTCGCCTGGGGGCGTTCGCCGGTCATGAGCGGAATGGGATCGATGATGCGGTCGATGCAGAGCCTGCGCGCCGACCGCAGCGTCGTCCAGCAGCAGATCACCCGTACCACGCTGCGCCGGGTCGCCGGATTCGCCGCACCCCATCGCAGGCTGATCGCCGTCTTCCTCACCCTGACCGTGATCGACGCCGCCATCGTGATCGTCAACCCGCTGCTGATCCGGCACATCTTCGACGACGGCATCGCCGGTCACCACGTGGCGCTGGTCCTCTGGCTGGCCGGCGCGATGGCCCTCACCGCCGTCGTGGACGCGGGGCTGACCGTCGCCACCGGGTACCTCTCCTCGCGCATCGGGGAGAACCTGATCTTCGACCTCCGGACGCGGGTCTTCGGGCACATCCAGCGGATGTCGTTGGCGTTCTTCACGCGCACGCAGACCGGTGCACTGGTCTCCCGGCTCAACAACGACGTCATCGGCGCCCAACGCGCGTTCACCTCGACGCTGTCCAGCACGGTGTCCAACACGGTCAGCGTGCTGGTGGTCGGGGTGACGATGTTCGCCCTGAGCTGGCAGGTGACGCTCGCCTGCCTCGTGCTCTTCCCGCTGCTGCTGCTGGCGTCGCGGTGGGTGGGCCGCCGGATCAGCGGCCTCACCCGTGAGCAGATGGACGGCAACGCCGACCTCGGCAACCTGATGACCGAGCGGTTCAACGTCGGGGGCGCCCTCCTGCTCAAGCTGTTCGGCCGGCGCGAGGAGGAGGACCGCAGGTACGCCCAGAAGGCGGCCGTCGTCCGCGACCTCGGGATCCGGATCGCCCTGGTCAGCCGGGTCTTCATGGCCTCGATGATGTTGGTGCCGACGCTGGCGACCGCCCTGGTCTACGGCATCGGCGGCACGCTGGTGATCCGGCACGTCCTGACCATCGGCACGCTCACCGCGCTCGCGACGCTGCTGCTGCGGCTGCTCGCGCCCCTGCAGGGTCTCTCCAACGTCCGCGTCGACGTGATGACCGCCCTGGTGAGCTTCGACCGCGTCTTCGAGGTGCTCGACCTGCCCTCCCAGGTCCAGGAGCGGCCCGACGCCGTCGCCATCCCGCCGGAGTCGTCCCGGCTCGTCTTCGACGACGTCTCCTTCACCTACCCCCGTGCCGACGAGGTGAGCCTGGCGAGCCTGGAGGTCGTCGCCCGCCAGGAGAGCCGCGACCACGGCGAGGTCCTTCACGACCTCTCCTTCGTGGCCGAGCCGGGCCAGATGATCGCCCTTGTGGGACCCTCCGGCGCCGGGAAGACCACGATGACCCACCTGGTGGCGCGCCTCTACGACGTGACCTCCGGCGCCGTGCGGGTCGGCGACGGCCGGCACGAGTGGGACGTCCGTGACGTGACCCTCCAGTCGCTGGAGGACACGGTCGGGTACGTCACCCAGGACGCGCACATGTTCCACGACACCATCCGCGCCAACCTCCATTACGCGCGCCCCGGTGCGACCGACGAGGAGATCTGGGCGGTCCTCCACGCCGCTCGCATCGGCGACCTCGTGCGCGGCATGCCGGACGGCCTCGACACGGTGGTCGGGGACCGCGGCTACCGTCTCTCCGGGGGAGAGCGCCAGCGCCTCGCCATCGCCCGGCTGCTCCTCAAGGCGCCGTCGATCGTGGTGCTCGACGAGGCCACCGCCCACCTGGACTCCGAGTCCGAGCATGCCGTCCAGCAGGCGCTCGACACCGCTCTGGAGGGCCGGACGTCGCTGGTCATCGCCCACCGCCTCTCCACGGTCCGCAACGCCGACCAGATCCTCGTGATCGACGACGGCCGGATCGTCCAGCGCGGCACGCACACCGAGCTCCTCGCGGCCGGCGGCCTGTACGCCGAGCTGCACCGGACGCAGTTCCGGGAGACCGAGGACCGCGACGACACCGGCGCCGCGGTCGGCTAGGGCGTGCCTCAGCCGGCGGCCGGCTCGCGCCGCCGCTGGAACTCGTCGTACATCAAGAAGAAGAAGCCGAAGATCGCCAGGGCGCCGAAGAACCACCACTGCAGTCCGTAGAAGAAGTGCGGGCCGTCGCTGGTGTCGTCGGGCAGCTCGGTGGCGCCCAACGGCGCGGCGGAGCGAGGAGCCTGGGCGGCGAGGTCGACGAACCCGCCGTACACGGGGTAGGGGAGCGTGGGCGCGATCGTCCGGCTGGAGACCGCACGCGTCTCCCCGTCCGCCACCTGCGCCGCGCCGCCGGTCGCGTCGACCCGCACGTAGCCGGTGACGGTGTCCGGACCCGACACCGAGGGCGGCAGCGTCGGGCGCTCGCCGCCGGAGTTCTGGGTCGCCATCCAACCGCGGTCGACCAGGACCGCCGCGCCGCCGGCCGTCCGCAGCGGGGTGACCACCTCGACGCCGGCCGCGCCATCACGGGTCTGGTACTTCAACACCACGGCGCGCGCGTCGTCGTACGTGCCGTGGATCGTCACCCGGCGCCACTCGGTGTGCGGAGGGACGCCGCGCCCGACCGCGAGCACGTCGCCTACCGGGAGGGGCGGCGCCGCGAGGTTGTGGGCGGTGCGGTGGTTCGTGGCGCGCGTCTCCTCCAGCCGGTGGAACTGCCACTGACCCAGGAGGTAGGCGCCCCACGCACCGAGCGCGACGAGGAGGAAGAACATCGCCCAGCGACGGCTGAGGAGGAAGGACACGACGAGAGGGTAGTCACCGGTCCCTACACTGCAGGGGTGGGGACCAAGCTTGCTGACCGCTACGGCCGGGTCGCGACGGACCTGAGGGTCTCGCTGACCGACCGATGCAACCTGCGGTGCGAGTACTGCATGCCCGCCGAGGGCCTCGAGTGGCTCCCCGGCGAGGACGTCCTCACCGACGACGAGGTCGTGCGCCTGGTCCGGATCGGCGTCGAGCAGCTCGGCATCCGCGAGGTGCGGTTCACCGGCGGGGAGCCGCTGCTGCGGCGGGGGCTGGTCGACATCGTGCGTCGGACGAAGGCACTCGAGCCGACTCCCGAGGTCTCGCTGACCACCAACGCCCTGGGGCTGCAGCGCACCGCCGCGGCGCTGGCCGCCGCGGGGCTCGACCGGGTCAACGTCAGCCTCGACACCGTGCGGCCCGAGGACTTCGAGCGCATCACCCGTCGTGCCCGGCTCCACGACGTCGTCGCGGGGCTGGAGGCAGCCGCGGCCGCCGGGCTGACGCCGGTGAAGGTGAACGCCGTGCTCATGCGGGGCGTCAACGACGACCAGGCCCCGGAGCTGCTCCGCTGGTGCCTGGACCGCGGCTACGAGCTGCGGATCATCGAGCAGATGCCGCTGGACGCCCAGCACCGCTGGTCACGGGAGGCGATGGTCACCGCGGAGGAGATCCTCGCCTCGCTGCAGCATGCGTTCCTCCTCGAGCCGGCCGAGGAGCCGCGCGGCAGCGCGCCGGCGGAGAAGTGGCTGGTCGACGGCGGCCCGGGGACCGTCGGCGTGATCGCGTCGGTCACCCGGCCGTTCTGCGGCGACTGCGACCGGGTGCGGCTGACCGCGGACGGCCAGGTGCGCAACTGCCTGTTCGCGCGGGAGGAGTCCGACCTGCGTGGAGCGCTGCGCGGCGGCGCCACGGACACCGAGATCGCCGAGCGGTGGGTGCGGGCGATGGCACGCAAGGCCGCCGGTCACGGGATCGACGACGTCACGTTCCTGCAGCCGACTCGGCCGATGTCCGCGATCGGCGGCTAGGACGCGCTGGTCACCCGACCGGCTCGATCTCGCGGAGGAAGTCACGCGCCCCGAGGAACGCGGCCAGGGGGTCCTTGTGCTCCTCACAGGCCAGCCAGACCTTGCGGCGGTCCGGCGTGTGGATCCGCGGGTTGTTCCACCGCAGCTCGTGCACCGCGGCGGCGGTGCAGCCCTTCGCCGAGCAGATCACGGGCTCGTGCGAGGTCTGGTTCACCGGTGCCTCACCGCAGTTCCTTGAACTGCTGCCCCGGCCCCTCCACGGGGCCGGTCGGCGGGGACGGGTTGGCCTGGTTGGCCATCACCACCGCGATGTAGGGGAGGAAGAAGGACGCTGCGATCAGCACGATGCAGAGCCAGGGGATGCTGCGGGCGAACACCGCACCGACGAAGCAGAGCGTGCGGATCGTCATCGACAGCACATAGCGGCGCTGGCGGTGCTCGCGGTCCACAGAGGGCGACTCCGCCGCCGTGGTGATCCGGAGGACCCGCTCCTCGGGCTCCGCCCGCCTGCCCCGCACCATGCTTCCAGCGTACGTCGCTGCGTGAAACCGTTCACGAGCCGCGTGCGCCGGTACGGCGGCCACGGTCCGGCGTGGCAGGGTGGGGCCATGTCGAACCGCACCTACCGCGTCACCGAGATCGTCGGCACCTCTCCCGACGGCATCGACCACGCCATCCGCAACGCCATCGAGCGGGCCTCGCAGACCCTGCGCCACCTCGACTGGTTCGAGGTCACGCAGATCCGCGGTCACGCGAAGGACGGTGCGGTCGAGCACTTCCAGGTGGGACTGAAGGTGGGGTTCCGGCTGGAGGACGGCGCCCCGGTCGACGACTGATTCGGCCTACCGCGCGGTAATCACTAGCGTCGCTCTGCGTGAGCGTCACGAGCACGGGCACCGATCCCGGCAGCGGTCGGTCGGTGCTGGTCACCGGGGGCAACCGGGGGATCGGGCGCGCCAGCGCCGAGGCCTTCCTCGCCCAGGGCGCTCGGGTGGCGGTCACCAGTCGCCGCGGAGAGGCGCCGCAGGGCGCCTTCGCGGTGCCCTGCGAGCTCACCGACCCGATGTCGGTCACCGCCGCCTACGACGCCGTCGAGGCGCATCAGGGACCCGTCGAGGTACTCGTCGCGAACGCCGGCGTCACCCGCGACACCCTGCTGCTGCGGATGTCGGAGGAGGATTGGGCGACCACCCTCGACACCAACCTCACCGGCACCTTCCGGCTGGTGAAGCGCGCCGCGAAGGGCATGTTGCGCCAGCGCCGCGGGCGCATCGTGCTGGTCTCCAGCGTGGTGGCGCTGCTCGGGTCGCCCGGCCAGGTGAACTATGCCGCCTCCAAGGCCGGGCTCGTGGGCCTCGCGCGCTCGCTGGCCCGGGAGCTGGGCAGCCGCGCCATCACCGTCAACGTCGTCGCGCCGGGCTACGTCGAGACCGACATGACCGCGTCGCTCCCCGAGGAGCAGCAGGCGGCGTACCGCGCGCAGATACCGCTCCAGCGCTTCGCCGCCGCCGACGAGGTCGCCGGCGCCGTGACCTGGCTGGCCTCCGATGCCGCCGGCTACGTGACGGGGGCCGTGATCCCCGTCGACGGCGGCCTCGGCATGGGCCACTGACCCCACCAGCAGGAGGAACGATGGGCATTCTCGACGGACGCACGATCCTCGTGGCCGGCGTCACCATGGACACCTCGATCGGCTTCGCGGTCGCCCGGTTCGCCCAGCAGCAGGGCGCCACCGTGCTGATCTCCAACTTCGGGCGCGCCCTGGGCATCACCCGGCGGATCGCCAAGCGCCTCCCGGTCGAGCCTCCCGTGCTCGACCTCGACGTCACCGACGAGGAGCACCTTCGCCGGCTCCCCGACGTGCTGCGCGAGCACCTCGGGGAGGCGCGGCTCGACGGCCTCGTGCACTCCATCGCCTACGGGAACCCCGAGACGTTGCTCGGCGGGAAGTTCCTCGGCGGCCCCTGGCAGGACGTCGCCCAGGCGGTCCAGGTGTCGGCGTACTCGCTGATGTCGCTCACCCAGGCCTGCCTGCCGCTGATGGGCGAGGGCGCCGCGGTGGTCGGCATGACCTTCGACGCCACGGTGGCCTGGCCGGCGTACGACTGGATGGGCGTGGCGAAGGCGGGCTTGGAGTCGACGGCCCGCTATCTCGCCCGCGACCTCGGCCCGCAGGGCATCCGGGTCAACCTGGTCTCGGCCGGCCCGCTGCGCACCCTGGCCGCGAAGGCGATCCCGGGCTTCGAGGAGCTCGACGCCAACTGGGCCTCGCGCGCGCCGCTGGGCTGGGACAACGCCGACCAGGAGCCGACGGCCCGGGCGGTCGTTGCGCTGCTGTCGGACCTCTTCCCCGCGACCACCGGCGAGATCGTGCACGTCGACGGCGGCTACCACGCGATGGGGGCGTGACGCGCTCGCCGATGGCCTAGCGTTTCCGGCGTGACCGCCCTCGTGCTCGCCTCCCGCCCGGGGCGGACCGCACTCGCGGCCGTCACGGTGGGCTCGGGGATCGCGCTGCTGGACGGCACGGTGGTCAACATCGCCCTTCCCCGGCTGGGCACGGATCTCGGTGCCTCGGTCGTCCAGCTGCAGTGGGTGGTCACCGGCTACCTGCTGACCCTCGCCTCGTTGATCCTGCTCGGGGGGAGCCTGGGGGACCGGCTCGGGCGTCGCCGGGTCTACCGGATCGGCATCGCCGGCTTCGGCGCCAGCTCGGCTCTCTGCGCGCTCGCGCAGACCCCCGACCAGTTGGTCGCGGTGCGGCTGGTGCAGGGGGCGGCCGGTGCCCTGCTGACCCCCGGTGCGCTGGCGCTGATCCAAGCCGGCTTCCGCCGCGAGGACCGGCCCCGTGCCATCGGGATCTGGGCGGGCACGTCCGGCGTCGCCACGGCGGTCGGACCCGTGGTCGGCGGGCTCCTGCTCGACCACGGCAGCTGGCGGTGGGTGTTCGCGATTAACGTGCCGTTGTGCGTCCTGGTGCTGGTGCTCTCCGGTGCGATCCCGGAGTCGCGCGACAGCGAGGCGACACCGGTGGACGTCGGCAGCGCGGCGGCGACCGTGGTCGTGCTGGGCGCCTCGACCTACCTGCTCACCGCGTGGCCGACGCTGCCGTCGGCTGTGGTGCTGGTCCTCCTCGGCGTGGCGGTCGCCGGAGCCGCGCTGTTCGCGGTGCGCTCGCGGCGTCCCGGGGCGCTGGTGCCGCCCGAGCTCTTCGCCGACCGGCGGTTCACCGCCGCCAACGCGATGACCTTCCTCGTGTACGGCGCCCTCGGCGCGGCCCTGCTCCTGCTCGTGCTGCAACTGCAGGTCACCTCCGGCTACGGGCCGATCGAGGCCGGGCTCGCCACGCTCCCGCTCACGCTGGCGATGCTGCTGCTCTCCGCACGCTTCGCCGCCCTGGCCCAACGGATCGGGCCGCGGCTGCCGATGACGGCAGGTCCGGCAGCCTGCGCCGTGGGGCTCGTGCTGCTCACCCCGGTCGGGCGGGACGCGCCGTACCTGTCGGCAGTGCTGCCCGGCGTGCTGGTGTTCGGGCTGGGACTCGCGACGCTCGTGGCGCCGTTGACGGCCACGGTCCTGGCCGCGGCGCCCGACCGCCACGCGGGCATCGCGAGCGGGGTCAACAACGCGGTGGCGCGTGCCGGGTCGCTCCTGGCCGTCGCCTGCATCCCCGCGGTGGTGGGCCTGGCCGGGGCGGACTACCGCGACCCGACCGCTCTCACGGACGGATACCGTCAGGGCCTGCTGTGGTGCGCGACGCTGCTCGCGGTGGCGGCCGTCGTGTCCTGGGCGGGTCTGCGGACCCGCCACACTGGTGCCGCCCCCACCCCGGCGGAACGCTCCGCCGGCTCGTGAAACGGAGACTTCATGGACACCGGCGACAACCGCCGCCTTGCGATGCTCGTCGACGCCGACAACACCTCGCCCAAGCACGTCCCGGAGATGATCGAGGAGCTGACGCGCTACGGCGCCCTCACCGTGCGGCGTGCCTACGGCGACTGGACGACCAACCAGCTGGGCGGATGGAAGGACCGGCTGCTTGCACACGCGATCTCCCCGGTGCAGCAGTTCGCCTACACGACCGGCAAGAACGCGACGGACTCCGCGCTGATCATCGACGCGATGGACCTGCTCTACTCCGGGAACGTCGACGGCTTCGTGATCGTGTCCAGTGACAGCGACTTCACCCGGCTCGCGACCCGGCTCAAGGAGTCGGGGATGCGGGTCTACGGGGTGGGTCAGCGCAAGACGCCGAGCCCGTTCGTGGAGGCGTGCGACCAGTTCCTCTATCTGGAGAACCTCGACGCGCCCGCCGTGGACAGCGACGAAGAGCCCGACGAGGACGCACCGGGCACGGACGGAAAGCTGCAGAGCCTGGTGATCAAGGCGCTCAACCGGACAGCCAAGGACGACGGGTGGTCCTCGCTGGGGGAGCTCGGCAGCTACCTGATCAAGAGCCAGCCGTCGTTCGACTCACGCACCTTCGGGTTCGGCAAGCTCAGCGACCTCGTGGCGTCGCTGCCCTACGTGGAGGTGAAGTGGTCCGGGGACGCTCCAGGGCGCGGCCAGATGTGGGCCCGCCCCAAACAGGGGGCCAAGCAGACGCAGCGTCGGGCGCCGGCCAAGCGGACCGTGAAGAAGACCACCTGACCGCCGGGCGAGCGTTGCGCTGACACGTTCCACGACCCGTGGGACAGTGGCGGCGTGGAGGGAGCACGCACGCATGCCCCGCGGCGTCTCGTCGTGATGCGCCACGCTCGCGCCGAGTCGTTCGCGACCGACGACCACGCCCGTCGTCTCACCGCACGGGGTCGCCGGGACGCCGTCGCGGCCGGCCGCTGGCTGGCCGAGCAGGGCATCGTGCCCGACCGGGTGCTGGCCTCTTCCGCGGTCCGGGCGGTGAGCACCTGGGAGGGCGTCGCGGAGGGTCTCGGCGATCCCGAGGTCGTCCTCACGGTGCGTGATGCCCTGTACGGCGCCGGGCCCGAGGACGCCTTGGATGCGCTGCGCTCCGTGCCCGAGGACGCAGGCTGCGTGCTCTACGTCGGCCACAACCCGACGGTCTTCAGCCTGGTCCACCTCCTGGACAGCGGCGACGCCGACCCGGACGCCTTCCGGGCGATGAGCGCGGGGTACCCGCCCTGCGCCCTGACGGTCTTCGAGGTCGAGATCGCGTGGTCGGACCTGAGCGAGGGCAGCGGCCGGGTCGCGGCGTTCCACGTCGGCAACGACGGAGCCTGATCAGACGTCGAGTGGTGGCGCTGGGGTCGTGATCCCGGCTGCGGCGTCGGCCGCCTCGATCTCCTCCCGGCTGATGCCCAGCAGGTACATCACCGCGTCGAGGTAGGGCACGTTGACCGCGGTGCTGGCCGCTGCGCGCACGGCCGGCTTGGCGTTGAACGCGATCCCCAGCCCGGCGACGTCCAGCATGTCGAGGTCGTTGGCGCCGTCGCCGATCGCGATCGTGGCCGCCAACGGCAGGCCGAGCTGTTCGGCGAAGCGCCGCAGCGCGGCCGCCTTGCCCGGGCGGTCGACGATCTCCCCCAGCACCCTGCCGGTGAGCCGGCCGTCGACGATCTCCAACTCGTTCGCGGCCGCGTAGTGGATGCCGAGGCCGGCGCCTACTAGCGT
>JBQCCW010000160.1:0-7610 GCA_051961835.1 Marmoricola sp. | reverse complement strand
GCATGGCTCGACCGCTCGTCTTAACTGGCGGTGAGCGTCCAGGTGATCGGCTGCGACACATCCATCGCCGAAACACCGGAGGGCGCATCCTTCGGAAGTGTCACGGTGACGTCGCAGACGGCCGTCCCCCCGGGAGCCAGGGTGGCAATCGCTTGCTCGCCGGGGGCCGCGAAGTCGGCCAACGTTCCCGTGTACTTCTGAGTGCCGGACGGGCACGCAATCGTCACCGTGAGGACATTGCAGAGTTTGAGCGTGGCCCCGACTGCACCGCCGTTGTTCGTACACGTCCCTCCCGACACCGTGAGGCCACCGGACTCCGTGCCGACGTTCGTCAGAGTGACCGTGGTCGTGTGACTGTTGACCCCGTCGGGGTTCAGCGGCGTCGATGTGCCGCCGTACTTGTTGATCGATGAGCACGTCGCCGTGTTGTCCGCCGTGGTGGACGTGTCTGCGCAGGTTGTCGCAGAGCCGTCCGATTCCGTCAGTGCGACGGCGGTGACCGCCTTGGTGGTGTTCGTGTCGTTCGTGATGATCGCCGTGGTCCAGCTCGACAGCGTGCCGGTGACCCCCAGCACCAGCACCGCCGCAGCGGCGGCGCCGCTCACCGCCAGAGCTGGCGTACGCCGCCGCCGCGAGCCCTGCTCGTCCTCGGTCATCTCGCCCTCCCGTGTGCACGTCGGGCGCTGCCCGAGCAGCGGTCGGCCCCTCCCCAGTTGCCGGCACTCACCTCATCGGAAAGTGCGGGCGCCATGTGAGCAGAACCACAGAGAAAGGACCCGCGGCGGCCTGAAGCGCACGATTCGGCACGCCCGGCATGCTCCTCGAGCCACGGAACCTGCCGTAGGTGCCGAATGGGGCGGGAGGGGCCCTAGGCCTGCTCCGGGCGGCGCTGCCAGCGGGCGGCGACCTCGATCCGGCCCTCGTCGAAGTGGGCGGCGAGGCCGCCCTCCGTGAACGCCGCGAGCACCTCGGCCAGCAGCGCGTCACCGGGAGCCGCGTTGCGGGTGTCGGCGTGCCAGAGGTTCACCTCGAGCATCGCCTCGTCGATCGCGTGCCACACGTCGGCCGGGGTGAACCACACCGCGCCCCTGACAGAGGGCCCGGCCGACAGGGCCGCCTTGGCGGCCCAGTGGTCGGCGCAGCCCTGCAGCACCAAGAAGCCCTCGGACCCCAGCCGGTCGAAGACCGCCTGGAGCAGGGCGAAGTCCGTGGGGTCGTCCCAGACAGCAGCGTCACGACGCCACTGGTCGCACTCGAGGCCGACCCACTCCGCAGCCGTGCCCCCGGGCCGGTCCGGGGGGGCGGCCGCGAGCGCGTCGGACACCTCACGCAACAGCGCGTCCTCGGGCAGGAGCCCCGACCGGACGACGTCGCGCACCCACGACCGCGTCTGGGCGAGCCGCGCCTCCGCGGCGCGGGCCCGCCTCACCAGCCGCGCTCGGCCAGACGGTGCGGCTGGGGGATCTCCTCGACGTTGATGCCGACCATGGCCTCGCCCAGACCACGCGAGACCTTCGCGACCACGTCGGGGTCGTCGTAGAACGTCGTGGCCTTCACGATCGCCTCGGCGCGCTGCGCCGGGTTGCCGGACTTGAAGATGCCCGACCCCACGAACACACCCTCGGCGCCGAGCTGCATCATCATGGCGGCGTCAGCGGGCGTGGCGATGCCGCCTGCGGTGAACAGCACCACCGGCAGCTTCCCCTTCTCCGCGACCTCCTTGACCAGCTCGTACGGGGCCTGCAGCTCCTTGGCCGCCACGAACAGCTCGTCCTCACCCAGCACCGTCAACCGGCGGATCTCCCGGCGGATCGTGCGCATGTGGGTGACCGCGTTGGAGACGTCACCGGTGCCGGCCTCGCCCTTGGAGCGGATCATCGCCGCGCCCTCGGTGATCCGCCGCAGCGCCTCACCGAGGTTCGTCGCACCGCACACGAACGGCACCGTGAACGCCCACTTGTCGATGTGGTTGGCGTAGTCGGCCGGGGTCAGCACCTCGGACTCGTCGATGTAGTCCACGCCGAGCGACTGCAGCACTTGCGCCTCGGCGAAGTGACCGATCCGCGCCTTGGCCATCACCGGGATCGAGACGGCCTCGATGATGCCGTCGATCATGTCGGGGTCGCTCATCCGCGAGACGCCGCCCTGGGCGCGGATGTCGGCAGGCACCCGCTCCAGCGCCATCACCGCCACCGCGCCGGCGTCCTCGGCGATCTTCGCCTGCTCGGCAGTGACGACGTCCATGATCACGCCGCCCTTGAGCATCTCCGCCATGCCGCGCTTCACCCGGCCCGTTCCGGTGCTGGCGCCGGCGCTGGCCGGAGTCGGGTCGTCGGTCGTGCTGGGGGCGTGGCTCTGCTCGGTCATGCCACCATTCTACGGCCGGGAGACAGCCGGTCAGACCGGCAGTGAGCCCTGCCCGGCGAGCGCCTGACGTCGTACGACGAGGACCCGCTGGACGACCGTGACCGTGCTCGCCACCGCCAGCAGCGCCAGGGTCACCGGGATCGCGTAGAGCACCCGGTCGTCGACGCCGAGGATGCGGAGCAGGTCGGCGAGGCCGGTGATCACGAGGATCGCGACCAGCCGGTCCGCGCGCTCGGCGATGCCGACCTTGGCCTGCATGCCCAGGGACTCCGCGCGCGCTCGGGCGTAGGAGGTGACCGAGCCCATCGAGAGGCAGTAGATGGCGAGCGCCGCGAACCAGTGGTTGTCACCCGGGCCGACGAAGTACATCGCCAGGCCGCCGAAGATCGCCGCGTCGCCGATCCGATCCAAGGTGGAGTCGAGGAACGCCCCGAACGGCGAGGTCTGGCCCGTCGTGCGGGCCATGTAGCCGTCGATCATGTCGCTGAACACGAACGCCGTGATCACCAGGACCCCGACCAGCAGGTGGCCGGTCGGGAAGAAGATCAGCGCGCCGGCGACGACGCCGAGGGTGCCGACGAACGTGACGGTGTTGGGGCTGATCCCCCAGCGGATGAACAGGTTGCCCAGCGGTGCCCAGACGTTGGTCCAGAACTGGCGGAATCTCTCGAGCATGGCGGAGGCAGACTATCCGCCGCACGGCTGCGACCCGGGGCGGCCGCGCGGGCGGTGTGGCCGCGGTCTCCCGCGAGGAGGAGTCGGGGAGCTCAGGCGTCGCCGGCGGGGCCGACGAGCACGGCGCCCAGCCACGCGACCAGGAGCACCTGACCGGCGAGGAAGACCCAGAAGTTCTCCATCAGGAACCCGATGCCGCTGGCGATCACGAAGATGGCGCCGGCGATCTTGACGGCCGTGCTCAGATGCATGGCTGCATCGTAGCGGCCGCGTTCTCACTCGCTCTGCAGGGCCGCGCACACCTCGGCGACGGCCGTCGGTGCGCCGGAGACCGACCACTCGACACCGCCCGCGTGCACCTGCCGGGTGGCGCCTCCGGCGCCGAGCACGTACGCCGCCCCGGGCAGCCAGTCCCACGCCGGCACGCTGTGCTGCACGTAGACGCCCAACCGCCCCTGGCCCACCGCGACCTGGTCAAGCGTGCCCGAGCCCAGCATCCGCAGCGTCTCCGCGCCGCGCACCGCCCGCCGGAACGCCGCAGCGACGGGGCCGTCGTGGAAGGGCGGGTGGAGGTAGGTGGCCACGGCGCACTGGGCGAGTGGACGGTCCTCCATCGGTGCGAGCGGCGCCCCGTCGGAGGTCGAGGGCAGGCCCGGGCCGCCGACATGCAGGGCGCCGCTGCCGGGGTCGTGGATCGCGCCGAGCAGGACGTCGTACTCCCCCGCGGCGAGGTCGCCCTCGACCAGCGCCACCGCGGAGCACCACCAGGGCAGGCCGTGGACGAAGTTCCAGGTGCCGTCGACGGGGTCGATCACCCAGGTGCGGCCGTTGCGGGACGGGCGCGACGCGCCTTCCTCGCCGAGCAGCCCGTCGTCGGGGCGGTGCACCGCCAGGTGGTCGGCGATGAGCCGCTCCGCGGCGCGATCGGCGGCCGTGACGATGTCGGAGCGGGAGGTCTTGTGCTCCACCCGCAGGCCCTCGGCGCGCAGCTCCGCGGCGAGGTCGCCGGCCTCGCGGACCAGGTCCGCGGCGAGCGCGGCGTCGGCGCCCAGGGAGCCGGGATGCGTCACGCGGCGTCCCAGGCCTCGGCGAGCAGTCGGCGGGTGTCGCGGAGCAGCTCCGGCAGCGCTTTGGTGCGGCCGATGATCGGGAGGAAGTTCTGGTCGCCACCCCACCGCGGCACGACGTGCTGGTGCAGGTGGGCCGCGATGCCGGCGCCCGCGACCGCCCCCTGGTTCATGCCGAGGTTGAACCCGTGCGCCCCCGACACCGACCGGAGCACCCGCATCGCCTGCTTCGTCAGCGCGGCGACCTCGGCGGTCTCGGCGTCATCGAGCTCGGTGTAGTCGGCGACGTGCCGGTACGGGCACGCCATCACATGCCCGGAGGCGTAGGGGTAGAGGTTCAACACCACGTACGCCGCGTCGCCGCGGTGGACCACCAGCCCCTCCTCGTCGGGGAGCGCCGGGATCCTGCAGAAGGGGCACTCCCCCGCGCTGGCGTCGGCCGGCTTGTTCTCGCCCCGGATGTAGGCCATCCGGTAGGGCGTCCAGAGCCGCTCGAGGGCGTCGGGCTCCCCGACGCCGTCCTGGTGCTGGGCCACCACGCGCTACACCTGCACGCGCTGCTCGACGGCGTCGACGACCCGCTGCACGGCCTCGTCGACCGGGACGCCGTTGTCCTGGCGGCCGTCGCGGTAGCGGAAGGAGACCGCGCCGGCGGCGACGTCGTCGTCACCGGCGATCACCATGAACGGCACCTTCTGCAACTGGGCGTTGCGGATCTTCTTCTGCATCCGGTCATCGGAGCGGTCCACCTCGACGCGGATGCCCTTGGCGCGCAGCTTCGCGGCGACCTCGTCGAGGTAGCCGTCGTGGCGCTCCGCGATCGGGATCGCCTGCACCTGCACGGGCGCCAGCCACGGAGGGAACGCGCCGGCGTAGTGCTCGATCAGCACGCCGATGAACCGCTCGATCGACCCGAACTTCGCCGAGTGGATCATCACCGGCTCCTGGCGCGAGCCGTCGGCGGCGACGTACTCGAGGCCGAAGCGGTGCGGCTGGTTGAAGTCGTACTGGATCGTCGACATCTGCCAGGTGCGGCCGATCGCATCGCGCGCCTGGACGGAGATCTTCGGGCCGTAGTACGCCGCCCCACCGGGGTCCGGAACCAGCTCGAGGCCGGTCTCCTTGGCCACGTCCTCGAGGACCTGCGTCGCCTCGGCCCACTGCTCGTCGGAGCCGATGAACTTGTCCGTCTTGGAGTCGTCGCGGGTCGACAGCTCCAGGTAGTAGTCGTCGAGCCCGAAGTCGTCGAGCAGGCTGAGCACGAACCGCAGCAGGTGCCGGATCTCCTCGGCCGCGCCCTCCTTGGTGACGTAGGAGTGCGAGTCGTCCTGGGTGATCATCCGCACCCGCGTGAGCCCCTGGAGGACGCCGGACTTCTCGTCGCGGTAGACGGTGCCGAACTCGAAGAGCCGCAGCGGCAGCTCGCGGTAGGAGCGCTGGCTGGAGCGGAAGATCAGGTTGTGCATCGGGCAGTTCATCGCCTTGAGGCGGTAGTTCTGCCCGTTGTCGTCCATCGGTGGGAACATGCCCTCGGCGAAGTACGGCAGGTGCCCGGAGGTGTAGAAGAGGTCCTCCTTGGCGATGTGCGGGGTGCTGACGTACTGGAAGCCCTCGTCGATGTGCCGCTGGCGGACGTAGTCCTCCATCACCCGCTTGAGCACGCCCCCCTTGGGGTGGAACACCGGCAGCCCGGGGCCGACGAGGTCGGGGAAGCTGAACAGGTCCAGCTCGCGTCCGAGCTTGCGGTGGTCGCGGCGCTCGGCCTCCTCGAGGCGATGGAGGTAGTCCTCGAGCGCCTCCTTGCTCTCCCACGCGGTGCCGTAGATGCGCTGCAGCTGCTTGTTCTTCTCGTTGCCGCGCCAGTACGCCGCGGCGGTGCGCATCAGCTTGAACGCCGGGATCCGCTTGGTGGTGGGCAGGTGCGGACCGCGGCAGAGGTCCTTCCACGCCACGTCGCCGTTGCGGTCGAGGTTGTCGTAGATGGTGAGCTCGCCGCCGCCGACCTCGACGCTGGCGCCCTCGGCCTGCTGCTCGGCGTCGCCGGCGCCCTTCAGGCCGATCAGCTCGAGCTTGTACGGCTCACCGGCCAGCTCCTCACGCGCGGCGTCGTCGGCGACGGGACGGCGCGAGAACTTCTGGTTGCCCTTGATGATCTTGCGCATCGCGGACTCGATGCGGGCGAGGTCCTCGGGGACGAAGGGCTCCTCGACGTCGAAGTCGTAGTAGAAGCCGTTCTCGACCGGCGGCCCGATGCCGAGCTTGGCCTCGGGGAACAGCTGCTGCACCGCCTGGGCCATCACGTGGGCGGTGGAGTGGCGCAGGATCGCCCGGCCGTCCTCGCTGTCGATGCGCACGCCCTCGACGTCGTCGCCGTCGTGCAGTTCGTAGGCGAGGTCCTTCAGGTCGCCGTTCACCCGCGCCGCGATGACGTCGCCCTCGTCGGCGTACAGCTCCCACGCCTTGGTGCCGGTCGTGACCGTGCGCGCGACGTCTCCGTCGGGGCCGGCGGTCTGGACGCGGACTTCGGACACGGGATGCTCCTCGCTTCGGGATCGGAGCGTCGATCGTATCGGCGGCCCCGCCACCGCCTCGACCCGGTTTGCTGCGGTCCGGCGTCGGGTATCCCGCCACCTTGACTCAGACGACCGCACCCCGTTCCACGCGCCCGCACTCTTCGTCGGGACCGCTGAAGGGAGATCCGCAGCAGCCGGCCACGCCGCAGCCCCGGGTGGAGGGCTGGCACTGGGTCGAGTGGCTGTGCGAGTTCGGCGGCACCGCCTTCCAGCTGTTCCTGGGGTTCTCCGTGGTCGCCCTGCTCGAGGCGCCCGGGGCGCCGGGCCGCACGGCGATCCCGTCCGATGGCCTGCGCCTGGTGCTGATCGGTGTCGCGTTCGGGCTCCTTGCCGCAGTCGTCGCGATCTCCCCCGTCGGCAAGCGCAGCGGCGCCCATCTCAATCCGGCGGTCACGGTGGGGTTCTTCGCCCAGAAGCACACGAGCGTCTCCGATCTGGTCGGGTACGTCGCCGCGCAGGTGCTGGGCGCCCTGCTTGCGGCGGTCGGGCTGCACGCGGCCTGGGGGCACTATGCGCGGGCGATCCACGACGCGCGGACGGCGCCGAGCAGTTCTGTGCCGGCGTGGCAGGCGGTCGGGATCGAGGCCGGGCTGACGCTGGGCCTGCTGCTGACGGTGTTCTTGATGGTCTCCTCAGCACGGACCGCCCGGTGGACGCCGGCCGTCGTGACAGGCGTGCTCAGCGGACTGATCTGGGCGGGCGCGCCGTACACGGGAGCGAGCATGAATCCGGCGCGCACGCTCGGACCGGACATCGTGTCCGGCTCCTATCCCGCCCTCTGGGTCTACTTCGTCGGCCCACCCGTCGGCGCGCTGCTGGCGGCGTTCGTGTTCACCTACGGGATGCGTGAACGCCACACGCTGACGGCGAAGCTGTTCCACGACAGCCGCTACCCGACCACCCAGCGGAGCCATCTGCCGGCGAAGCC
>JBQCCW010000159.1:0-2988 GCA_051961835.1 Marmoricola sp. | reverse complement strand
CGGCCGTCCTCGTCGCGGTGGAACCGGACCAGGGTGCCGGGCAGCAGCTGCTCGCGCACGTGGAGCGGCAGCGGCAGGAAGCCGTCGGGGGTGACGACGGCGTACTCCTCGCCGCTGCGGCCCTCGCCGCCGATCCGGCCGTCGCGGATCGTCACCGTCCGGGGCAGCGCGCGGGCGACCTCGGGGTCGTGGGTCACGAGGACGACCGTGGTGCCGTAACGGCTGTTCACCTCCGCGAGCGCCTCCAGCACCCGGTCGCGAGCGGCGTGGTCGAGCTGGCTGGTCGGCTCGTCGGCCAGGAGCACGGCGGGCTGTGCTGCGACGGCAACCGCCACCGCCGCGAGCTGGACGTCGCCGGGGGTGAGCGCGGCCGGCGGACGGTCGGCGACCGCCTCCAGGCCGATCTCTGAGATCAGCTCCTCGAGGTCGGGCAGCTCCTTGCCGGCCGTCTCGGCGGCGCCGCGGGCGAAGAGCAGGTTCTGCCGCACACTGAGGTAGGGCAGCAGGTTGCGGGCGGCGCCCTGCAGCATCAGGGCCACCTCGGTGGCGCGCAGCCGGTCGAGCCGCTCGGGGGACACGGTGGAGAGCTCGTCGGCACCGAGGAACACCTTGCCGGCGCTCGGACGGAAGAGCCCGCCGAGCAGCGTGAGCAGGGTCGACTTGCCGGAGCCGGACGGTCCGAGCAGCCCGACGATCTCGCCGGCGGCCACCTCCAGGTCCACCCCGGACAGCGCCGCGACGTCGTGGCCCTCCGTGCGGTAGATGTGCACCAGCCGCCTGGTGCTGATCCGGAGTCCGGTCATCGCGCTCACATCTCCCGCAGACGGTCGAGGTCTCCGCGCCGGGCGACGGCGCGGCCGGTGAGGAGGCCGACGCACCCGAGCACCGCCGAGGCGACGAGGCCGGCGGCCAGCGCCGAGGGCCATGCGGTGGAGAGGTCGAGCACCGGCACCGCCGGAGGCGCGGTGAACAGCGGCATGGAGTCGAGGGCGACGGAGGCGCCCACGATGCCCGTCGCGGTGCCGACCGCCACGGCGGGCACCACGACCAGCAGCTGCCCTCCGGTCACCACCCCGCGCAGCACCGGTCGGGGCACGCCGGCCATCGCGAGGGCGGCCAGGTCGCGGGAGCGGGGCCGCCACGTCGTCGCGGCGACGACGAGCAGCGCCAGGACCGCGAGGAGCAGTGCGAGCACGCCGACGACGCGGCCGAGCGCAAGGCCCCAGGCCGACGCGGAGCGGTCGTAGACGGTGCGCTGCGACGTCACGGTGGCGGTCGAGACGACCGAAAGGTGGCGAGCCCGCAACGCCGCCCTTACCCGGGGCAGCACCCCCTGCCCGGTCGAGGCGAGCCAGACCTGGACCCGGTCGCCCGGGTTGATCCCGCTGCCCCGCGCCACCGTCTCGAGGTCGACCAAGGCCGTGTCGAGGGGAGCGCCCGGCACCCTGCCGATCCGGCCGACCCTCACGGCGGGTCGGCCCTGTCCGTCGAGCCCGGTGAGCGCGAACCGATCACCGGTGCTCGCCGGGGGGAGCGCGCCGGTGACGAGGGCGGGCACCGAGGTGGGGAACCACTGCTGGGGCAGGTCCACCTCGTCGGACTGGTTCGTGTCCGCCTCCACGACGAGGCCGCCATCGCCGGCGGCAGCGACCGCACGCGCAGAGCCATCGGGGCCGCTCACCGGCGTCCAGGAGCCGGCCGGGCCCCACGGCACCGTGCCGCGATCGGTCCGCACGGCCCCCAGTCGGAGGCGGACGACGACCTTGGCCCCGGGGGCGCCGCTGACCCCGACGGAGGTGACCAGGCACCCGCCGGAGCAGGACATCGTCGTGTGGAGGCGGCCCACCCGGCCTCGGGGGGGCAGCGGGCCCAGATCCAAGGACCCGGGGTCGCCGGGTGCGAAGACCACCCCCAGGACGAGGTGCGGCCGCGTCCCGGGGCCCAGCCCGCCGACGTCCAGAGCGTCGGTGCGGACCGACACAGCGAGGTGGGTGCCGGTCAACCGCAGCGGGGCGCCCGGCGGCGGGCGCAGTCGCCGCAGCGGCAGACCCTGCACCACGCCGGGCGCGGAGGTGACGTGGCGCAGCTCGTCGGGGATCACTGCGACCGTCGTCGGGCCGATGCTGCCGACCGGTGAGACCACCACGACGGGCGTGGCGCGGCGCCCGGTCGGGTCGGCGTGGCGCACCGCGGCGCGCACCCCTGCCAGGTCGGTGGTGTCCACCGAGAGCACGGCGGCTGCCCCGACGTCCTGCTCGGCCTGGAGCTGGCGGTTGCGCTCGCCCACGGCGAAGGCGTCGGAGGCGAAGACCAGCAGCGCGCTGGCGACGGCGACCGCCGCGACCGTGCGGCGCGCGGCGGGGTTGCGGGCGGCGTCGAGGAGGACCAGGCCCGGCCCCACGCGTCCGCGGCGGAGCGCTCGTCGGCCGAGCACGGCGCACACCGGCACGGCCCGAGCCAGCAGGAGCCCGACCAGGAGTGCCAGCACGGCCGGTCCGCACAGCGCCGCGGCGCCGCGAAGCCCGCCGGTCAGGAACGCCACGGCGGCGGTGCCGCTGATCGCGAGCAGCAGCACCTCGGCGGCACCGAGCCGGTGGCTCGAGCGGGGCGGCACGCGTCGGAGCAGTGCCTCGACCGGCTCCCGCGTCACCTGCGCCACCGACGCCGTGACGAGGACCACGAGGACCGCCGCGGCGGCGGCCAGGCTCCACCAGAACGATGCGGGGAACTCGAGCGGCGCTCCGGGCGGCAGCGCCACCCGGCGTACGACGGACGCCACGATGACGGCGACCGCCCCGCCGATCGGGACGCCGGCGAGTGCCACCGGAAGCAGCTCGGCGCTGAGCTGGCGCCGAGCGCCCCGCCGGCCCCGGCCGCGCAGCAGCGCCAACGCCACCTCCGGGCGGCGCTGGCCGGTCATCGCGCCGATCACCAGCCACAGCACGAACAACGCCAGCAGCACCAGCTGGACCACGACGAGCGGGACGA
>JBQCCW010000158.1:0-2239 GCA_051961835.1 Marmoricola sp. | reverse complement strand
CCCGGCGCACCGGGCGGCACTGCGCCGCCGCCCCAGGGCCACCACCAGCCTCGCGGACCCTCTCAGGTCAACAGCAGTCGGTCGTTCAGGTTGAGCAGCAGGTAGGCGATCACGATCACGATCAGGAAGCTCAGGTCGAGGGCGACCGCGCCGAGCCGGAGCGGCGGCACCACCCGGCGCAGCGCCTTGATCGGCGGGTCGGTCGCCGAGTAGACGCCCTCGAGCAGCACCAGGATCACGCCCCGGGGCACCCAGGACCGGGCGAAGACCTGCACCCAGTCGACCACGAAGCGGACCCAGAGCAGTGCGATGAAGATCCACAGGACGACGTGGATGACGAGCCCGACGATGGTCACGTGCGAGGAGCCTAGCTCTGGTTGAAGAAGCCGCCCTCGGCGATGCGCTGCTTGTCCTCGGCGGCCACCGACACGTTGGGCGGCGACAGCAGGAACACCTTGTTGGTGATCCGCTCGATCGTCCCGCGGGTCGCGAACACCAGACCCGCGGCGAAGTCGACGAGCCGCTTGGCGTCGTTGTCGTCCATCTCGGACAGGTTCATGATCACCGGCGTGCCCTCGCGGAAGTTCTCGCCGACCGTGCGCGCCTCGTTGTAGGTGCTCGGGTGGAGCGTGGTGATCCGGGACAGCTCGGCCACCACGCCGACCGGCGCCGGGGCGACCGGGCGGCGGCGCTCCGCGAGGTCGGCGTCGGGGGCCGGCCGGCTCTCCCGCCGCGGCGCCCGGGCGCCCGGCGCGGTGGCCTGCGTCTCGTAGTCGCCCTCGTAGGCACCGTGCTCGTCGTCGTACCGGCCGGTGTCCTCGAGCAGGCCTAGGTACTCGCCGATCCTGCGCATCGCGCCGCTCATGACTGTTCCCCTCCGGAACTCCGCGGTCCTCCGGGACCGCTGTGGTGGTGTTTGGACCCTACTTGACCCGTGGCCTCGTGCCGAGGACCGCCGAGCCTATGCGTACGTGTGTCGCGCCGACCCGGACTGCATGCTCCAGGTCGCCGCTCATCCCTGCCGAGAGCCGGGTCGCCCCGGGGTGCTCGGCGAGGAAGCCCTCGCGGATCGCGGCCAGCCGGGCGAACGCCGCCTGGGGGTCCTCCCCCAGCGGCGCGACCGCCATCAGCCCCCGCAACCGCAGTGCCTCCGCCTCGCCGACCCGCGCCGCGAGCGCAGCCAGCTCGGCGGGGTCGGCCCCGGCCCGGCCCGGCGTACCGGACGGGTCGAGGCTGACCTGCAGCAGGACGTCGACCGGCCGCCCCCGCTCCGCCGCGCCCCGGTCCAGCGGCCGCACCAGCTTGGCGCGGTCGACGGACTCGACGACGTCGGCGTACGCCGCCACGGCGGCCGCCTTGTTGGACTGCAGGCCCCCGATGAAGTGCCAGACCAGGTCGAGGTCGGCACACGCGGCG
The DNA here is from genome assembly GCA_051961835.1 of Marmoricola sp. Lineage (GTDB taxonomy): Bacteria > Actinomycetota > Actinomycetes > Propionibacteriales > Nocardioidaceae > Marmoricola. The sequence goes on along the minus strand of JBQCCW010000158.1, from coordinate 823 downwards.
GCCTTCTCCTGCGCCTCCTGGTGGCGGTTCTCCCCCAGCTCGGTGACGCCGAGGTCGGCCAGCAGCCGGACGTCGGAGGCGGGGAAGAACTTGGTGACCACCACGAGCGTGACCTCGTCGGGGTCGCGCCCGACGTCGGCGCACGCGCCGGCGATGCGGGAGCGCACCGCCGCGAGGCCGGTCGCCAGCTGCTGCCGGCGTTCGCCGGCGTCCGCCGACCGCTCCTGACCCGTGGTCACGCCGTGATCCTGACCAGGCCGGCCAGCCGGCCCGCTCCGGCGCCGTCGCGGCGGTAGGAGTAGAGCGCGGCGTCCTCGCGGGTGCACCGCTCCACCTCCTCCACCTCGACCCCTTCCCGCTCCAGCTGTGCGCGGACCCCCGCGCCCAGGTCGAGCGCCGGCGTGCCCCAGGACGTGGTCGCCCGGGCGGCCGGTTCGACCGCGGCCACCTCGTCCCGCAGGTCGGCCGGCACCTCGTAGCAGGCGCCGCACACGTGCGGCCCCACCCAGGCTCGGATCCGCTCCGCGCCGAGGTCCCGCATCCGGCGTACCGTCTCGACGACGACGCCCGCGACGACCCCGTTGCGCCCGCTGTGCGCGGCCCCGACGACGCGCCCCTCCACGTCGGCCAGGAGCACCGGCACGCAGTCGGCCGCCCGGACGAGCAGGACCACCCCGGGCCGGTCGGTGACCAGCCCGTCGGCCTCCGCCCGGTCGACCGGGCCGCGGGCGAGGACCACGGTGCGGCCGTGGACCTGGTGGAGATCGGCCAGCGCGTCGGCCGGCGCGAAGTCCTCGAGCAGGAGCCGGAGGTTCTCGGCGCG